>JAQYVU010000024.1 GCA_030145385.1 Desulfococcaceae bacterium
GGCAACGAAAGCAAAGCCGCAAAGCTCCTCAATATAAATCATCACACATTCCGGTATCGAAGAAAAAAGTTACTCAACGAATAGATGCGTCGGAATAAAATCGGCATTCGGATGGATGCCGTTGCTTCGGTCTGCCCTGACTGTCTTTTATCCTTAGTTATAAAAGGCTTTCACCGGTTAGAGTTTCTTCGAAAGATAAATTCGAAAAACTTCAATATCAATATCCGCCTTCACGTCTTCATTTATTCAAAAATTATTTCCGTTAAACAAAAAGTCCCGGTTTTCAGGGCTTCGGGACAATCACACAATCCCTGCACCGGTTGTTCAACCTTGGCACAAACTATGCATTTCCTTTATTCATCAACCGGTGGCCTGCGATAAAAAACACTATAAAATCCAAGATACAATCCGCCATTTGACTGATAATAATATGGAATAAAGATAAAATGACCTTTTTTGAAAAAATAAAGAATCTGCACCTGCTGCTCATTGATGATGATGAATGGATAAGAGATTCCATGCGTCTTTTTTTCGAAAGCGAAGGATGTGATCTGGTGGCACTTGAAACCGCTGAACAAGCCATGGAACTAATCAAAAAACAGCCGTTTGATATTATTATTGCCGATTTCAGGCTGCCGGGTATCAACGGCATTGAATTTTTCAAACGCACCCGGGAGTTAAGCCGGCCTTCTTTAAAAGTTTTAATCACAGCCTATATGAGTAAAGCGGTTGCCGCCGAAGCCAAACAGGCCGGGGTTCATGATTTGATTGAAAAACCGTTTAGGCCTGAAACCATTGAAAAATCTCTTGCCAGGCTCTTGGCCCGCCCTTTCTGCCGGGATTCGACAAAAAATGCGGGTTAGATGCCCATACACATTACGCCTTATATTTCATTTCGTGTTCCGGTCAGCAAAATACCGCAGTTAAATTCATTCAACAAATAAGATCTATATTTACATAGCCATTGGGATTTTTTTTTGATATATATCCCAACTGTCTATTAATTTTTATCAAATGAATATTATATGGGGAATACATATATGGATCCGATCAATCCCGGCATAAAAACCGATGATCAAATTTCAGGTTACCGGATTAAAACAATTGCTGAGCTTCCGGGAATCAAGTCATTTTTCTATGAACTGGAACACACCCCGACAGGTGCCAGACACATTCATATCAGCAGCGAAGATACGGAAAACACCTTTTCAGTCGCCTTTAAAACCGTGCCTGCGGATTCGACCGGAGTTGCTCACATCCTGGAGCATACGGTCCTTTGCGGATCTGAAAAATACCCGGTCCGCGATCCTTTTTTCTCTATGATTAAAAGAAGCTTGAATACATTCATGAATGCGCTCACCGCATCGGACTGGACCATGTATCCGTTTGCCACCCAGAACAAAAAAGATTATTATAACCTGATGGGTGTCTATCTGGACTCTGCATTTTTCCCGAAACTGGACCGGCTCAGCTTCGAACAGGAAGGCCACCGGCTTGAGTATGAATCAAGTGACTCCTCCGGTAAAACCGACCGCCTGACATACAAAGGCGTGGTGTACAATGAAATGAAAGGCGCTATGTCATCACCGGACCAGGTCATGTCGCGGTCGCTTTTAAACGCCATATACCCGGACACCACATACAGTTTCAACTCCGGCGGAGATCCGGAACAAATTCCCAAACTGACCCATGAACAGCTCAAGGCATTTCACAAGCATCATTACCATCCAAGCAATGCGTTTTTTTATACTTACGGCAATCTGCCGCTCCAGGACCACTTAAGGTTTATTGAAGAAAAAGTATTAAACCATTTTATCCGGATTGACCCGGACACCAACGTGCTTTCGCAGCCCCGCTGGGATTCGCCCAAAGAAATGACTTACTACTACCCTTTTGATGAAAACGATGATCCCGCCAAAAAGTCCCAGGTCTGCCTGGCATGGCTGACCTCAGATATCCGGGACGCATTTGAGGTTTTGAGCCTGACAATTCTCGAACAGGTGCTGATGGGGAACTCCGGCTCTCCCCTTCGCAAGGCATTGATTAATTCCGGACTTGGCAGCACCCTTTCCGACGGAAGCGGATTTGATGCGGAAAATAAAGACACGATGTTCGCCTGCGGTCTCAAAGATGTGGATGCATCATCTGCTGAAGCCATTGAAAAAATCATATTCGACACTCTGACTGAACTGGTCGCAAAAGGGATTGATAAAGGACTGGTTGACTCGGCCATTCACCAGATTGAATTTCACCGTAAGGAAGTGACCAACTCTCCCTACCCCTATGGGATCAAACTCCTGCTTCGCCTGTCCGGAGACTGGTTTCACCATGGAGATCCGACCTCCTCATTAAAATTTGACACGTTAATTGACAGACTGTTTCAAGAACTGGAAAAAGGTCCGTTTTTAGAAAAACAGATTGAAAAATATTTTCTCAATAATTCCCACCGTGCCCGGCTGCTGCTCCTTCCGGATCCGGCCATGGCGGAAACCGAAAAAAAACGTGTGACTGAGCAGCTGCTTCAGGTTCATAAAAATCTTTCAGAATCAGATATCGAACGTATTCATTCAGATACCCGCGCCCTGGCAGACCTTCAGGATGCAAAAGAAAACCTGGAATGCCTGCCCACACTTGAAATTGAAGATATCGAACCGGATATTCAGACAGTTGAAGAAACCACGGGCTATGACAATACGGACGCCTGCTGCTATGAACTGCCGACATCGGGTATTTTTTATCTGACCAGCGCTCTCGGGCTCCAGCCGCTGAAGCCGGAACTGGTGCCGCTGGTCCCTTTTTTCTGTCATTCCCTGACCCTGATCGGCACGGCTCGCCACAGCTACACCGAAATCGCCCAGCTCATTGACCTTTATACCGGGGGTATCGGACTGTCCATCAATGCCGGAACAAATTTCGCCGAAACAAAAGAAAACGCATGCCTCCCGATCATGTCATTTGCAGCAAAATGTCTTTCCCGAAACCTGCAAAAAATGTTTGAGCTGGTTGATGAACTTTTATGTGAATATGACTTTTCCGACCTTCAGCGATTAAAACAGCTGCTGCTTGAATATCGGTCAAACATGGAATCTTCGGTTGTTTCAAGCGGCCACCGTTATGCCATTTCTCTTGCTTCCCGGACGTTTTCTTCAGCCAGTGCATATAACGAAAACTGGCATGGCATTCACCAGCTGAAAATCCTCAAAGAAATTACCGATGACCTTACCGACGCACGGCTCCAATCCATTGCCGATGACTTGAAGCAAATCGGCACACGTCTTTTGAAAAGCAACAATATAAACATCGGACTGATCGGTGAAAAAAACGATATTCAAAAAGCGATCGAATATACGGATTCTCTGAAAAAGAATATCGGAACAGGATCAAATACCGGTTTTAAGGCACCGGCGATTTCCTTTTCAAAAGATCCGGTCAGAGAAGGCTGGAGCACGGCTTCAGCAGTATCCTTTGTTGCCAGCGTATTTCAAACTGATCGAATCACCCATGAACATGCACCGGCTTTAGCGGTTATCAGCAAGATCCTTCGGTCCATGTTTCTGCACCGTGAGATCAGAGAAAAAGGCGGTGCCTACGGCGGGTTTGCCGTCTATCAGCTTGAAAACGGACTTTTCTGTTTTGCATCCTACAGGGATCCCCATATATTCAATACATTAAACGTCTTTGACGCAGCATCGGAATTTATCGTTTCAGGCGAATATTCGAATGAAGATATCAAGGAAGCCATCCTGCAGGTTTGCGCGGACATTGACCGGACAGATACGCCGAATTCCGCTGCCGGAAAAGCGTTTTACCGAAAGCTGATCGGCTTAACCGACGAAATACGGAAAGCATTCAAACGAAGACTGCTTGAACTGGACCGGGAAAAAGTTTTAAAAGTTGCCCGGCTCTACTTTGGCGACGCGAAAACCGTGTCATCGGTCGCAGTCATATCCAACGAGGATTCCCTTCAGGCGGCAGTCGGCAAATTAAAGGAGACTCCCCTGGAGCTGCATCGAATATAGGAGGGGGAACGGTAGAAAGCTATGAACATCGAACATCGAACGCTCAACATCGAATTTTGAATAAGGTATTCTGCCTGTTTTTATAAATATTAAACTGGCAGAGCGCATCGATTTCATGATTCGATGTTCAACGTTGGATGTTGAATGTTGGACGTGCAAAAAATGCCCGACATTGCCGCCATTGAGACAATTTATTCTCTCCGGAAAAGAAAAGGCGTGTCGATAAAAAACTTTGAAATCCAGCAGGTTCCCAGAATATCTATTACTCAGGACTCAAAATCTTCAGCAGCTGCTTTGCCGCATCTTCGGAAAGAGTGCCCTTTGCTCTCGCCACCTTGATGGTTTCAAAACCGTTCAGATTGTAATATTCGGCCATTTCACCGGACAGAGCCCGGATGGCCTGAACATGTTTTTCAACGATTCCCACATCACCCCTGGCAATGGGTCCGGTCAGGGCGGCCGGAATCCCTGCGTTTTCAATGTTGGCCAGGGTGCCCTTGATCAGGGGGGTTAAAATATCAAATGCCTCTGATTCACCTACCCCTGACGCGGCCATTAATTTAATGGATAAATTCATCAGTGTCACCAGATAATTGGACGCCACTACCGCAGCGGCATGATATAGTATTTTCCCGTCCGTTGTAATGGTAAACGGCTGCGCACCCAGATCTTTCGCAATTTCCCGGGCCGTTTCCACAGCTGCGGGGTCTCCTTCAACCGCCATCATGATTTTATTAAACGGATTCCCGGGTGTGGCGGTTTGTTTAGCGGCAAAACTCTGAAGCGGATGCATGGACCCGGTCATTACACCGGACAGTGCATTTCCGGATTTGGCCGCCGCCAGTTCGGTGGATGCCAAAGCGCCGCTGCAGTGGAAAACAACCGAGTTTTTAGCAAAGCCCTTGTTTTCAGACATTGTACGGCAAATCTCTTTAATGACATCGTCCGGGGTGGTTATAAACACAATATCCGCAAGTCTTGAGGCCTCCCAGGCCTTTTCAAAACAGCGATCCGGAACCCCGGCAATTTCAGCCGCCTGCCGGGCTGATGTCATGTGCCGGCTGGAAAACCCCACAGGCCGGTATCCGGCTTCGGCCAGATGCATCCCTAAGGTCCCGCCGACTTTCCCGCACCCGATAACTGCAAATGATGGTTTCATAAAACGTCAAATTTCCTGTTTAAACATTATGGATTTCATCTTACAATCCGTTTAATTGATATCATATAACCTGAAATTTCTATACATTAAAAATAAACAACAACAAGGATTTTTACAATCCTTTGTTAAATCCGCGAAAAAAGAACGATCGCTCTATTTCTATTTGACATATTTACTCAATTCATGCAATTTAAGAAACATGGACCAACATATTATTATCATAGCCGAACAATTTGAAGGAGAAATCTCTCCTGTCACCGATGAACTGATCGCCAGTGCAAGGGCTCTCCAACAATTTACCAATTCGGACATTAAAATCATCACAACCGGCTTCAAGCTGTCCGATGCCGTCAGACGTCTATCCGAACAATCCGGGATTGACATACTCCTTATCAATCCCGTCAGCCGGACAACCCCGGAAGAAATAATACCGGACGAAATCGTTTTTAAAAACATCCCTGCTTCGCTGCTCAATGACCTGAACCCGGCATATATTTGCATGGCCCACAACTCCAAAGGCCTTGATGCCGCCCCGGGACTTGCCGTAAAAATCAATGCCGCCTGCATCACCGGCGTTGAAAAAATCACCAGGCAGGATGACGGCATCTGTTTCACGCGATCCATATTCAGCGACAAAATATCCGTCCATATCACCCCTTGCGCAAAAACTACCATCCTGACCATTCAGCCCGGCTTTTTTAAACCCGACAGCACCTTTAACGGGAATACCGGAAAAATTTCAATTGTTGACCTGCCCCTCTCCGTCGCCGATTATCACCTGATCGGATTTAAAAACAATGCGGCCGACACATCCGCGCTGAATGAAGCCGATGTTATCGTTTCAGCGGGAAACGGAATCAGGGAAAAAGAGAATCTGGATTTAATTTCTCAACTGGCGGAACTTTTCCCTAAATCAGCCGTTACCGGCTCCCGGCCGATTTGTGATAAAAAATGGCTGAAATACGGTCAACAGGTCGGGGTCACCGGCGTGACGGTTAAACCAAAACTGTATATTGCCTGCGGCATATCCGGTTCCAGCCAGCATATCAGCGGGATGCGGGATTCGAAGTTTATCGTTTCAATCAACACAGATCCCCATGCAGCCATATTTAATATTTCTGATGTTTGCATCATAGAAGATCTAACCACCTTTATCCCTCAATTTATCGCCACATATCATGAATCTCAATCCATATAACAAATCATCAGCCTGATATTGTTTCTAATTTTTTAATATGTTATTTTTTTGAATTTAAAATCCAACGCATTCGTGCTAAGTTAAATTTTTAGTTTTGCAAAATCCATCTGTTATAAATTTGCAGCATAAAAACAGGAGACACGCGTGATGGTTGACAAACCGTCATATGACGAACTGATTCAACGTATCCGGGATCTTGAAACAGAAAATACACACCTCCGCCAGGACCTGTTACATGTGAGGCGCAGTGAGAATAAATTCCGGATGATGATCGAAAATGTTCCGGACATCATATGGACACTGTCTGCCGATAATCTGCATACAGACTACCTCAGCCCATCCGTAAAAACCATGCTGGGATATTCCGTCGATGAAGCCCTGAAAAAATCCGTTAAAGAAATGGTCGCCCCTGCGTCTTTTAAATTCGCCTCCCAATATCTTGCCAATGTACTTGAAAAGTATAAAAAGAATCCGTTAAATGCGCAACAAACGCATGCCTTTGAATTGGAATATATCTGTAAAGACGGATCAACCCTCTGGGTGGAACTCACGGCAAAGCTTATTTTTGATGACAAAGGCAATGTGATCGATATCATCGGCGTTTCACGCGATATATCCAAACGAATGATTACCGAAAAAGCGCTCAAAAAAAGCGAGGAAAGATACCGAACACTTTTTGAAAATTCAAGAGATGTTATTTATATTACGACAATTTCCGGCAGCGTGATAGAGTTCAATCCGGCAGGCGTTGAACTTTTCGGTTATTCCAGGGATGAAATAATTGGTTCGGATATCATCAAAATCTACAATACCCCGGATGACCGTGAAAAATTCCAGAAAACCATCCGCGAAAAAGGATATGTGCGAGACTATGAAATAAAATTTAAAAAAAAGAATGAAACGCGGATCGACTGCCTTTTAACGTCTACCCTCTGGTATTCGGAAACCGATGACATTCTCGGATATCAGGGCATTATTCGTGATATTACCGACCAGAAGCGAATGGTCAGCCAACTCCAGCAAATGCAGAAAATGGAGGCCATCGGAACACTTGCCGGCGGGATTGCTCATAATTTTAACAATCTGTTGATGACCATCCAGGGAAACACGTCACTGATGCTGATGAAAACGGATCCGGCGCACCCTCACTATAAAAAATTACGTACCATTGAGCAACACATCCAGCATGGATCGGATCTCAGCCGTCAGCTTCTTGGATTTGCCAGGGGCGGGCAGCATGAGTCAAAAACAATTAATTTGAATATTGTTGTCCGAATGAGCTCAAAAATTTTTGCCACCACTAAAAAAGAACTGACTGTCCATTCCAACCTGGATAGCGATCTTTTACCGATCAGTGCCGACCCCGGCCAGATAGAGCAAACCATTGTAAACCTTTTGGTGAATGCCTCTCAGGCCATGCCGGACGGGGGAGATATTTATATTCAGACTGAAAATGTTTTTTTAGATGAATTTCAGTTAGCCCCCTACCAGGATGAAGGCGGACAATATGTTAAAATTTCCGTTACCGATACCGGGATCGGGATGGATGAAAGCACAAAGGAAAAAATTTTTGAACCGTTTTTCACCACCAAAGAGCATGGACAGGGGACCGGCCTGGGGCTTTCATCCGTCTACGGCATCATTAAAAACCACCGGGGCTATATCACAGTCTACAGTGAGCCGGGAAAGGGGTCGACATTTAAAATTTATCTGCCCGCTTCAGACAAATTACCGGAAAAAGAAAAAAAGTCGCGGGAACCCCTGTTGCGGGGCAGTGAAACCATTTTGATTGTTGATGATGAAATAATGCTCACCGAAACCGGGCAAACCATGTTAAATGAACTCGGGTATCATGCTCTGACAGCCAATGACGGACAATCAGCGATCGAAGCATATACAGCGGATGCTCCAAAAATCGATCTGGTAATTCTTGATATGATCATGCCCAAGATGAGCGGCAGCTCAACGTTTAACCAGCTAAAAATCTTAGATCCTGATGTCAAAGTCCTTATTTCAAGCGGTTACGGTATTGACGGACAGGCATCGGAACTTTTAAAAAAAGGATGCTGCGGTTTTATTCAAAAACCTTTCAGCATGATGGAATTGTCAAAAAAAGTCAGAGAAGCGCTTGAGCTCAAAAGCTAATTACCCATTTTATCGGCCAGCCTCCGAGTTCTATGGACATTTGGTTTAATATTCATACTAATCGGTAGTGCATGACAAAAAATATGGCCTACTGGCCTGCATTAAGGATAACCGCAAAGGCCGTAAATGTCACCCATACTTCTTGGTTTTCTTTAATATCCAAGTGGCGGCAAATTTCTGTTGTAAGCAGTGAGCATACATAAGTTCCATCTTCAAGGCGCATTATTAGCTCAGTCGTAAGTTTACCTTGCAAAACCCGGCAAACATGACCTCTAAGGTTATTTTCAGCGCTCGAATTAGGTTTTTTATTTCCCGGGACCACAACTATCCATGGTGCTTTAACCTCGGCAGCAGCAAACATGCCGCATTTTAAACGGAGGCGCTTAAGGCTTTCATTGGTAATAATCGAAACAATAGAAATACCCGCAAGGGTCGTTATCTGGATGGTTGACTGAATATCCCCAGTTACTATTTGATTGATTTTACCAAAAAATGTATTTCTTGCACTTGTTTTTCGATGGTTTTCCTTTAAAAGGAAATGTTTCATAACACGACGCATGTCTTCAGGGGAAAAATCTATATATGACGCTGCAAGGTTAGCCGTTGACTGTCCAAGGAGTTCCTGTACCAATGGCAGAGGCATATTATTCCGCAAGAGTTCAATCGCTCGTGCCTTTCGAATAGCATTTGGATTACCAAGATTTCTCGGGTACCCGCAATCTTCTGCGCGCTCATAAAATTTTTTGCGTACATGAGCCGGATCAATTCTAAATAGCGATCCCCGGCAGGCAGAAAGTTCAGAATCATTTAACAACTCACTTATTTCCTCTACCAGTTCAGAAGGTAGCTGAATCTCACGAAGATTTGGATCATTTTCATTTTTACCAAGAAGTACAAAACCTTCATCAATACTGATTTGCTTTGTCTCGTTCAAAATTAAAATTTCATTGAGCTTTGCCCCAGTGTAGCGAATCATCAAAAAAATAAGAAAAATTCTCTTTCGGGAAGCCAGGATGTCCTGACGATTGGCCATTTTGATCCATTTGCGAAAGGATTTCTCCAGCATCAACAGCTGTGCTGTGTCCAGACAATTCATATCTTCTGAAATTGTAAAAATTCCGACTGGATTGAACTTCAACCATTCATCTGCTTCAGGTTTTTTATTTCTATCTGTTTTTTTGTTATCCATAGTCTTTCCGGAAAGCGCCTATCTTCGGATCAAATTTTATTTGTAATCAGCTGTTTTTAAAAAAAAATCAAATTATAAAGCTGACTTATCAGAATAGCAGTTGACATTGCGGGCTATTTTTTATACTTATTGACACGAATAATATATTTTTAATGCCACTAAATCAACAAGGAATCGTTATGTATTTTCAGACGGCAGGAATTGAAGTGGCACCATGGATTCCTCCTTTGGTAGCCTTTGTTATCTCCTTTTTTACTTCCATGGGCGGCGTTTCCGGTGCGTTTTTACTGCTTCCATTTCAAATGTCATTTTTGAATTATACCGACCCGTCAGTCAGCGCCACTAACCAGTTATTCAACATTATTGCCATTCCCAGCGGCGTTTATCGATACATTAAAGAAGGTCGAATGGTTTGGCCTTTGACGTGGATAGTGGTTGCGGGGACACTCCCAGGTGTATTTATTGGTGCTTTCGTTCGCATTGCTTATTTGCCAAATCCCAATAATTTTAAGATATTTGCTTCATTTGTGTTATTTTACATTGGAATAAGAATGGTGCGTGATCTTGTTCAAAAGCCTATCCCGGGAACTGACAAGAATTCAAGTGAAAAACGTTTTCAGGAACTAATACGACAGTACCGAAATAAAACAGATACCCAACAGACGGTTGACACACAGAAATTGCCAAGCGTGCGAATTCTCCAATTCTCCCTGAAAAAGATCGGATATGAATTTTATGGCGAACGTTTTGATATACCGATTTGGCCAATTTTTTTCTTGAGTTTTATTGTCGGGATTATTGGCGGTATTTACGGAATCGGTGGTGGGGCTATTATCGCACCTTTTTTTGTATCCGTTTTTAAATTACCGGTATACACGGTCGCAGGAGCGGCGCTGATGGGGACCTTTGTCACCTCTATCGCAGGAGTGATTTTCTATCAAACCATTGCCCCTTTTTATCCGGATATGTCAGTGGCGCCTGACTGGATTCTGGGATCACTATTCGGTATCGGCGGAATGGCGGGGATGTACCTTGGCGCCGGATTTCAAAAATTCATTCCGGCTAAACTTATAAAATGGATGCTTTCCGGCATCATCATGTTTACTGCCTCAAAATATGTCTTTAATTTCTTATTCTAATGTCTCTTCAAGTCAGAAATGGCGCAAGATTTTGCCTTGCTCTTTTTTGTATCTGCAAGGCACGGCTTGAGGAGCATTGTGCGCGATGTAACTAATCAGTAACAAAGCAGACGCGAAAAAAGCCGGCAGGATGCGTCAGGTCAGCGTTTCTGCGGAACTATGCCTGTTTGCTCCGGAATGATCCACTGGATGTCTTTTCCACGTCTGACAACCGATGCCACATGTTTATCAAAATAGACGTGTTCAATCGTCCAGAGGGTTTGCTGAAAGGATATCATTAAGGTTGTCTCGTCAATAATGCGGTCAATCTTACACTGAGCCAGGCCCTTAAGCCCGACACCAACTGCTTTTAAAACCGCTTCCTTGGCTGTCCAGTATCGATAGAACAGAGCATCGGATATCATACCCGCCAACTGCCGTTCATTGCTATCAATGACTTTATCAGCCAAAGAAGACTGAACCGGACGTATCCGCTCAACATCAATCCCAACCGGATGTGTCGCTATCACGCCGGCGACATATTCCGGTTTGTGGCTCAAGGACCAGAAAACGCCATTGGATGGGACCGGGACGCCATCACTGTCTTTCTCAAGTGTCGGCAAATCAATACCGGTTTTTTGTGCAGACGTGATGACCGCCTGCCGGGCGAATTTTCTTAAAAAACGCACCGAATCCTTACCGGTAAGCGACTGCTTTTTAAGAGGCACTTTTAAAACTACCGGAAAAATTATGTTTGTATTTTTTTCTTCCATTTTATTCTCTGAACTTCTTAACGATTCTGAGGCTTTCATATGCAAGGCATTTAATGGTGAAGTCATAGTTGGACCTATTGCGAACCATTAATAACGCAGCAGATGGAAGCCTCAGGATCGTGCGGTATTCACCTAATCATCAAATGTGATGATAATGTCTGCAACTGTCGCACCCTGCCCCTGCTCATGAACAAACAGCGGATTGATATCCATTTCCTTTATCTGCGGATGGTTGGTCACCATAGCAGACAGACCCACAATCAGCTGTTCAATTTTTTCGATGTCCGCCTTTGGTTTTCCCCTGAATCCATCCAGCGCTTCAAACCCGTTAATGCTTCTGACCATTCGCCGCGCATTATTCCGTCCGACAGGGGCCAGGCGAAAAGTCACATTTTTAAACAGTTCTACATAGATTCCGCCAAGGCCGAACATCAGCAAATGTCCGAACCCGGGATATTTGGTAACCCCTAAAATGACTTCCTGACCCGGCGGCACCATCTTCTGAACCAGAACGCCCTTAATATCGGCATCCGATTTGTATTTTTTGCATGATTCCATTATTTCAGTAAAAGCCGTTTCCACAGCTTCAACGGTTTTTAAACCGACCTGAACCCCACCGGCATCAGACTTATGAAGAATTTGAGGTGACACAATTTTCATAACCACCGGCAAACCGATTTCTTCTGCAATCTTTACTGCTTCAGCGGCAGTACCCGCTATGCACATTGCCGGAATATCAAATCCATAGCATTTGAGCAGTTCCTGCCCGTCTTCCTCTCCCAATACCGTCTTTCCTTCAGCCAGGCACTGGTTCACAATCTCGGTTGCCCGTTGTTTGTCAAACGTCAGTTCATATTCCGGAAGTATCCGGCGTCCCAGCCAGCGTGTGGCTTCGTAAAGTTTGCCCATGGCTCTTGCTGCATCCTCGGGGAAACGATACACCGGCACATGATTTTCCTGCAAATACTCGACACCGGCCGATACATCCACCACCCCCATGAAACTGCATACAATCGGTTTTGTGGAATTATTGTATGTATTGACAATGGCTTGTGCTGTGCCGATAGCATCGGTCATGGACTGGGGCGTCAGAATCATCAGCACACAGTCAACATTCTCATCCGTAATAACTGTTTCCAGCGCATTTTCATAACGGTCTCTGGTCGCGTCACCGATCACGTCGATGGGGTTGTTGAAATTCGCTGTGGGCGGCAAAAACTGATGCAGATTCCAGTCCGTGTCCGCACTGAATTTGGCCAGCTGCAGTCCGGACATTTCGGTCATGTCCGTGGCAATAATACCGGGACCGCCGGCATTGGTAATAATGGCCACCCGGTTGCCGGCTGGAATTTTTCGCGCAGAGAACGCCACCGCATAATCAAACAGGTCATCCACTGTATCCACCCGGATAATACCGGACTGGTCAAATATCGCGTTATAAACGGCCTCTGACCCGGCCAGGGAACCGGTATGGGAAGCTGCGGCAGCAGCTCCAGCGGCTGTCTTTCCGGATTTGATCACCAGAACAGGCGTGGGCCGGTCACCGGATGTAATTTCCTTTACTTCATCGATAAACGTCGGATGGAATCGAAGTTCTTCCATGTATATCATAATAACATTGGTTTCCGGATCCTTATGATAATAACGCAGCAGATCCAGTTCATCCACATCCGCCTTATTCCCGATGGATACAAACTTGGAAAAACCAAACCCCCGGTCCGCAGCAAAATCGAGTACCGCTGTACACAAGGCGCCGCTCTGGGAAATAAACGAGATATTGCCTTTATGGGGCATTCTTGCTGAAAAGCTGGCATTTAACCTGACATTCTCACTCGGGTTAATCACCCCCAGACAGTTCGGTCCGATCAGGCGGATACCGGCATCCCGGCATTTGTCTGCAATTTCATCCTCAATTTTAGCACCTTCGCCCCCCACTTCCTTAAAACCGGCCGAGACGATCACAATGCCCTTGACCCCTTTTTTGATGCAGTCATCGACTGTTTTGACTGCGATTCGCGGGGGCAGAATGACCATGGCAAGATCCACCGGATCCGGGATATCCATAATCGTTTTATAACACCGGACGCTTAAAACGGAACGGGCCTTGGGATTGACCGGGTAAAGCGTCCCCTTAAACCCGCCTTTGAGAATATTTTCAAAAATATCATGTCCGACTTTTCCGGGTGTTGAAGATGCACCAATAACAGCCACGGATTCCGGTGAAAAAATTGCGTCAAGTCTATCCATTTGCCTTATCTCCTTTGTCCCCGCCTGATGCTTGCTCAATCGTGGATTTCAATTTTAAAATTTTATCATACAGCATATTCTTCGACACCCCGCAGGATACCGATAATTGCCTGGCAAGTTGTAAAACACCTGTATTTCCTTTTTTAAGTTCCGTTTCAACAAGATGTTGAATATCTTCAAAACAAAACGGTTTTTCGATTTTATCGCCGGAAACCAGCAGCGTTATTTCTCCTTTGATCGCTTGACGGGTTTTCAGTTGATCAATCAGTTCCGAAAGATTCCCTCTTAAAAACTCCTCATATGTCTTTGTCATTTCCCGCGATAAAACCGCATACCGATCCCCTAAAATTTCCATCATATTTTCCATCACCGCAATGATGCGCCGGGGGGATTCATAAAAAATCAGCGTGGATGCAAGATCAACAAGTTCTTGAAGACTCTCCCGTCGTTTCCTGGATTTGGGCGGTAAAAAACCGACAAAACAAAACCGGTCGGATGGCATACCGGAAGCGGAAAGCGCTGTAATGGCAGCGGAAACACCGGGTATCGGGACAACGGAAATGCCTTCTTTGATGGCGGTATTGATCAGACGATAACCTGGATCTGACACCGTCGGTGTTCCGGCATTTGAAACCAGGGCAACCGAAGTTCCGGATTTAAGCTTTTCAAGGATTCCTTTTGAGCTCTGCTCCTCATTATGTTCATGATAGGCAACCAGCCGGGATTTAATCTTAAAATGAGCAAGCAGTTTTTTGGTGTGGCGGGTATCTTCAGCAGCAATCAGTTCCACTTTTTCAAATGTTTCAAGGGCCCTGAATGTGATATCATTAAGATTGCCAATGGGTGTGGCAACAATATATAGCGTACCGGTTAAAAATTTCCGTAACGGGTCATTTGTAAGCGAGTTCAAAGGCATTTTTTATAATCTCGACGTCGGTTTTCTTATCGGCTGAATTAACGGTTACCACGTCGAAGCGTGCACTGCTGTTGCTCTGATCAGTTTCTTTAAGATAATACAGGGCAGTTTTTGATATTCTTTGCTGCTTCACATGAGTAATTGAATATTTGGGATGCCCGAATGTTGATGTCCGTCTGGATTTAACTTCCACAAAAACAATGGTATCCTTATCTTTTGCGATGATATCGATTTCACCGAACCGGGTCCGGTAATTCCTGCAAATCACCTGATAACCCATTTTTTTCAAATAACGGACAGCCAGGTCTTCACCGAATTTTCCGAACTTTTGTCTTAAGTTAAGCACCAATAAAACCTAAGTTGAGGTAATACCAAAACAAATTCAAGTTCAATAAAAAAACATTACCGGCAATATTCCTTGACACCTTTAAAACTCAGACGGTGAATCGGGGTAATCCCGTGCTTACGAATGGCTTCCTTATGGGCTCTGGTCGGATATCCTTTATGCTTTGAAAAACCAAATTCCGGGTATTCTTTTGCATATTTTTCCATTATTCTGTCACGGGTTACCTTGGCAACAATCGATGCGGCGGCAATGGATATGCTTAAGGAATCGCCTTTGGGAACTGCTTTCTGGGGGAGATCAAAAGAAATGGGGAATATGCCGTCAATCAACAGAAAATCAGGCACCAGATCCAGATTTTGGACGGATATAGCCATCGACAATAATGATGCCTGCAGAATATTAATCCGGTCGATATCAGCCGGATTTACAATACCGACTCCCACGGCAATTGAATGCCGAAGGATTTCATCGAATAATTTTTCCCTTTTTTTCGGGCTGACTTTTTTGGAATCCCGAATTCCCGAAACCGGTAACGGATTCGGAAGAATCACGGCAGCTGCGACCACAGGACCGGCCAGCGGTCCGCGCCCAGCCTCATCAATGCCGGCTACAGCTTCAAAGCCGTTTACCCGGGCCTCTTTTTCAAACGCCCATACATCATCTGTCATGTTAATATATTGTGCATGAAAGCTTCCAACGTCGGCAGGACTCAGGAATAACCGGCCCGTGGCTGACTGCAGAAAAAGAACAGATGGAATAAAATATTAAATTATTCAATTCCATCTGAACGATTCAATTCAATAATTAAAAGAATCAGACCCGGATTTTCAAGTAACTGCTTATCTCTGGTCCCGGCGCCGTTCTTTAATTCTGGCGGCTTTTCCTCTCAGATTACGAAGATAGTATATCTTAGAGCGTCGAACACGACCATGAGTCACCACCTCGATCTTGGAAATACTGGGAGAATGCATCGGGAATACACGTTCAACACCGATTCCGTAAGACACTTTACGTACGATAAAGGATGCATTGGTTGTGCCTTTTCGTTTACTGATGACAACTCCCTGGAATATCTGGATACGCTCTTTTTCACCTTCCCTGATTCGTACATGCACTTTAACCGTATCACCCGGGAAGAAATCCGGAATATCAAGCCGTAACTGTTCTCTTTCGATCTGTTTAATCTTTTCCATGACAATCCTCTAAATTTGTTTTATTTCAAAACGCACCAAAAAATACGTTTTAACGTACTCTGTTAATCTTATTCGTTTATTCCAAGCAGCCGATCCAAAATAATCGCAACCGCCGACCGAACCGGCAAATGGTTGTATTTTGTCTTACCTTTAATAGGTTCGAGAACAAAATCCGATGATTCTATAAATTCATCCGTTAAACCCCATGCGGTTCCAAAAGCAAGAAGATAATTCTGCGCCGGGTCGTTCAGCCGGTTCCTAAAATCTTCAAACCGCAATGCCTGCTGTTTTTCAGTTGCGCACGTCACAACGACACTGACATCCGTACCGGTTTCAGCCTTGATTTCATCCACGACCCGGGCCAGAGAATCACTGACCTTTACCAGAGTCAAAGCCTCTTTCCGTTTCGGGTTATACGTTCCGCCCCAACCCTCAATCCAGTGAGAAATTATTTTTTCAACAAGCGCTCTCTGATCTTCCAGCGGTGTTACCACATAAAATGATTCAACACCATATGTTTTTGCTATTCTGGCAATATCATGCAGATCGAGGTTTGTTACCGCCGACGTTATGATCTCACCATTTTTATTTTTTACCGGATGATGCAGCAACGCAACAGACAGCTTAGGCCGAGATAAGTTGTTCAATATATTCGCACCATCGTTTTAATATTTTTTTCTCCCTGCTGCCCATTATTTTTTTATCCAGCAGATCCGGACGTTTCAGCAGCGTTCGGGCGAGTGAGGATTCCAGACGCCAGTCGGCAATGGCACCGTGATTTCCGGACAAAAGAATGTCCGGGACAGCATCCCCCTCAAATACCGGCGGCCTTGTGTAATGGGCATGTTCCAACAGATGATCCGAAAATGAATCTTTTTCCGCTGAATCCTCTCCGCCCAGCGCCCCCGGGAGCAAACGGGTAACCGCATCAATAATTATCATTGCAGCCGGTTCACCGCCGGTTAACACATAATCACCGATCGATATTTCTTCGTCGATGTATTTGTAAATCCGTTCATCAACACCTTCATAACGGCCACAAATAAAAATAAGACCGTCAAGCATTGAAAACTCACTGGCAACCGACTGCTTAAACGGCCTTCCCTGAGGTGACAGAAGTATGGTTCTGGCACCCGGTATTAATTTTTGGGCTTCTGCAATAGCCTCTGCCAAAGGTTCCGGCTTCATGACCATACCGGCACCTCCGCCATAGGGGCGATCGTCAGTTATCCGGTGCTTACCCTCAGCATAATCCCTGATATCCATCGGGTTAACGGAGATAATCCCGCTTTCAATCGCCCGCCGGACAATCCCATGCGACAGAAACGAGTCAAAAATCTCCGGGAAAATCGTCAAAACGCTGAAATCCATCGATTTACACCCTTTAAATCAGCCCCTCGGGCAAATCAACGCTGATTTTTTGTTCTTCAAAATCAACATCGCAGACGATGGATTCAGTTACCGGTATGAGGATTTCCTCCTCCCCGCGTTTTACAACGAGAACATCATTGCTCCCGGTTTCAAACAAATTCTCAACGTGTCCCAGATACGTGCCGTCAATCCCGTAAACCGCAAGCCCGATAAGGTCGCACCAATACCAGGTTCCCTCTTCAGGCTCCGGCAACTCCGAACGTTTGAGCATCAGTTCGGAACCGGTTAGCGCTTCGGCGGACGTACGATCCGATATTCCCTCAAAGGCAATGCGCAAAACATTCTTATACACCTGAACATCTTTCACTGTAAAAGTGTTCATTACGCCGCTGCTGCTTTTGAGCCTGATCTGCCTGCCGGGATCGAAAAGGTCCATTGATTCGTCAAAAGAAAAGACCTTCAGATACCCCTTCATTCCGTGAACCCCAACAATTTTTCCTATCAAAAGGGTATCGTCTTTATCCATAACGCCTAATCTTCTACGATTTCAAGGACCGTCCTTTTTCTAATCTTTGCAGAAGACGCACTTAAAAGTGTCCGCATTGCCCGCGCCGTGCGGCCCTGCTTACCAATGACCTTTCCCAAATCCTCTTTTGCCACTTTCAGCTCCAGAACTGAAGTCTGGTCACCCAAAATCTCGGTAACCTTTACCTCTTCGGGATTATCAACAAGCGCTTTTGCAATGTACGTAATCAGATCTTTCATGGGTCCGTCTCCTTTTAATAGATAGCTGCCGGGAATTAAGGATTGAGAGGTAAAAAACACTGAAAACTGGTACTAATATTAATATTAAAGACCTTCTTTTTTAAACAGGCTGCTCACCGTATCTGTCGGGATTGCTCCCTGGCCGAGCCAGTATTCAATTCTTTCTTTTTTCAAGGTAACTTCATTGGGGTCTACCATTGGATTATAAGTGCCGACGTTTTCCAGAAATCTTCCGTCACGCGGATACTGGCCGTCTGCAACAACAATTCGATAAAACGGCTTTTTTTTCGCACCGTATCTTGCCAATCTGATTTTCACTGCCATATTGTAATTACTCCTTCAAAAAGGCATCATTCCGCGGCCCATTCCGCGCATAAACCCGCCCTTGTTGATCTTCTTCATCATTTTTAACACTTGTGTATAATTTTTCAATAACTTATTTACTTCTTGTACACTGTTTCCACTGCCTTTTGCAATCCTTTTTCGACGACTGCCGTTAATAATCCCATGATTTTTCCGCTCGGCACGGGTCATCGAATTGATAATCGCCTCCACACGGACCAGTTCACGATCATCGACCTGAAGATTTTTAAGCTGCTTGTTCTTGCTGACACCGGGGATCATTTTGATCAGATCGTTTAATGAACCCATTTTTCGGACCTGAGACATCTGGTCACGAAAATCTTCCAGCGAAAAATCATTTTTCCTGAGTTTTTTCTCAAGTTCCGCTGCTTTTTTTTCATCCACGGCACCCTGGGCTTTTTCGATGAAAGACAGCATATCCCCCATCCCCAGAATCCGGGATGCCACACGGTCCGGGTGAAACGGCTCCAACTGGCTCAGTTTTTCACCCACACCGATAAATTTGATCGGTTTGTTTATAATGGCTTTGATGGAAAGGGCGGCACCGCCACGGGCATCACCGTCCATCTTGGTCAGAACAACCCCGCCGATATCGAGGGCTTTATCAAATGACTGGGCTATGTTCACGGCATCCTGACCGGTCATGGCGTCGGCCACCAGCAGGATATCCGACGGATGCAGCGTATTCTTAATGTTAACCAGTTCCGCCATCAGCGCTTCATCCATATGAAGACGTCCGGCCGTATCAAGAATCAGCGTATCACATCCGGCTGACTTTGAAGCGACAACAGCCTCACGGCAGATTTGAACCGGATCCATATCCGTAGTTGACGCAAAAACCGGTGTTGAAATCTCTGACGCCAGCTTCTTCAGCTGATCAATCGCCGCAGGACGATACACATCCACCGGCACAAGGTACGGCTTCCTGCCCTGTTTTCTCAACAGATTGGCAAGCTTACCGGCTGTGGTCGTTTTACCGGAACCCTGAAGCCCCACCAGCATAATACATGCCGGACCCGGCCCGGAAAGATCCAGTTCCTCATTGGCACTGCCCATCAATGCCGTCAACTCATCATTGACGATCTTGATCACCTGCTGCCCCGGGGTCAGGCTCGACAACACTTCCTGACCGACAGCACGTGCTTTAATATCCGCAACCAGCTTTTTAACAACTTTATAATGGGCGTCTGCTTCGAGCAGCGCCATTCGCACTTCTTTTAAGCCATCCTCAATATTGCTCTCAGTAAGCTTGCCGTGTCCTTTGAGCTTTTTAAAAACAGTATTGAGTCTGTCACTTAAATTATCAAACATAAAGTCCTACGCCCTGTAAGTAAAATCTTGAAATTAATATTAAACAAATGTTATGTCAAGTAAAATATACTCGATAACAATCACCTTAAACTATGATATCTGTCCGGGGTTAAAAGAAATAATGCGCCCCCTCAGATCGGATCTAAAATATCAATGAAAATTATAACAGAAACAATGCCAGCGATCATATCAGACATAAAGCCGGATATCAAAGAATTCAACAAGGAAGAATTGACCCGATGGTTTGCCGAAAAAGGCATACAGCCATACCGAACCATCCAGATCATGCGCTGGATCTACCTGAAACAGGTTGAATCATTTGATGGAATGACAGATATTTCAAAAGATAACAGACAATTATTATCTGACAACTTCTCCTTTTCCAAACCTGAAAAAATAAAGGTCGAATCTTCTGCCGACGGGTCACAAAAATACCTGTTTGGATTACAAGACGGCAATTGTATTGAAACCGTTCTCATTCCGGAAAAAAATCATTACACCCTGTGCATTTCCACCCAGGTGGGATGTGCCATGGGATGCCGATTTTGCATGACCGCAAAATCCGGCCTGATCCGCAACCTGACCCAGGCGGAAATCATCAATCAGGTGCTTGGCGCTTTAAAAGACGTTACCGGCGAAAAACGGCTGACCAACATTGTCTTAATGGGCATGGGGGAACCTTTGGCCAATTATGAAAATGTAATTCGCGCCATCCACATCATAACGGACAATGACAGCGGCCTTCAGTTTTCCACCCGTCGGGTCACCCTGTCCACATCCGGACTGCTTCCCCGTTTCGATGAACTGGGCCGGGACACTAAAATCAACCTGGCCATATCGTTAAATGCAACCGATAACCGGACCCGCAGCATGCTCATGCCGATTAATAAAAAATATCCCTTAGAGCAGCTGATCGATGCATGCGCCCGATACAGCTTAGCGCCGAGAAACAAAATTACCTTTGAATATATTCTGATTCAGGGCATCAATGATTCCATTGAAGACGCAAACCGACTGGCAAAACTGCTAATGCCGGTCAAAGCAAAAATCAACCTGATCCCCTTTAATGAACACCCGGACAGTGAGTTTAAGCGCCCGAAAGAATCCGTTATATTAAAATTCCAGGAAGTACTTCATCAAAAAGGCTACACCTCAATCATTCGACGCAGTAAGGGACAGGATATTTCTGCGGCGTGCGGGCAATTATCCGCCAAAAACAAGTGATGGCTGCGTAAAAAGTTCAATTTCTGCGTTATGCTTCAGCCTTGTCACAAAACGTAATCTTATAATTTTCAGACAATTATAAAACTTATGGAATCAGAAAATCCTGAACCTCTCGACTTAGTATGGGGAAAACAATAATTTCTTTTTGACCTTCAGGGCTTGTCACACATATCTCAACCGGCTCACCTTCCGACGTTTTGCCGTATCCTGCACAAATGGATGCGGCCTTTGCTATCCCCTCATCGCCACAGCTATTGGGGATTAATACCTGTGGACCGGGAATTGATTTCATTCTCAATAATGCGTCACGATCCTGCCGATACAGGCGCAACAGATTTTCATTGTCCTTCTTGTTTCTGCCGACAATGATTTTTATATTTTCATCCAGCCGGAGATGACGACCGTAAGACAATAGATCCATTTCCGACGGTTCACTATTTTCCTGGTGATCAAAAAGGTCCTTCAGGCGCGCGGCATATCCTTCGTCAGTCAAAAGACATCCGCCGGCCGGTGCCGGATAATCTGTAACACCAAATCTTTTTGCCATCGCCATCTGCGGCTTCCGGGACCTTCCGGAAAAACCGTACAATCTTTCCCGGTCCACCATCCCATCACGTTCCATGAAGGTTTCCGGCAGAACTTTAGCACTTAACGGCCTTAAAATAAAACCGTCAAATCCGGAGTTTTTTTCCACATACCGCAAGGAATTCTTGTTCTGTGACATCGGCCGCTGCCCCCTGACTTCTCCGGAAAACAAAAAGTCACTTCCTGTTTCCTCCATCATTTCACCGGCAATGCGAAACATCAATGCATGACAGTCCATGCAGGGGTTCATATTTTTCCCATAACCGCACGCCGGATTTTTCAGCATGGGCATGTAGCGTTCGGTTATATCCTTGACAATAATCGGGATTCCGTTATTAATTGAAGCCTTTCGGGCTTTATCAGCGGAAAAAAACGGCGTTTCAAACGCAATCCAGCAGACGTCAATTCCCTGTTCTCTTAACACAAGAGCAGCCAGAATGCTGTCCAGGCCACCGGAACACAGACCCAGGCCTTTAACTTTTTTTTTATGTATCATATTAACCAAATATTTTTTAAAAAGGTTCTCAATACTCAAAAACCCAAATTGAGCATAGGAATAAGCTAAAACAATGAACAAAAAAAACAACACCCGCATTAAAAAAATTCGTCAGATTCTAAAGACCAAATACCCGGATGTCAAGACGCAGTTGCATCACAACAATGCATTTCAGCTGCTGATGGCCACGATTCTTTCCGCCCAGTGCACGGACCGCCAGGTAAATGCGGCGACCCCGACCCTCTTTGCGCAACTTCAGACCCCGGAAGATTTTGCCAAAGCGCCGATTCAAAAAATAGAAACCCTGATCCACTCCACCGGATTTTTTCATAACAAGGCTAAAAATTTAAAAAATTGCGCCAGCACACTGATTGAACTTTACGATGGAGAAGTACCGAACACACTGGAAGAACTGATTAAACTCCCCGGTGTGGGCCGCAAAACCGCCAATGTGGTGCTTGGTGCCGTATTTCAAATCCCCGGAATGGTGGTGGATACCCATGTGTCAAGAATTTCACAGCGGCTGGGCCTGACAATCAACAAAAACCCGGTTAAAATTGAATTTGACCTGATGAACGTGATTCCGAAAAACGAATGGAATGATTTTTCTCTATGGCTGATTTATTTCGGCCGGGCTGTGTGCAACGCCAGAAAGCCCGACTGCCCCGCTTGTTTTTTAAATCATTTGTGTGAGTATCCGGATAAAACGGAGTCAAATTAATGAAACACACGAAGCAACAATCTTTATTACTGGGCGCTCATTTCTCCATTGCCAATGGATTGCACCGGGCGATCCTGGAAGCCGACACCTACGGCTGCAACACACTGCAAATATTTACAAAAAATGCAAATTCCTGGAAAGAAAAAACCCTGGCTGAAAATCAAATCAAAAAATTTTCGGAAATAAAAGCACAAACCGGTATTTACAATATCATATCACATACCTCATACCTCATTAACCTTGCCGGGCCTGACAAAAAAAAAGCCGCCATGTCCTGCGAAGCTTTAAAACATGAAATCATCCGGTGCGGTCAACTGGATATTCCCTATATTGTGCTTCATCCCGGCTCTCACATGGGAGAAGGTGAGACAAGAGGTATCAACCGGATCGCAGACACTATCAATCAAATTTTTGACGCAACCGCCGGGGTCACAACCCGCCTGCTGCTTGAAACAACCGCAGGACAAGGTACCAGCATCGGCCACACTTTTGAACAACTTTCCGCAATCATTGAAAAAGTTCATAATAAATCCCGGATCGGTGTCTGTTTGGATACCTGTCATATATTTGCTGCCGGATACGACATTTCAAATAAAAAAAGCTATGAAAACACCATCCAAAATTTTGATGACAATATCGGCTTGAAAAATCTTTTTGTCATTCACTTAAATGATACCAAAAAAAAATATGCCACCCGGGTGGACCGGCATGAACATATCGGGGACGGTTTTATCGGACTGGATGCATTTAAATTAATCATCAATGATCCCCGTTTAAAAAATATCCCGAAGATCCTTGAGACACCGAAATTAAAAGATGGGAAAAATGCGGATCTAATCAACCTGGAATTGTTGCGGGATATGCATTTATCATCTGAGTTCCGGCATAAAGAGACCGGTTAAAAAGATTATACAAGTCGCCGCAAACGGAAAAATCATATAGAAGATAAAATTGGCAACTTGCAGACGGTCTTCCGCCCCCCTATAGATAAAAAAACTAAGCGAATCCAATTTTAAAAATCACCTCTTGAATATCGAAAAATCTGAGATAATGGACGCCTATACAGAACCTTACTTCGCTTGGCCAAACCGCAACATGTTTTATCACCCGCTTTCGATTAGTCAGCAAGACTTGCTATTGGATGGTTAACATAGAAAAAATTTTTTAGCGGTGAACACTGGGCAAGTATTGTTGCAATCGATCAAACTATCCGGTTTTGTCCGGTTCATTTTTGTTGTTGCAATCCATTTCTAACCTTAGATTGATATTTTTAAGATAGGTTCTAGCTTTTTCTATTTTTCATATCCTTTACTGCGTCTTTCATTATTTCCAGTACACTACTGCCGCTTTTTTTTGCAATAACATGAGCATCATCCACGATTTTCTGTGCATGGGCAGATAATGCCTTTTCATCGGGTAACGCTGTACCGGACTGATTATGTTTCCAGATAAGAAGCTTTCTGGCAAAGGAAATCTCTTGTTTTCGAATAAATCCATTCTTTCCCCAAATTGTCATAAAGATATAATGCCTCGATATAAGTTCTTAGAATAAAGGGGTCACCCATTAAAGGACAAGTCTGGTCTTGAGTCTTGATAATGGATTCCGGGCAGAGGAATACATGGGGTCACCCTTGATTATTGATTATAAAACTAAATAATTATTTGCCCTATCACTCAACTCTTTGTGTTATCTATTATTTGATGCTTAGTGAGGCTCGACCCCGATCGACAAACCGCCATTCATGTGAGCAGAATGGCTGCTATGCCTCGAAATCAAATACAGTATTTCTAACAAAATCTACAAATTCAAACAGCCAGATGACATCCGGCCCGGCCCGGTGAGGGATTTTTGTTTTTGCTGAAAATTCTTCTAAAAGATCCGTGAACTTCATTTTAGGGGATGTGGCTTTGATCATCTTGTTTAAAAAATATTTTAAGTTTTTAATTTTGATCAATCCGGGATCATAACCGGCATCTTTTAACAGCCGGTCTTTCCACATGTTGTCATATCTCGGTTCATCAGAATAGAGTGTCTTTCCGGCCAGCGCTTTTACCATTAATCCTGCAATGCGCTTTGGATCTTCACCTTCTTTGATCAGCATTTCTCTGGGTATGTGATGAAATTCCAGGCTTCTGGGATCCCAGTCTGTCCAGCCATCCATGCAATCGGGATTCAGCATAAATGAAGTTACGGGGTGCCTGCCGTCTCCCCAGCCTACTTCAACGGGATAAGACTCTTTGCCAAGGCCGGATGCTTCAAAATCAATAATATACATGGACTGATGGTACAAATCCTTTTGAAGCTTTTTTTCTGCATTTATTTCAAATTTAACATCATCATAAATTCTTTTAAAACTTTTGATTTCCTGCTTGTTCATGAATTCATTAACTTCAGTGAAGCTAAACGATATGGAATGTGAAATAAGTGTTTTCAGAATTTTGATAATATCCAGGCGGTCGCATAATCCCTTTTCTGTGCGCGGGATTTTGTAATACCGGTTTAATTTTAATGCAATTAAGTATTCGGGCTTTACTATATCAATCTTTGATTCCCCGAGTCTTAGCAGATTAGTTGTTTTTTTCCTGTTTTCCAGAATGTGCCGGATCAATCTGTTTTTGAGCGGCGTGCTTTCAGTGGATAAAAAATCAACATAAATACCGGTACTTTTATGCTGCAGGCTGTGGCTGGCAGAATCCGAATCCGTGAAATATTTTTCCAGGTTTTTATGAGAATCTTCGGGCAGATCATCGGCTAAAAACGACTCAAAATCAGTTTCTGATAATAAAATATCCACATCATAGGTTACCCGCGGCCGGATCGGTGGGCGAATGTATTTTGATGCAGCAATAGCGCCGACGAGCACGGCTTTTGGATAAACTTTTACAACATCATCGATGACATAGTTAAAGCCGCTGCCGGGTTTGTTTCTGTGGTAATCGAGGAACAGTTCATCCTCGAACAATTCATCTTGTTCATCATCGTATTGTATATATTTTTCGTTCATTGCTTTTCTGCCAGCCTGATTATTAAAATGAATATATAAAGGGGTCACCCATTCAATGACGGGTCAAGTAGAAAAAACACCTCTCCCCGCAAAAGATATAATTATTTTCGTTCTGCATAAAAAGAAAATAACGTAACCGATCACACCGCAATACCAAATTGATCTTACAGGCTCCGGATAAAAACATTAAACATTAAACATTAAACATTAAACATTAAACATTATAAACCAACTCAATTAATTATTCCCCTATTTTCTTAAATATGCATTTCACTGTATGGTAATTTTGTTTTGAATGTCAAACAGGTCAGGTCGTTTACATGGTACAGGACATACGGCAACAGATTTCATGAAAAGTCCAATTGCCGGGAAAGAAGCCCGGTATGCATTACCACGGAGGACCGTGGGAACGAGAAGTGCGATAAAAATGCAGGTTAACCCGCAAGCGCCACAGGGTTGATGAGACGGCAGAAGATGACGGTAAAATTCATGATAGGTCGGGATTCCATTCCCGACAACCGGAAAATTCCAATTGCGGTGCCGGGTAAGAAACCCGGCACGGCAGGAGTAAATTCATGATACATGGAAAAAACATCCAAATTGAAAAAAGATTCCACTCCTGATATGTAAATTAAAATTTCAATTTTTTAACGGCTCTATAGGAAAAACAATGGACGTATCAGTAAAACAACTAATAGAAACACTTGCGCAAATAGCCCCCAACCGGTATCTTCAGGCCCTGCTGATCATTATCCTGTTTTTCGGCCTGGCAAAGACCTTAGACGTAATTGTCACCCGCGTCATCAAACAATGGTTCGTAAAAACAAAACTCACCATTGATGATCAGGTTCTTGCCATATTTCACAAGCCCGTCTTTGCCAGTATCATTCTCTTTGGGCTGGCTTTGGCAACGGAACGACTGGCGTTCAACACAACCGTCACTGTGATCACCCTCAGCGGCCTGAAAACCATTGCCATCTTTCTATGGGCAATCGCTGCAGCCAGATTTGCGCAATTACTGCTCAGCCTGGTCAGCCGTGACGAAAGCCGGTTGGTTTTTATCCAGGACCGGACGCTGCCGCTGTTTAACAATCTTTTGATTATCATCGTGGTGGCCTTGAGTATTTATTTTGTCTTCCTGGCCTGGAACATCGATGTCACCGCATGGATGGCCTCTGCCGGAATCCTCGGCCTGGCGATTTCCTTTGCCGCAAAAGACACCCTGGCCAACTTGTTTTCCGGGGTATTTATCGTGGCGGACGCACCCTATCAACTCGGGGATTTTATCGTGCTTGATTCCGGTGAACGCGGAGAGGTGACCACCATCGGTATTCGCAGCACCCGTCTGCTGACCCGAGATGATGTCGAAATCACAGTACCCAATTCAATTATGGGCAATGCAAAAATCACCAATGAAGCCGGCGGGCCTCATGAGAAATACCGCATCCGGGTTAAAGTAGGCGTGGCCTATGGATCGGATATCGACAAGGTGCACCAGGTGCTCTTTGATGTGGCCCAAAACCACCCAAATGTCTGCACAACCCCTGAACCGCGCGTGCGTTTCCGGGCCTTTGGCGACTCGAGCCTGGATCATGAGCTGTTATGCTGGGTGGAAAAACCCGTACTGCGCGGAAGGGTTTTGCATGCCTTGAACACACAAGTGTACAAACAGTTTCAGGAAAACAACATCGAAATCCCGTTTCCTCAAAGGGATGTGCATATCCGGTCGGATGTGGCACATGAATAATTAAACAAGAAAGAACAGGTACAGTGCCGCACCGAACACTTATTACAAAATAACAGGTCAAACATCATGAGCGATTTTATTACAGGTATAGAGAAATTTTGCTTGGAATTTGTAAAAGAATATCGGGATGAGTTGAAGTGGGAATGGGATGACCGGTTTGGCGCTGCTTTAGCTACATGCAAAACAGAGAAAAAAGATGTTATCCAGTCGTCTCTTCAACGCTTTCTGAAAACAATCTGGGACAATTCCAATACGGATGATGCGCCGGATATTGTTTTTTATGTTATCAACCATTTCGGGGGCCTGATGCAGGGGCAGCTTCTTTTTACTTCGGACCCGATTCAGGATATTCTTCTCTTTTGTGCCTGGTGGCCCTGGGGTGATGGGGAAACCGTTTCAATCCGCGTTGCACCTTTCTCAAAAAAAATATCTGATGAAGACAAGGCAGAACTCAGCAAGAAATTCAAGGAGTGGTTTAGTTTATAGGTAACGTAATCGACTGACCAATTTTTAGTGCCCTCTGTTCAGGATGATTTATGCCTGCTATCCTGGTTAGATTATAAGTATGCGAAGAGAATTATTTATATAATAATTCAATCGGTTATATTAATCAATCCCATTTCCAGCACTCGTCCAGATAGGCCCACAGCAGCATCGGGTTCATCAGCGTGTTAATCCAGTCATCGGTTGATTCCAGTTCTTGTTTTCCCCAGTTATCAAAAAATGTCCGGGCCTGGTTTTCGGTCAGGTAATCTGTTTTGACCGTAAACACCATGGAATGAATCTTTTTTCTGATCATCTTCTCCGGAATATGATTTTTCCAGGCAAGTATCCAGCCCCAGTCACCAAAACTCGGGACATTGTTTCTGTATGGGAGCGTATTAAAACCTGCCGCCCGGATGGTTCGGTTGATTCCGAGAAAGGCCTCTTTTGCGTGATACGGTGAGGTTGCCTGAAGGACAAACATCCCGTTTTCGGAAAGGATTCTTTTCAGTTTAAAATAAAACTCCTGGCTGTAAAGCTTGGCAAGTTCCACGGAACCTGGATCCGGGAAATCGATGATCACGATATCAAATTTTTCTTTTATTGTTTCAATATACCTGTCTGCATCGATTATCATGACAGAGACCTGGGACGTTTTTTCAAGCACCGGCGCTCCTTTTTTATCAATCGCATCCGTTTCCATGTAGACAGGAGTGGCAGGACCGGGTGTGACGGCATCGGTTTTCAGAATACGGACCCGTGGATCAGAAAAGGAGTGACCGTTCAGGTTCCCGAGAACGGGATTGTCCCTGAATAAACGGATCATGGCAGGGTCTAGTTCCACAAGTGTTATAGATTCAAGATCTTTGTATTTTAAGACCTCTCTTAATGCGAGCCCGTCACCACCGCCCAGTATCATTACTTTCTTTTTTTCCCATGGGACAATGGACATGACAGGATGCACCATGGGCTCATGATACCGGATCTCGTCAAAACTCGAAGCCTGTAACTGCCCGTTGCAATAAAGCCGGTAATCGTTATTATCCTTTCGATGGGTGACGACAATATTCTGGTAGATGGTCTGTTCATCAATCACGATCCTGTCATCATAGAGTCGCTGCTTCATGAGAAATGACAGATCCCGGTTATACTTATACCCGCAGACCAGGGCGGAGGAGACGATAAATGTCAGAAATATCCATAAAAATTTATTTTTCAGGAGTCCGTATTTTTTAAAAAAAACAAGTGCCAGAATGGCCACCGAAAGATTTAACCCGCCGACAATAAAACTGATTTCGGTAATCAACACGCCTTTTTTCAACAGGAAATACCAGAGGGCCAATCCAAAAACAACTCCGAGGTAATCCCATGTGGTGGTTCTGGATATATTCGTGGGCAGGGAGTCGGCGTATTTTTCATTGATTCTCAGGACGATGGGGATCTCAAAACCTATGAGAAACCCGATGACGCAGGCAAGTGTGCGCTGAATAAAAACAAAATGGACTTCAGCATAGGCATAGGCACCGTAAACGATCAGCGGTGTAAAACCGCAAAGAAGAGAAAGGATGAGTTCGACAGCAATAAATTTGCCCACAAGGCCCTCTTTGCCGATGAGAACCTGTGCCCATTGGGATATCCCCATAAAGGCCATCATAAGCCCCATGATGACACTAAACTGAATGATGGCATTGCCCAGAATATATGATGATACCGTACTTAAAAGGACTTCGCAGACATACCCGCTGGCACCGGTGCAGAACATGCAGGTTGCAAACACAATGGTTGCAAGACGAGCTTCCGTTGTCCCCTTAAAAGGAGTGGTGCTCAGTGATTTCACAGTAGCAGCGTTTTCCATTTGTATGATAAAATAACTTATCTATCGGTTGAACAGATAGTCTCAAAAGTTCACTTTTTCTGTCATTGCGAGGGAGGTACGACCGAAGCAATCTCCTTATCGACAGGGGATTACGTTGTCGTTCGTTCCTCTCTCCGCGTAATGACAACAAGGATTTAGAAGTTTTCAGTCAGGCACTATCTATTATTTAAAAATCTTATGAACGAGTTATTCGTAAGTAACAGGATATCTAAGTTAAAAGTTTCACCATTCTCATAAAATTGGCAAGGCATAGTGGTTTTTCAGGCTCGAAATCATACAAGTCGTATTTTGAGTGCCTGAAAAACCGCTATAACGCAGTAGATGGAAGTTTTAACGACGCCATGCTTAAACTGCCAGCACGAATACCCATGCCACCGCCTGATACCCGACAACCAGCATCCAGGAGGCATTCTCGTTTCGGTCCTCTTTTATCTCCTTTGATACGTTGTGTCCCGGGACCAGAATATATTTTACAACAATCATTTCCGTTCCCCAAAGAAACAGCAGACCGATGATCGTCCAGGAAAAAAACATGGCAATATCGAAAAACGTCAGACTATCCCCGCTGGCATGTCCGATGATAACCCCCACTGCAGCCAAAAATCCGCCGAATGCGAGCCCGGCGGCGATATTGTCTTCTTCTATCTCTTTATGAAAATCATAGGCCGTAATTAAACGATAAAAATAGCTGCTGAGAATAAGGACCAGCTGGCTTAAGATAAAATAAACAAGGGCGCTGACAAGTCCCGGAACAATCTCGGATGTACCCCCCATGATCGATCCCCGGACAACCATACCGGTGGCGAAATATATACCGAACAGGGTCCATGCAGTGCCTTTATTTTTATCCCGGATAAGTTCATCATCAATATTAAACGCTTTGAGAATAAACTTATCTGCTGACCAGCCCGCAATATTCTGAAAGAGGATGGCGAGGATGCCATAAACAGCGCAATCCCTCATATCAATTTTCAAGCCAAGGGACGGTCCTGCAAGCACGCCGGTCAGGGCGATCAAAATCCCGATATAGTAGCCGGCTACAGCAATTCCGACAGCGTGGTTGTCCTTTACAAACAATTGTTTGTTCTCATTATATGTACTGGTCCGTTCCCGGATAAACCTTGCCATCCATAAAAGAATCAGGGTTCCCATAAACAGCGGGAGACCGCTGCCGATTGCACGGATAAATTGTTCAAAAAATGCTGCAAATGAAAGATCCTGCATATTCATATCTCCATTTTATTATCTGATGATGTAAGATATTCTGACTCGCCTATTTCCCCGCCCCCGGACCCCTGCTCCGGTTGGTGGTTCCTGCTCCGCGAACACTGGGGGTCGCTGTTTTAAAACCACCTGATTTAGCGTATGTGGAAGTTTTCATACCGGGATTCGTCATTGTACTCCTGCCGCCGGACCCGAAATCACTGCCGTCACGGCCATAATACGGCTTTCTTCCACGGTAGTTACGGTTCCAGTCATTATAGCGATCATAGGAATAATAGTTTCGGCCAAAACCGGTCCCATTCAAGATCATGTTCCAGAACAGATATCTCTGGAAAAAAGACCATTGCCGCTCACCCGTGTCCCTGTTTTCCTCCCAACGACCATAACGCGGATCTCCCACCTTATCAAAACCGGGCGGCATGGCAACCGTGAGCACCTCTTCTTCATACATACCGACAGGCTTGGTCAGGATACTCATATTGAGATTTTCTTCATTGGCATCATAAAATGTTTCCTCCACCTTTTCCCACTCACCCGGAGTCTGTTTTTCGTCTTCAACAAACAGGTACATGTGGTAATAAGATTCAGCCACATCAATATCTTCTATCCAGACTTCGTAATCATGACCATTCGCAATAATACGACCCGCTTCACCAACTTTTTTTATCAGAGAGTTGTAATCATTTATTGAGATATATCGTTTACGGCGGTAGACTTCTTTTGTGGTATCCCAATCAGACCAGTTGTCCCATTCATACCGGACCTCTTCAACCCATGGCTTCTGCTCCAGCTTCATATCCCGCAGAATTTTTGAATAGCTCCTGCCCAGCTCGCTGACTTTGTTTCGAAGCGCCTGATTCCGCAGCGTAAATGCCTCAGAGTTATTGGTGATCAGCTCATGATTGTCTGCAAACAAAGCTAAATCAGGCGTTTGTGACGCCTGCTCATTTTTAATGATTTGAAATGCCGCAAGACTTTCCTGATGAACTTTTTCAAACCAGGAAAACCGGGTATCAAGATCCTCTTTCTTATTGGGATATTGTTCCTGGTTTTCCCTTACAAAAACTTCCAGTTCTTTGAACAACCCATCAATTCGAGTATTTTTGTTTTCCCCTTCTCTGAGCATTTCGCCCATGCTGCCTTTGACCTGCTGCAGTCTGGAAATACGCAAGCCTGTTTTTTGAGCCGATTGACGGCCAAGGGCCATCTTATCACTGATTGTTTTTAACTGATTTGTCAGTGCCGGCTGATCCTCGCTGTTATTTCTTTCCAGAATTTGCGAAACCTCATTTTCATAAATTCTTCCTGCCGCTGTGAGTTCGGAAGACGCCTGGCTGAAATTTGCATCCCAGTTTTCCCTGTCCGGTCCGCCATAACGAATAAACTCAGACTGGTATTGATCGGTCTGCTTAAACCGTTGGTACTCATTTTTGAGTTTTCCGATTAATTCTTCGGTGACCCTTAATTGTTCCGGAACATTTAAGGCTTTTACTTTCAGGTCCTTGGATATTCCGCCGCACCCCGTCACAATCAAAAAAAACGTCAGAGCGATTAACAGCCCGATGTAACGCTTTTTAATTATTCTCACTGTTCATCTCCCCTTTTATGCCAAATTCGGTTTTAGGGAACTGGAAAATATTAATATACCGGAATAGCGCCGCAATTTTTGTTCGTATTCAAGGCACGTCAACAAGCGCATAACGGGTTATGTAATTGTTGACGCAACGAAGAAGACGATCAAAAAGGCATGCCAGTTTGGTATATTAATTTTTGGAAGTTCCCTTATTCCACATCCGGAAAAACTTTCTAAAAATCAAACGCTGCATTTGTAAAAACCACACTGTCCTTATTGGGATAACCGTGGATCGTCTCCACCCGCACCTGACTCGACCGGTCTGTTGTGACCTTTACAATTGTTTTTGGCCCGTGATCTGAGTTTACTTTTGGAAATTCATACACGATTCCGATTTCGTTTTCATCCATTCGGGCAGACCGTATCTGTTCCTCCAAAGCGTTGATTAAAGGCTCACCCTGGGCCCAGTTTTTTATCTGTGTGGTCATATTATAATCAACCGGCCCGAATTGAAGCGTAATTGTTTTATCGCTGCAATTGTATATGGATTTATGAATCACATCCTTTTCAGGAAGATCCATATGCAAACAGGCAAAGACTTCACACAATGCCACGTTTTTGTAAGAAAAATGAATCACATGGCTGGCACCGATGATTTCCGCCCGGACAAACAGATCCTGACATTCAATAAACCCCGTTTCAAAGACCCGGAAATGATCTTTGGATTTTATGGAACCCCGGATAATATTTAGAATCAGGTCTTCAGGGGACTGATCCTTTGGAACCACTTTATCCATTGCCCGTGCTGCCTTTTTTTGTCAGGATTTCAAATTCCGATTCTGCTGCAATACGGCTGGTGTATATCTCATAGGTCTCATCACCGGAACCACTATCCCATTCTTCAATGGTGATCATCTGTTTATCCTGTGACAAAAAATCATATAAATACAGATTATCACCGGCTTTATTTTTACAGTCAGGATAGTACTTTGCTCCGTAATCATCAGAATACGCAAACGCCGTCCCATTATAGAGGATGCTCCATTTGTTGTCTGCGATCTCATCAAGATCGTCTTCATCGATTCTTTCGCCTTCATCATCCTTGAGTTGGGGAAAATCCAGTTTTTCAGAAGTGATGACGATTTCCAGCTCATCATCGAACTCCCACTCGATATGTTTCACTTCTCCTGTCTCAATGGCGAACATCCGCAGTTCGGTCCAGTGATATTTTTTCTTTTTTTTAAAATCATCACTGAACTCATAGTACATACCAATCTGCCGGATGATCCAGGTTTTGTTATCAAAAACCAGAAAATCCCCTGGGACAAGATCCTTGATTGACGCCTTCCAGCGATCTTCGGGCGGAATAAGCGTCTCAGGAGAAAGACTCCGTATGGCATCAAATCTCTCGGCAAACGACCGTTGGGCTGCTGCATCCAGTTGCATTTTCTTCTATCTCCTTTTTGTCGGCATCGCTCTTTTTATCAAAGATCGATCGTCTCTTTATTCTTTCGGTTCTTGAGATGTTTCTGACTCTTGCGGTTCTTGCGGTGTCCTTACCCGCATGGAATCCGCAGCTTCAGCCCGGGTCTGGAGTTTTACGTTCATATCATTTAAGGTATTACTTGCCAAAGTAGCAATCTTGACTGTCTCGGAGCAGACCTCTGTAAGTCTCTGAGCGGCAAAATCAAAATTATCACAGGATTTTTTCAGCATATCGATGTTCACCATCATCTGCTGACTGATCTCGGCGCTCTTGACGATGGCCTCTCCCACCTTTTCAGATGTATCCACCATGGTTTCGTGAATACTGTCCTGCATCATTTTTGCCACATTCTGGACCTGAACCTGTCTTGCAGCGGCCGCACGCACGGCCAGGGCAGCAGCAACAGACCCGATCAGGGTGTTGGTGCTCCTTATCACGCGTCTGACATTGGTAGAATTCCGGATCACAAGGGCACCGCCATACCGCGTCTGCAGATTGAGGTTGTCCACTTCCTGGAGACTGACTGTGGCTGATGCAAGATCCGCCAGAAGATATCCCACATTCTCTTTTGCCATACCAGCGTCCATTGTTGCGAAATACTCAGACAAAAGTTTCCATTGCAGCTGCCCCAGATATATATCTTCATGAAGCGGAACCTGGGCATCTTTCAGGTTATCGCAGACCACGCCCAGCCCGGTGGCATCCCTGACAATCTGATCACCATGATGACGCAATGTATCCCTGAGGCCGTTTACGGTACTGTTTACCGTTTCTCTTCTTTCCGCGATTATTCTGAGAACGTCATCTCCTTTAGGGAGTTTTGTCACCGCTTTTCTGAAAAAACTCTTTGCCCTCACGGTTATGGGTATTTTCGTAATAATTGTTGGATTTATGGTATCAATATGGTTTTTAAGGGCAAGAATGTCCTTAAAAACCGGACTCTCCTGAGTCACGTCCGCCAGGACCGTGCCCATTTTCTCATTGTAAAGATCCACCTGAATATTGGTCATATCCATTGCCGCACTGCCCAGCTGAAAAATAATGTTTCCCAACCGGTAGTCGGTGGGGTCACTGCGCACTATTTCCGTAAACTCATAGGCTTTTTTGCCGAGTTCCTCATCTTTTGTGTTATCCAGATGGGCGGGCCTTACCGGCATGATCTGGTCCGGAACCTGGACCGGGGTCAGTGCCGTCTCTCCCTCCCATACAGTTACGGCAAGGCTATCCGGAGCCTGTGATCGTTCAACCATCTGATTGATCTCACCCACAGCCTGTTTAGTTTGCCTGTCATTGGTATTCTGCATAATTGATTACTCCTTTATGTATATATTTCCAAATAACTCAATCATAATTGCTTGAAATGATAGACAAGTTATTTAACGATACAGTGGTGAATCGTCACCATGAAAAGCTTTTTACGAGCCTAAAGGTCTGGAATACTTGGTCTCAAGAAATCCGGCAATCACTTTCATCTCGGTTACCTCATCATTTTCTACAATCTTTCTGGCTCTTTCAATGAGGTCTGCGATTTCATTCAACCGTTCCATCAGATTGCCCATATACCTGTTTCTATTTTCCACAGACATGTCAAAGAATTCTTTTAATTGACTGAAAAGGTGCTTTTTGCATATCTCTTTGAGTTCATAGGTCAGATCATGGTCCGGATGTTTTTCTATCATTTGCGGCGTTGCCTGTTTTAAATCGTCGATCATTTTCTCCACAAGCGCAATCACGTCCCCGGGCAGCCCTTTGGTCCTTAAAAATATATTAACCTGAAGAAGGCTGCTAAAAACACTTTTGCTAAGATCTTCCTCTGTTTTGACGGATGGTTTAACAGCCTCTTTTGCTGCTTCTTCCTCTTCCCGGCCAGAGGCGCCCCTGTTTTTAACAAACCAGATAACAACCCCTATTGCCAAAAGCCCGCCAATAAATGAGGCTATAATCGTACCAACCATCTGCTATTCCTCCTGTCTGTGTTCAATTACACGAATTCGGGATTAATTGCCCCTCATTATTTCTAAAAATCTTTCAAAACCATTGATTACCAATCTGATTCTTAGAGGGGGCATAATTGTTAAGTGTATGGCAACTTACGAAAGATTCCAATAACCATTCACAAGAAAAAGCAGGCTGCTATTGCCTTGATTTGAAAAAATTCCGGAACTGATAGTTTCAGGAAAGATTAATTTTGATTTTTGTTCTCCCCTGAATCCAATATCTTGTGAAATCAGGTTCTGTTATAGCAATATTGGGCAGATTAATTTTCTCTGCAAAATACACAAGACACGAATCGACAAAATCCATGGCTGTTATTTTAATCCGATTTCCCAATTCCACAGCCCGGGCCGTTGTTTTAATTTAACCTTTTTGGGCAGGGGTTCTGACAGATGCACCAGCATTTTATATCCGGCTTTTATCAGGGCGTCTTTTTTAGAAGTCAGCTCCACCTGCCAGTTCGGGAAAACCCAAAAATCCGAACCATACCGGCGGGCCCACGCCTGCTCGCCTTTGGGGCTGTTAAACAGCTGGGCGGTATTTAAATCATCTGCAATGATCCGGGAAACACACAACGGCCAATTGCCGGAAACAACGATTCCCAGGGGAAGCGGGCTTTTTGACGGCAACCCGGAATAATCAGCTTTTCCCTGCTCCGGGCTCACAATCACCCCTTTAAACTGCATGCCGGCGAGCTGAGCGATGGCCAGTTCATTGGAAATATTGCAAAACGGGCCAGCCCAGAGATTTAGGTTTTTATCTTTGGGGAAAAACACCCGCTGCCAGGGGGAATTGAGCACAAAATTCCGGCATCCCTTTTTCAGCGCTTCTTTGACCAGAGACCGTATCTTTTCCTGGTCATCCGGCCAGATCACCGGCGGCAGCCAGTACCAGGACCGCTTCCGGTCACCCACAACAATTCGCTGGGTATCCGATGCCAGCCAGACGCCTACCTGGTCTCCGGTATTTTGTTTTAACCCCTGCATACTTCGATTGACCCGCATTTCCTGCAAAAAACCTTTTTGGGTGTTCTTCGGAGGCAGGATTATTCTAAATGAGGATTCACCGGATTTGATCCCGGAGTAATTGTCCAGCTGATTTTCAAGAACGCACATCTCCTTTTCCACCTCCGGCCCCCGGCGGTCAATTAAAAATACCGGGGTGTTGTTTTGCGGTTTGCGCCTGGGTGCAAATTTTAAAAACAGCCGGCCTTTTTTAGGAACGTATTTACTCACCCGAACAGTGGTGTGCCATGCGTCATCTTCATACCCGATTCTCAGCATATCATTGGCATAAAGAGCTTCACGAGGCACAACGTAGGATTTTGCCCGTTCCCCTTTCACGCTTCCGACCATGAGTCCCGAGCCGGTCTGTTCATTTAAATCAACCGGATTCTGGGGGCGCTGGGATAGAAAATTATAATGAGTGCCTTTTCGTCCCAAGGCGTAATCCAGAAATGAAAGGGCGGTTTTTTTAGCTTTCGGGTCATCAAAATGGTCCCTGAGCAGGCGGTAGGCCGAGACCGTATAATAGACATAATGGGCCCCTTTTTTCCGTCCCTCGATTTTCAATGAAGACACTTGCGGAACCTTGGCAGCAATTTTGGTCAATACATCAATGGATAAATCCTGGCAGGAAAAAAACCGGTTTTTACGGTTGTCCTGGGTATACATCCGGCGGCAGGGCTGAACGCACCGGCCCCGAAGGCCGCTTTTGCCGCCCATGTAACTGCTCCAGTAACACCGGCCGGATACGGCGTAACAAAGCGCCCCGTGAATAAAAATCTCCAAAGACAGTTCTGGCGGACAGGCGGCGGCCGCCATTTTTACTTCATCAATACTCAGTTCCCGGGGCAGGACCACCCGCTTGATCTCCGGAAACTTTTTGACCAGTTCAAGTGCCGCCGGAAAAGTTATGTTCGCAAGGGTTGACAAATGGATCTCACCGCCAAAACCGGTTTGACGGGCTAAAGATAGCATGGCCAGGTCCTGAACGATTAACGCGTCCGGGGCAACACATCGGTTTAACTGATCCAGAAGCCGGCCGGCCGGAGCAAGTTCATCGGATTTTATCATGGTATTGATGGGGATATAGACTTTTTTCCCCTGATCATGGGCCAGGTGCGTTAACCGTCCCAACTCGTCAATGGAAAAATTTTCCGCTGCCATACGCGCGGAAAAGTTCTTCAACCCGCAATATACAGCATCCGCACCCGCTGCCAGAGCTGCGAGAAAAGCCTTCTTCCCGCCTGCCGGCGCCAGGATTTCGGGACGCAGCGGGTGGTCCTGAGAATTATTTATAATTGATTGATCGTTCATATAAAATCACTTTAACTCATAAAGATTGTAATAAATTTTCAAAAAAACAGGACTGATTATCGACTTGCCCATATTATGCAGGGATGTTATAAACATAAAAATTTAAAATCAATGCAAATATGATATCTGCGAACTGCTTGCTATACCATTATTGATGATTATTATGTTAACGAAAGTTGAGTTATGACAAATAAAATAATTTCATGCTTTGAATAAAATATTGAAAAGGGAAAAAATATGAAAATAGCTGTCAGCGGTAAAGGCGGAGTGGGAAAAACTACCTTCTCGTCTCTTTTAATCCGAGCACTTAACGCAAACAATAAACATGTCCTGGCTATTGATGCAGATCCGGATGCAAACCTGGCTGCGGCCGTCGGTATACCGGGTGCGGATAAAATCATCCCGATTTCCGAGATGAAAGACCTGGCCTATGAACGGACCGAGGCCAAACCCGGCACCATCGGCGGTTTTTTCAAACTCAATCCCAAAGTGGACGATCTGCCTGATTCCCTGTCCGCCAAATTTGAAAACATCAAGTTAATGCGTCTGGGCGGCATAAAAAAAGGCGGTGCCGGGTGTATATGCCCTGAAAGCACCCTGCTCAAAGCGCTGGTCACCCATATTGTGTTAGCACGCGACGAAGTGGTGGTCATGGACATGGAAGCCGGCATTGAACATCTGGGCCGGGGAACCGCCCAGGCTGTAGACAAACTCCTGGTAGTCGTGGAACCGGGCAGCCGCAGCATTGATACGGCCCGGAACATCAAAAAACTGGCAACAGAGATCGGTTTAACCGAAATTGCCCTGGTGGGCAATAAAATCAGGGGACAAAAAGACGAAGACTACTTAAAAGAACATTTAACCGGCTTTTCCTTTCTGGGGTTTATCCCCTATGACAACGCGCTGATCGAAGCGGACTTAAACGGCATGTCGCCTTTTGATGTGGAATCCGAAGCCAGAACAATCATCGAAGGGATAATCAACAAAATTTAATGACAGATTATAAAAAAAGGAAATACGGCAAGCGCTCATTTCCAAAGAAAAAAAAGACGACGTCGCACACTTTAAAACCCGGATCTGACTCTAAATTAAAAAGAGTCTTTGCCGAAATTGGGGTGCCTGAAACCAAACCTTTCATTCCCGATCCTTTCCAGATTAAATCCCTTGAAGCGATTGCCAAAGGGGACTGCCTGGTCACGGTGCCTACAGGTGCCGGTAAAACGTGGATCGCAGAACAGGCCATTGCGCATACCTTTCAAAACAACGGAAAAGCCTGGTATGCGTCCCCGTTAAAGGCGCTGACCAATTCCAAATTTTCCGAATTTTGTAAAATATTCGGCCCTGAAAATGTCGGAATCCTGACCGGCGACCGCAAGGAAAATATGGACGCACCGATCATCATCGGGACCACCGAGATTCTGCGCAACCAGCTCTATGATGCCATGCACCAGGGAGAAGATCTTGACACCGACATTGTTATTCTGGATGAAGCCCATTTTTTAGGAGATGAAGAACGCGGGGTGGTATGGGAAGAAATCATGATCTATCTTCCCCGGCGCATCCCGTTGCTGCTCCTGTCCGCCACCATCGGAAATGCGCACCAGATTGCCGGCTGGCTGAAATCAATCCGGGACAATGAATGTTCTGTGATTGAAGAAACAAATCGGCCGGTCCCTTTGTACCCCCTGTTTTTGCACCCATCCGGCACCCTGTTTCCATTGCTGGCAGAAAACCAGGCGCCGCAGACAAAAAAAAGACTTTACAAAAAAGTCCTCAAGTTTGCAAATACCAGACATACGAGCGGCATGATGCGTTCCAACCGGCTGCCGCCCATGAGCGATATCCTCCGGATTTTACGAAAATACCGTCTGCTTCCGTCCGTCTTTTTTCTAAAATCCCGTGCAGACTGTGACCATGCCCTGGTGCTCAGCGCCATGAGAACGCATGAGGAAAGTCCGGAACGAAAGGACTTGCGGCACCGGCGCATTGAAGAACTGATCGCTTCATCCCCCCATGTAGCCGAACACAAGCAGATGCATTATTTAAAAAAATTTGCCGTCGGTGCCCATCACAGCGGGCAATTGCCCATCTGGAAACTGATTATTGAAACCCTGATGACCGAAGGCCTGCTGGATGCCGTATTTGCCACATCAACAGTGGCCGCAGGAGTCAACTTTCCGGCACGGACCATTCTTTTCCTGAATTCAGACCGTTTTAACGGCCGGGAGTTCATGACGCTGACCGCAACGGAATTTCACCAGATGACCGGCCGCGCCGGCAGAAGAGGAATGGATAATATCGGCTTCGGTGTGGTGATCCCCGGCCGGTTCATGGATATACGCAAAGTGGAAAATCTGTTTAACGCGCCGCCCACCGGTGTATACAGCCAGATCAAAATTAATTTCTCCATGGTCCTCAACCTTCTGCTTTCCCATTCACCGGAACAGGTCCAAAAACTGCTGGATAAATCATTTGCCGCGTATTTAATGGCAAACAAGGATAAAAAAACTTCCAATGAAAATTTAAATAGCATCAATACGGATATTCTCTGGCAGAACTTTCTCGACCATCTTGACTTTTTAAAGAAAAAAGAGTATGTTGCGAATGACAATAAATTAACGGACGATGGCGAGTGGACATCTCAACTCCGAATTGACCATCCGCTCATGGTTGCCGAAGGGTTTCAGAAAAACCTGTTTCCAAAATCCAACCCGGCATTTTTAGCAGCCATTATGGCGTCTTTTGTCAATGAGCGTGAAACCGATGATGATGCCATCGATACCTCAATGATTCCCAAAACCTTATTTAAAGTTTTTAAAAAAATAGACGACGGCTTAAAGCCATTTGCAAAAGAGATGAACTCAAGCGGGTTTGAATCACCGACACTTTATTTCCTTCCGGCAGTAACGCTCTATTTATGGGCTCGGGGAATGCCGTGGGAAGAAGTTGTATCGATTTCAAAAATGGCGGAAGGCAATCTTGCCATGCTGATCCTAAGAACGGCTGATAATCTCCGTCATATTCGAAATATCGGCCGTGTTTTCCCTGATGCCGCTGAAACATCCGCCAAAGCAATTGATCTGATTTTAAGAGATCCTGTAATATCAACTTATGAAATTTGACAGGACTAGCCGGATTTCTCACGGGTCGAAGCAATTCAGGAACAAGGCATTTCAGCCTGAAGACATAATAGTTTATTTCGATGGCTGAATAACGCAGTTCCTGAATTGCTCCGGCCCGCCTTTGGTGAAAAAAATTAATTAGCTTTTTATTCATGTTTGGCTGAAACAGACTGTTCTTTATAACGACGTTTGAATTTGCTATAATTTTTAAATTTATATTTGTTTTAAAATGTTATTAATTTTCTTCATGAGAAATTCGGGCTAAATGGAACTTCTAAACTGGGCGTCCATATCTCTTAGTATTTTTTTATCCTTAACCACTTCCGGCCATGCGCTGTTAAACCAGCGGACACCGTCATCCGCGCTTGGCTGGGTGGCGGTTTGTCTGATGTTTCCGTTTATCGGGCCGATTTTTTATTTCCTGTTCGGAATCAACCGGGTAAAAACACGGGCCAGAATACTGGAAGACAAGCGCACGGCCACCACTCCCCTGCCAGGTGATTACGGAAATGCAGTCAAAATTGCGACTGTTTCCTCGTCCGGACTGAACCTGCCCAGATCATATGTACAGACCGCCAGAATATCAGACACGGTCAGTGACTTTCCCATGGTTGCCGGAAACCTGGTCGACCCTTTTCATAACGGTGAAGCCGCTTACCCCGCTATGCTTCAAACAATCGATTCCGCGACAAAAACACTCTACCTGACTTCTTATATCTTTGACACCACGAAAACCGGAAAACTTTTTATCAACGCTCTTGGCCGAGCCGTGAAGCGGGGGGTCGATACCCGTGTCATTATCGATGGTTTTGGAGAACTGTATTCTCTGACTCTGGCAGGAAAAAAACTCAAAAAACAGGGCGTGAAGGTGGCACGATTCCTTCCCCCGCGCCTGCTCCTGCCACCTATTCACATAAATTTGCGAAATCACAGAAAGATAATCGTTGCAGATGGGCAAATCGGTTATACTGGCGGCATGAATATCAGTGATCGGCACTTAGCGGATAATATAAAAAACCCGTTTCGTTCCATTGATATGCATTTCAGGCTCAGGGGCCCTATTGTGATGCAGCTGGAGCAGACCTTTCTTGAAGACTGGGCCTTCTGTACCGGCGAACAGATTGAGCCGTCACGGTCTCTTCCTGTTAAAACAGGGTCTGCGGTCTGCCGGGTCATCACCGACGGTCCCAATGAAAACATGGACACCTTGTCCTCAATCCTGATCGGTGCAATATCATCCGCACGCGAGCGGATTCTGATCATGACGCCCTATTTCCTGCCGTCTCTGGAAATGACATCCGCCCTTCAAACCGCGGCCCTGAAGGGGGTGGAAGTGAATATCGTGCTTCCGTCAAAAAACAATCTGCCGTATGTCAAATGGGCCAGCACCAACATGCTCCAGGATCTGCTTTTCCGGGGCGTTAAAATTTATTACCAGCCGCCTCCTTTTGTGCATACAAAACTGTTTGTCATGGACGGTCAGTACTCACAAATCGGTTCTGCGAACCTGGACCCGAGAAGCCTTCGATTGAATTTTGAACTTACGGTTGAAATTTACGACCGGCAGTTTGCCAATACCCTTTCAACCCATATTCAGGATAAAATACAGCAATCAAATCAGGTTAGCCTTGAATCCATCTTGAGCCGCCCAATTTTAATCAAGTTACGCGATGCGCTGATGTGGCTTTTTTCTCCATACCTGTAAAGAATGAATCACCCATGCCGCCGCAGACGGTTATTCAGCCGGCGCTGCATGGAGTCTTTTACCTTTTTGGACTTGGAATTGATGACCGAATAACTGTAGCGGACATTTTTTCCCATCACATGCGGAGAATTTTTAATACTGCTTCGAAGCTTATAGCCGTTGCTGGTAACTTTCTGCAACAAATGCGTTTCCTTACCGACAACATAGGCCAGCCGATCCATGACGGCATCTAAAAAAGAATTCCGGTCCGGTAAACAATCCGCAAAAGTCACGGCTTTTCCCATCTGAAAAAGATTGTGACCGTCACTGCCGCCGGTCATCGCCTTGCCCAGGTTAAACCCCAGTACCGCACATTGCAGATTCCATTTTTTCATGTTCCCGGCATTTATCACCTCAACACCGTCAACCATGTCCAGCAGGTGTGTCTGCTGTTCTTTTGAAAAAAACGGATTGCAGATCCCTGTATAAACACCGCAATAGGGATGTGGAAAAATTATCAGGTTTTTGTACTTTCGAGCCCGCTTGATGACCTCACCCATATTTAAAGAAATTGAGGACATCACATCTCTGCCCAAAAAGGGCTTGATATCTGTTTCATAAAACCTGACCAGGCCCTCTATATTATAAAAATAAACAAGGACATGGGCGCCTTCTTTGGAAGTGACCTCAATACCGGGAATGGTTAGAATATTCTTGAAATTGTCGAGCCGGACAGCGCCTTTAATGGCATTATGATCCGTAACGGCAATGCCGATACCAAGCTTTGCTGCACGTTTGGCGATACTTCGAACATAATTGAGCCCGTCAGAATAACGGGAGTGGAAATGCATATCAACGACAGTATAATTTTGTGTAAGATGAAAAAGAGATGGTCTTTCAAATTCAACATGATTACGTGTTTCCATTTAATCCTCAAACCAATAAAATCCAACGTGGATCCTATCAGACTTTTTTCACTATTTAAATTGCACCACAATAATAATACGCAATTTAGAAAAATCAAGACAGAAGCATTACATATTATGGCTGCGTTAATTAATATAATTCGAGGAAATAATCATAAACTTTAAATTTTTTTTCGGTAAAAACAGAAAACCCCGGCTCAAAAAATCGAACCGGGGTTTTCTAATTTTCATTCTGTTCAGACTGTTTAAAAATTACAGCCCTTCAATCGCTTCCTGTAATTCAGGAATGAATTCAAGGATGTCAGCTTCAATACCAACATCAGCAACCTGAAAGATCGGTGCTTTCGTATTTTTGTTTACTGCAACAATAAACGGATTGCCCTTGATTCCGCCCATGTGCTGGAAAGAACCGGAAATACCCATTGCCATATAAACCTTGGGTTTAACGGTCTGGCCGGAAGTACCGACCTGCCGTGATTTTTCCATCCATTTGGCATCAACAATCGGTCTTGAGCAGGAAACGTCGGCACCCATGGCTTCAGCCAGATCAAAAACGATTTCGACATTGTCTTCATCTTCAATACCGCGGCCAACAGATACCAGAACTTCAGACTTGGTAATGTCAACGTCACCGGCTTCAGCTTCAACCACTTCAAGAAATGTGCGTTTGACGCTAAGGTCACCGGCATCACCGGATTTGTCAGCAACATCGCCACCGGCTTTGCTGTCATCATACTGAAAAACACCCGGGCGGATGTTCAGTACGGCACCAGCGGCAATATCACATGTTACATGGGTACTTACCTGGCCAGAAAATTCCTGACGGATAACTTTCAGTGCGCCGCCATCTGTGCCTTCAATACCGACGATGTCAGCGGCAAATGAAGAATCCATTTTAATGGAAAGTCCGGGACCCAGGTCCATTCCAAATGTATCATGGGGCAGCAGAACAATACTGTCTGCCGGCAAAGTATTTACCAATGCCTTACGGACAACCTCAGCGTTCGGATATGCCAGTGCGGCATTATCAATTTTCCATACCGCATTATAAACGGCTGCCATTTCAGTGCAGATTTTATCCATATCCGCGCCACTTCCGGTAACAACAGCTGTTACTGTAGCATCTGCTGCAATTTTCTTTGCTGCAACGAAAAGTTCCAGGGCGGAATCATCGGCAACGCCATCAGCATGTTTGATATATGCAAATATTTCGGCCATTATTTCAACCCTCCCTTGGCTTTTAAGTATTCAATGAGTTTTGCGATGATTTCTTCTGTGCTGCCTTCAAGCATTTCAGCACCTTCGCCCATATCCGGCATAAAATAATCAACACGTTTTACTTTCGCTGCATCTTCACCGATTGCTGCGGCATCAACGCCGAGATCACCGGCACCCAGTTCAGGAATTTCAACAGAAGCAACTTTTCGAATACCGCGAATACCAACATATCGAGGCTCATTGATACCGGTCTGAATGGACAGAACACAGGGAAGTTCTATTTCGTTCATTTCCTGGTTTCCACCTTCAATTTCACGACCGACCTTTAATTTGCCGTCGCCAGCTTCAATCAGATTAACCAGAGACGCATAGGGGTAATCCATCATGGCTGCCAACATACCGCCGACCTGGGCTGCACCTTCATCTGCCTGGGCACCGGTCATGATCAGGTCATAATTGCCTTTTTCAACCGCACCCTTTAAAATTGTTGCAATGCCCTTACCGTCGGAACCTTCAAACGCATCATCTGTCAGCAAAAGACCATTGTTGGCGCCCATAGCCATTTCACGTCTTAAGACTTCTTCAGATTCATCATCACCAACAGTGACCACGGTTACGGAACCGCCAACTTTGTCCACGATCTGAATAGCTTCTTCAACCGCATAATTGTCCCATTCATTTACCGAGTAAACCAGATCGTCTCTTTCGATGTCATTGCCATCGCTGTTGATTTCGATCTCGTTTTCCGAGGTATCTGGAACACGCTTTACACATACCAAAATCTCCATATCGTCCTCCACCATATCTGTTATTAATAAATATTCAGACGTTTATTCGTCCGTTAAATTAATGCCAAAAATCAGATGTTTTATTTTTCAATATGAGCGGCAACCAGCTCACCCAGATCAATCGCTTCCATCTTTCCTTCCAGACCTGCAACTTTGATCGCATCTTCCATATTCACAAGACAGAACGGACAGGCAGTCACGATGACATTGGCACCGGCTTTCCGAGCCTGCTTCACGCGGACAACACCCATTCTTTCTTCTTCTTCCGGTTCATAAAAAAGCATCAAGCCACCACCGCTGCAGCAGAATGAACGATCACGGTTTTTTAACATCTCAACCCGCTTGATTCCGGAAATTGCATCAATCGCATCTCGTGGATCTTCATATACGCCATTATGCCGTCCCAGGTAACAGGGATCATGATAGGTGTATACTTTTGCCTGTTCTTCTTCGGTCACCCCTTTGAGCTTGAGCTTCCCGGATGAAACCCCTTTGGTGATCACCTGGCTGATATGTTCCACCGGCGGCATGTCCGTGTATTCGTTTTTCAGTGCATTGAACGCATGGGGGTCTGCGGTCACAATGTTTTTCACGCCTGATTTTAAAATCGCTTTGGAGTTGTGGTCTTTTAATGACTGATAAAGCATTTCCTCGCCAAACCGTTTGACTTCATTCCCACTGTCCTTTTCAGCCTTGCCCAGAATACCGAAATCGACTCCGGTGGCACATAGAATCTTTGATGTTGCCCTTGCCACTTCCTGCATCCGCTCGTCAAAAGAACTCACAGAGTCTACAAAATACAGCGTTTCGGCCGTGGTTTTTTTGTCAAGGATTTTAACTTCACAGTCTTCCAGTTCCTTGGTCCAGTCTGCGCGTTTTTTCTCCATCTTGCCATAGGGATTACCGCGTTTTTCAAGTGAAGACAAAGGTTTCTGCAACGTCTGGGGAACATTTCCCTCATCAACCATCCCGCGTCTCAAATCAACGATTTTATTAATGTATTCAATTCCGATGGGACATTCCTGCTCACAGGCCCCACAGGTGGTGCAGGACCAGATTTCATCTTCGGAATATATGCCGCCTTCACCAATCAGGGGTTCCTGGGCAACAAAATTACCCATCAGCGGAAAATGATTGAACGCGTAATCTCTGCCTTTGATGGAAATAAATCGGGGTGACAATGGTCTTTTTACCGTATTCGCCGGACACTGGTCCGAACACCGGCCACAGTCTGCACACGTATAGAAATCCAGAATATCTTTCCAAGTGAAGTCTTCAAACTTTTTAACTCCGAAGGATTCCAGATCATCAAGTTCTTCATCACTGACACCGTAACGGACCGGACGGACATTGCCGCGATCAAGGCGCATAAAGAAAACATTAAACAAGGATGTAATAACATGAAAATGTTTGCCCATGGGCAAAAAGCACAGAAAAAAGAAAAAGGTGAAATCATGAACATAATAAGAAATAATATGAAGCGTCTGTAGCTTTTCAGGAGTGGCATCTAAAAGGATGTTTTTGAAAAACCAGGCCAAAGTTGCCGGCGCCAGAAATGTTGCTTCATGACCTGCCTGAATTTCAGCAGCCACCAGAGCTGCCTCGTACAGGCTTTCTGAAACCATCAGAGTGGCAATCACCAGACAAACAAACACGGCCTCATTGGTATGATCATGACCATATGATTTCGGGTAAATATATCTGTCCGGACGAAAAATGCCCCGGCGAATGGCTGCGATGATAACTGCGAAAAATACGGCAGTTGCTGCATAATCTTTGAAGAAATAATAGATATCACCAAGCGCCCCGCCTAAGCCCGGCATATGAAATCCACTGCTGATACCCGCGATAACCAGTTCAGTTGAGCGGACAGAAAGGATCAGAAAGCCGAAGAAAATAATGATATGCAGGACACCTGCCATCATATACCGCGGATGGCGATACTGAGCCAGCCAGATTTTTAATACATTAATTATTCTTTCTTTGGGTCGATCAAACCGGAAATCCGGATTGGCTTTAACCAGCGGTGCAACACGGGTGGCCATGATATAGGTAAATAGCCCGACACCCGCCAAAGGTATCAAAATTGAAAACAACACGGTTGGAATAAAACCAAAAAGCTTAAACGACGCCGGAGAAATCAATACAGGTTCCATTGTTTAATCCCTTTCTCCCTTCATCTTAATTACAAAAATGATATTAATATCTTAATATAGTGATTAAAAAATGATGCATTCATTTTTTAACAATACTATGAATGAACATTCATTCGTAGTTGAAAAATAAAATTCAGTCAAGAAAAAATTATCCCCGATAAATTTCAGAAAGCGTGGAATATTAACTGTCTGCCGTAAACAAATCAGGGGGCTCCAACGAAGCCCCCTGAACATATACTCACAAACTCACAGCTGAGATTACCTGAAATTAACCAATAAAAGAGGCTTCATCAATTTCAATGGCTGCGCCGTCGGTACCCAGAATTGAGTTCATTTTTCCAAGAGTGGTCGGCAGAACCGTGTTGCAGAAGAACTGAGCACTCTTGAGCTGTCCTTCGTAGAACGGTTTGTCTTTTTTCTTTGCTTTTTCCAGTTTTTCTGAGGCAATTTGTGCTCTCCAGAGCAGCATCCATGCCATTACCACATCACCGGTAACTTCCATGAACGGATAGGAGAAAGCAAACGCGGTCAGGGCTTTTTCAGACATGGCGGTTTTGCCCATATGCATGGCAACTTCACCCAGTTT
>JAQYVU010000025.1 GCA_030145385.1 Desulfococcaceae bacterium
GCAGATCAGCACTTCATTTTCCTGGTAAACATGATCCGGGTTTGTCCAGAAGGGGAAGGGACCGTCATTTAATCCGATGCGCCATTCATCTCCCAGCATTCCGATGCCGTGCTCATATCCGGGTACCATATAATCCGCGAAACCACCGGCTTCTGAAAAATCCATCATCTGTTCTGCCAGTAAAGACGGAGTGATGCCGGCCCGGTATGTTTCCAGAGTTTTTTTAACGATACTGACAAAATTATCCGCATGCCAGCGCTGCCGGTCGGTTGCCGGTCCGATCAGGTAATTGTGGGAATGGTCGCCCAGACCCAGCTTGAATGTGGAATGGATATCCACCATCAGGGGTTCGCCGGCCTGGATTTCACGCCGCGAGGGTGGTGTGCAGGCACCCCCGGCAAATCCGGTCCGGTATCCGCTGGCGATCTCATTGCCGCCGGTAAATGACCATTCCCATTCACTGCCCGCTCTTCTCATGGCCAGGGCCGCAATGCCGGCAATTTCCGTTTCCGTCATGCCTTTGTATCCGCCGTTCTTAATGGCGTCAAAAACCGCCTGGTGCCCGATATCCACAATGCGCGATGCTTCTTTAAACCGGTTAATCGTGCCCGTATCTTTTATTAACGCCAGTTTGTCGACAATGGTGTGTGCGTTCACGAGCTCGCAGCCGGATAATGCCGCGTCAAACTGCTGGTATTCATAATGGGTCATCCAGCCTTCCGGCAGGTAATTGGACATGCCGCTTTCAATGCCCACCCGGCCTTTCCCGTTTTGCAGCAGTTCCGTGATAAAGTCGGAAATTTGTTCAATCTGATCCTGGCCACCCATGGGCGCAAATCCGTATACATGATCTTCGCCCAGCCAGGAGTCATCTGCTGCGCGGGCCGCGTCAATAACAAAAGTAAATGCCGTGGGCAGTCCGTCCGGCGGAATGACAATAAAACTTCGCCACGGAAAAAAGGCGTCCGTGGTCCAGGAAAGTGTGCGCAGCCGGGAACCCAAATAAACGTCAATGTTTTCCTTTTGCATTTGTTCCTGAATATTTTTAATGCGTTGGGGAAAATCGATAAAATACGGATCATTGTTTTGGATCGTCATGGTTGTCTCCTTTATAAAATTCTTAATGAAAATTTGAAAATTTTTTCAATTTCAAGGCAGGCGAAAATTTTAACCGGAGGAATACAAATGGTATTTTGAGGCTTAAAATTTGAGCCTAACGCAGAAATTGGAGAAATTAGCAATTTTTATAAGACATTTTTAGTAGTCAGTGGGAATGGTGGCCAATACTTTGTTTAAGCGGTCGGCCAACGATGCCAGCCGGAGGGCTTTGACCATGTTTCCTTTGAGTTTGAGCTTTAAAGTCATCAGCGCTTTCTGGGCATTGAGTTCGCCGCGGGTAATTTTGGCAAAAGTTTCGTAATCGCCGGTAACGGCAAACTCCGGTTTTGGAGATTTTCCCTCTCCGATGAGCATTTGCTCAAAGTTGCCGTCGACAAATTTAAAATAAAGATATTTTTCCGATCCATCCGGACAATTCTGGTAAATATTGCTCATGGATGAGGTCACGAAATTCATTCTCTCCGGCGGCAGTTCGGCTTTAAGGCGTTGTTCCGCCTCATCCCGCCATTGAGGGCTCAGGTATTTGACTTTTTCGGCCATGGTGATTCCTCCTTGTGGTGATCGGTTTATTTATTAACAAACAACCCATGGGCAAACAGATCCACCGTGTCCTCAAACATTTCATGGATCAGTTTGTCTTCGGTTTTAATATACATCCGGATGATAAACATTTTATAGACCATAAAAACGACTTCCGACACACGGTCCGGATCGATGTCGCGAAAGACCTTGTCAGCGATTCCCTGTTTTAAAATTGCTTTAATCAGTTCTACAGAGTTTTGATTGATATCATAAAAAGGATCTTTTGCGGCAAACATGGGAAAAATTTCCGGATCACGAATCAGCACCTGCCGGAGCTGAATATCTTCGGACAGGTATTCTACTGCTTTAAAGCACATGGCTGAAAACTTCTGCTTAACGTCCGTTTCATTTTCTACTGCTTCCAGAACTTTTGACTGCCACTTCAAAAGCGCGTGGGATACAGTTTTATGGTACAAATCTTTTTTGTTTTTTACATACAGATACAGGTTCCCCTTGGTCATGTTCAGCCGGCCGGCAACATCATCCATGGTTGTTTTCCGGTATCCGAATTCCGAAAATGCGGACAGGGCGACCTGGTAAATGGTTTCAATGTCTTCTCTGGGTTTCATAGCGTCTCGTTTTAAATAAATGAACAATTTGTTTATTTGTTTATTTAAGATATGATGGGTTTAAAGTCAATATTTTTCATATTGCGAATATTTTTTTTAAATTATATTAAATACTGGTTATTGAAAGATTCAGATATCAATTTGTGAAAAAGGATAAAAAGCAGGAATGACCAATAAGCAGGACAAAGAATTACATTTGATCAGAAGAAAGAAAAAAAAGAATATTATCCATGAAATATATTTATACGACCAGACGCTGGTCAAAAGATTTATAAAAACTGCCCCCTTGCCCGATATTCGCAAGGTATGGATGATGGAAGACACAGCGCTTCGACGCCTTGAAGGATTGCCGGTTCCTATGACACACGGTTATGAGGAAAAGCAATTGAATGGTGCAAAAGAAATTATTTATGCCCGGGAGTATCTGGAAGGAAAGCCAATCGAATCATTTTCCGATGAAGATATGGAACCTATGGCCAGAATGATGGTGCGGATTCATCAGCGGGGAGTGGTCACCCGAGATCCATCACTTGAAAATTTTATTAAAACCGCTGACGGGAAAATTCGTTTTATTGATTTTGGCCGATCCATCATATTAAATCCGAAAAATCCGATGATTATTGACTATCAGGGAAAGGAGCTGGCACGGATATGGTGTCACGCCTTTGCCGGCAATGATGCATTATATACCCGCTTTCATGATAAATATTTTGAATTGTTATCGTGCAGTTCAGCCAGGCGTTTTCTGATGGAAAAGATCAGTTTTCAATGGTATAAATTGATAATGGGATAAGGGACTGGCTCTATTTGCAGAACCGGCAAAAAGAGTAATGCCGCATAAATCATTAATAAAAAGGATTTTCCAGATGAAAAAATTACATATTATAATATTTATGTCAGTTTTTTCTTTTGTATTGGTGATTAGTGTTCCCGGATCAACGATTGCTGCATCTCTTGAACAGTATCTCGACTGCAATCTGGGGCAGTTGGTCAACTTTAAGTGTGATGTCGCCAGCACGGATATAATGCCGGCAAGTGAATCTGGTTTTTCAACCCGAAGCAGCGGATCCTCCATGGGAAAACTCCATAAATATATGGGGTATGGTACCCTCATAGCCGCCGCTGCCGCCGGTGTATCCGGATCAGATGACGGTTTCCATAAAGGGGCGGGTAATGCGGCGGCTGCCTTGGCGGTTGCAACCTGTATCACCGGTTTTACGGAATACAGTCATTATTTTGATATGGAAGAGGGCTTTTCTCCTTATAATATTCATATCGTGCTGGCTACTCTGGCAACCGCCGGATTTGTGGCAACGGCCATTGATGCAAACGACAATGACGATGACGGCCATGCCGGACTGGGCATCGGGTCCACCGTGCTGATGGCGGTTCCGGTCGTGATTTTCCATTTTTAAAAATTTTTTTTCGAGTGTGTAATGAAACTAAAAAAATCTGTCAGGCATAATATAGCATATGCCGGCGTGTTAATACTGCTTGCCTTTTTCAGGGCAATTCCGAGGCGTGCCGGAATTGCCCTGGGCAGGGCGCTGGCGCTTGGTTTTTATGCGGTTGCCAGATATCACCGGGAAAATACAATACGTCATCTGACCATGGCATTTGGTGATGAAAAATCCCCTGCGGAAATCAGGCGGATCGCACGCCACGTGTTTTTGCATTTTGCAACCGCTGCTGTGGATGCCATAAGAATCCCCATTCATATCAAAAACGGGATTGACCGGTATATTACGACAAAAAATTTACATCATCTGGAACAGGCCCATAATGATAAAAAAGGGTTTCTGCTGCTGACCGGTCATTTCGGAAACTGGGAGTTAATGGGAACCTGGGTGGCCCAGAAGGGATTTCAGCCGCATGTGGTGGGGGCGGCTTTGTCAAATCCCAGGCTTAATAAGCTCATGGTTGATACAAGAAATGCTGCCGGTTATATCAATATCGAAAGGGGCAATGCCACCAGAGGCATCATTAAAGCAGTAAAAGACGGTTTTCCGGTGGCATTGCTGATTGATCAGGATACCCGGGCAAAGGGTGTTTTTGTTGATTTTTTCGGCATCAAAGCGCATACGCCCATCGGTGCTGCCGTTTTAGCCGGAAAGCTGGATGTCCCCCTCATTCCCATGGCCATGCATTTAAAAAAAGATCTGACCTATGAAATGGAAAGTTTTGAACCCATCTGCTATATCGATACCGGTGATAAGCAAAAAGATATCATCGCTTTCACCCAAAAGTGTTCGGACGTATGTGAACAAATGATCCGGCGGCATCCGGAACAATGGGTCTGGATGCACCGGCGCTGGAAAAAGCAGCCGGGCGATGCGCTTAAAAAGAAATATATTTGGCAGGTCAACAGCCCGGCGGCTATTAGATCCTGAATCCTATTGGCTTTCAATCTCGTTAAGCTTGATCCGGGCTTCTTCATTGTCCGGATTTTCTTTAATTTCAGAAATTAACTCATCGATTGCTTTTTCTTTCATGCCTTTTCTGTAGTATTCCATGGCCTGGTGATAATGGGATGGGGTGTTGTCTTTTTCAATGTTTCTGGCATCAATGTATTTGGCGTGGGCTTCGGCATTGGACGGATCGATTTTAATGGCAATCTGATAAAAGACAATTGCATCGTCAATTTCACCCTTCCCATAATACACATCCCCCACTTTCAATGCATCCGCAGAGTCTTCAATGTTCCATTGCTTCATGCGGTCGCGGTCCCGCTGCTGAAGCTCAAAATCAAAGTCTTTCATTTTATTGACTTCATCTGCCACCCCGGTTTTGTCATGTTTGAATATAATATTGGTGTCTTCACCGAAACCGGACGCAGGCACCAGGCAAATGGCCAGTAAGCTGACTGTTAATTTAATAAAATAAGATATTTTCATGAAACCCTCCTGAAGTGGAAATCTTTGTAAAAACGTTAAGCAAAATATTGATATTCTATAATCACTGATGATTCTAAATATATGGCAATAGGATTAAACTGTCAATTTGATAAGGCTAATCGGAAATACATAATGTGAATCGGTTTGGCATCCTGATTTCAAGCGTTCTCAGCCGGACCGGAATTTATGTATAAATGATTCTCAACCTCTCAACAATCGATGGTAATTTATTCTCAATGATTTACTGGTAACTTAACCCGAATTTCAATGGTGAAAATTAAAAAAATTTGTTTCTCACTTTTTTTAAAAAATGTTATATTTTAAAAAACCAACTCTTTTGAAATTCAATAGACGCTTATCTGTTCTTCATCCTTTCGAATCAATAGTTTATACGAAAAAATATCTGTTTTTGGTAATATTGAGTAAGTATGAAATCAACTGGTTTTCAAGGAGAATATCATGCATGATGAAAAACCGGGTGTCAGTAAAAGTTTGTCTCAAAAAATCGGATTATTCCTGGGGCCGGTCCTGTTTCTGATCGTGATCCTTTTTTTCGATTTAGAGCCGGGTAAACCGATTGTCACCCGTATGGCGGCCGTGGCGGTGCTGATGGCCGTCTGGTGGATAACAGACGCCATCCCGCTTTTTGCCACCGCTTTGCTGCCCATGCTGCTTTACCCCCTGCTGGGAATACTGAAAGGCAAGGCCACGGCGCCGATTTATATCAATAGTACGATTTTTCTGTTTATCGGGGGGTTTATGATTGCCCTGACAATGGAAAAATGGCAACTGCACCGGCGTATTGCCCTGTTTATCATCCGTCTGATCGGCGGCGGCCCGACCCGGATTGTGCTGGGGTTTATGATAGCGGCGGCATTCTTGTCCATGTGGATTTCAAATACTGCAACGGCGATTATGATGATCCCCATTGGACTGGCAATTATAACGCAGATGGAATCAAAGTTTGATGTCGAAGACACACACAAGTTTACCGTGGGCCTGATGCTGGGAATCGCATATGCCTGTTCCATGGGCGGGGTCGCCACCCTGGTGGGAACCCCCCCGAATTTGTCGTTTGCAAGGATTTTTGAAATCACTTTTCCGCAGGCGGAACCGATTGCGTTCGGCACCTGGTTTATCATGGGCCTGCCCCTGTGCATTGTCATGATCATCATTATCTGGCTGATGCTCACTCAAATATTTTTCCGGGTGCCGGCCCACCTGACCGTGGACCGGTCCATCGTGGATAAGGAATACAGGGAACTGGGAAAGATCCGGTTTGAAGAAAAAGTCGTACTGGCGGTATTTTTCTTAACCGCTTTTTTGTGGGTGTTTCGAAAAAAACTGAACCTTGGATTTTTTGCCATACCGGGCTGGTCGCAATGGATTCCGTATCCGGATTTAATCGATGACGGTACCGTGGGGTTGGGCATGGCCATGATCATGTTTTTGATTCCCACCCGGAGTCCTGATGCCGGATCGGCCATGATTATGGGGCCGGATGTCATCAAAAATATTCCCTGGAATATCGTCCTGCTTTTCGGCGGGGGGTTTGCCCTGGCAAAAGGATTCCAGGTCACCGGCCTTTCCGCGCTGATCGGCAATAAATTTGCCGGCCTTGCCGGGATGTCCCCTGTTCTGATGATTCTGTTTATCTGTTTTGGGCTGACATTTTTAACGGAATTGACGTCTAATACCGCCACCACGGAAATGATACTTCCGATACTGGCATCCGTGGCATTTGCCATGAAAGCAAACCCGCTGCTGCTGATGATCCCGGCCACCCTTTCCGCCTCCTGTGCATTCATGATGCCGGTGGCCACGCCGCCCAATGCCATTATTTTTGGCAGCGGCCGGATTAAAATTGCCGAGATGGCAAAGGTCGGCATTTTTATTAATATTATCGGCATACTGATCATTACCTGCCTGTTTTATTTTTTCGGTACCGCCATTTTTGGAATAGATCCGGGGGTGTTTCCCGAATGGGCAAAGGCGATGGGAACCGGTGCCCATTGATCTTTTCTGTGAGATGGTTTCGTTCAACCGTCAATCCATGCAAGCAAGTCACTGGGAAAGGGAAATAAAATGATCAAAAAATTCATGCATTGGATATTTTTCTGCCTGGTGATGTTCGCCGTATCTTCAGCGGGTGCCTTAGCTGCCGAAGCCCCGATCATTCTCGGAATTCCGCTTCCGTTAAGCGGTCCTCTGAAGGAATTCGGATTGATCATGCAAAATTCGTTTGAAATGGCAAAAGAATCTGTCAATCGGACCGGCGGCATCAATGGGCACCCATTAGAACTTGTTTACGCGGATGACCGGGGAGAAAAGGATTCGGTGGGCGAAGTTTTTGAGCGGCTGGTGGTCAAATCCGGTGCAGTCATGATGGTCGGCGGATATGCCAGTGATGCTACCTATCATCTGGCGGCGTTGGCGGACAGGAAAAAAATGCCGTTTCTGATCTGTACGGCATCTGCGGACAAGATCACGCAAAAGGGCTGGAAGCATATTTTCCGGCTGAATCCGCCGATCAGTGAATACACCCAAGGGCTTGAAGATTTCTGGATCAAGAACTATCAGCCCCGATCGATCGCCATTATATATGAAAACAGTATGTTCGGGACCGACGGGGCGTTGCGGATGATCGAGTTCTGCCGGGATCATGCCATCGAGATCCGGGCGCACATTGATTATGACAAACGCCGGGCCGGACCGTTATATTTCCGTTCGTTGCTGGCGCCGCTGACCGACGACCCGCCGGATGTCATTTATATGGTGTCATACCTGGATGACGCGGTTGCGCTGGTGAAACAGCTCCGGGAGCTGGATATCAACTCATTGCTCTGCGGCGGGGCCGGGGGGTTTACTTTAGAAGAATTCATCAGGCGGGCCGGAGACCGGGCTGAAAATTTACTGACCGCCACCCTGTGGTCTGAGCATGTGCCTTACCCCGGCGCCCGGGAATATTATGCCCGATATGCTGCGCGATATGATGAATTTCCGGACTATCACGGCGCCGAGGCGTATTCGTCGCTGCTGGTGGCGGCAGATGCCCTGAAGCGATCCTCTTCCCTGAAAACCAAAGATATTTGCGCGGCCCTTCAAAAAACATATATGCGGACCCCGTTCGGGCCGGTGAAATTTTACAATTACCATGATTTTGAAAGACAAAACAGTATCAACACGCTGGTTTTGCAAGTGATTAACGGTCGATTTGAACTGATCTGGCCGCCGGAAATCGCTTCAAGCCTTTTTGTCCTGCCGGAGAAATAAAAAAATAAAGAAAACGTTTGGTTTTATCCCGTAAAAAACTTTGGAGGAACCAATGGAGAAAATAAATAAAATCATGGTGGCGATTGATCTGTCGGTGCATTCGCAAAAAACGCTCCGGTATGGGATGCTGCTGGCTGATCAGCTGAATGCGGAACTGGTGATCGTTAATGTGATTAATCAAAGAGATCTGAATGCCATCCTCAAGCTGGCGGAAGGACAATTTGACAGATCGATTGAAGATTACGTCAACAAGGCTTCAAAAGAGTATGTTTCCCGGACCCAAGAGGAACGATCCCGGGACATTGATCAGCTGGTAGACGATTTGTCACCGGAAAAAACCGGCGTTAAAACAGTTTTCAGGGTAGGGACCCCTTTTCAGGAGCTGATTGATGCAGCAGTGGAAGAGGAGGCTGACCTGCTGGTTATGGGCTCAAAAGGGCGAAGCAACCTGGCCAGCGTTTTTTTGGGGGCAACCGCTGAAAAGGTTTATCGGTTCTGCCCGATTCCTTTATTGAGCATCCGACCGGACCAGCATGTGCGGGTTTGACCTGATTCGCATTCATGATGCATCAAAAGATTTTTTTCATTTTATTTCAAAGCCTTTTTAAAGGGGGAAAAGTTGATGAAAAAATATCCCATTATTTTACTGGTGCTGCTGTCTGTTTTACTCTTACCAGAGGCTTCCCGGGCCAATTTTCAGGCAGTGGATGATCTTTTATATAATGCCATTCATAACGGGAAGGTGTGGGGCCAGCTGCAAAGTGTTACCATGACCCAGAACTGGGATGAACCGCCGGCCGGAGACAAGTGGGGCGGGGAGGCATCTTCTTCCAGCATGAGTGTTAAGTTCGGTTATGAAACAGCGCAATGGGAAAATTTCAGCGCTGGGGCGGAGTGGCAGAAGGTAGGGATGCTGTGGGAGGAAAATGAAGACGATGATGATGGGAAAAAAAATAATAACAACAGCACGGAAAGCATCAATCAGTTGTACCTGAAATATAAATCCGACCGGCAGAGCCTGCAGGCCGGACGTCAGTATCTGAAGCTGGAGTTTTTAAGGGACAATCCTATCCGGAGTAAAATGCATTATTATGAAGGGATTGTTTACCGGGCGGATCTGCCGTCGCAATTTGATATACTGTTCGGCCATGTGTCCCGCTTTTCCGGGCTGAGCAAGGAATGGTTCAAGGATATTGACTCCACATTCAGCTTAAACGGTGTCATTGACCGAAACGGTAATCCGCTGACCGGTTCGGCCAAAGACAATATCGGTAACACAGACGGTGTTTATGTAGGGTACCTGACATGGAAAGGGCTTTCAAACACCACCCTCCAGGTCTATGATTACTGGTTTGATGATATCATTAATATTGTGGGCGGGAATCTGTATTTTGATCCGCCCATGGGCCCGGTCAGAGGGATTTTCAAGCTCCGGTTTGCCAAACAGGACAGTATCGGTGATCTGGATGATATTGCGCTGGTGGATTCTTATCTGGCGGAATTGTCCGCCGGTTTTAAGTACGAAAACCTTGAACTTCACATGGGCTATACTACCGTCAGCGATCCAAAAGAAAATGAGACCAACAAAATATTTGCCCCCTATGATTCCTTGTTTGTCGCTGACAAGGGCATGATCGGATCCGGCACCCTGGCGTCATTAAATGCCGGGTCTGACACCATCTGGTGGCTGGGGCGGTACAATGCGGGCAATTTTAAATCTCTTTTTATTTTATGGCTCACCGAAGAAGACAACAAGGATGAGAATGCGGAGTTAAATATTATCCTCACATATAATTTTACCAAGCGTTTTTACGGCCAGACCAAGACCGCTTTCGGCAAATTTAAAAATTTCAACGGTCCCGGCGAGGATATGGACCGACAGGACCTGCGCCTGTTTTTAGGGTATAAATTTTAATTTTTTGTTATATAATAAAAACGGATTCGATCAGCAAATCCTCGGGAATTGTTCCCCGGTCTGCATATCCGCGATTCGTTCACTGCGGATCAAGGTTCTCGTGATGACCGTGCCGGGGTGATCGGAGACCACTTCTCCGATAGCACAGGCGTCTTGGCCCAGCGGGTTGTTCTGCATCAGAGCGAGGGCTTTTTCTGCATGTTTTTTTTTAACAAACGCCAGCAGTTTTCCTTCATTGGCCACATAGAGCGGATACCGCCCCAAAAGTTCGCAGATGCCGGCCACGGATTTTTTGACCGGGGTTTTCTCTTCCGATATGGTGATACCCACTTGGGATTGTCCGGCAATTTCATTTAATGTGGTGCCAATGCCGCCGAGGGTCGGGTCCCGGAGTACATGAATGTCAATGCCGGCTTAGATCATTTCTTTGACCATGTGGTTTAAGGCGGCGCTGCCACTTTAATATCCCCGGTCTACAATATAAACCCCGGCGTTTTGGGCAGCCTTGCTCATGGCAATGATGATTTTTTCAAGATCTCTGATTAAAAGTCCTTCCTCAATGATAACTCCCGCACTTAAATATCTGGGCTCGGCACCGCACATGGCAGTATCATTGACCGTGCCGTTGACCGTCAGATCGCCGATTTTTCACCGGTTTTTTTTGTAAAAAATAGATTGGCTTTTTTTTTGTTGACATTATAAAAGTGAAGCTATATTTTTTTAGTTAAAAAAAGAGATTCAACTTGTAAAAAATAGAATTAGTTTTTCAGTTCCATTTATTGTGAGTTTTGAGCCACTCTGAAAAAAATAATTATGAAAGGAATGAAATGGCGGTAAAGAAGAAAATGGAGGCCCGAAAACGGCAGATAATAGGGGTGGCGGCCAAGGTGTTTGCGGGAAAAGGGTTTCAGGAAGCGACCATTTCAGAGATCGCGCAAAAAGCCAAGATTTCCGAAGCGTCTATTTATGAATATTTTACCACAAAAGAAGGATTGCTGTTCTCAATTCCCGCAGAATCAGCCAAGGAAATCTTTGACTTAATGGAATTCCATTTAAAGCTCATTCGGGGCGCGGCAAATAAACTGCGTTCCATTGTGTTTCTTTTTATGCACTCATACCAGAACCATGCGGAGTTTGCTTCCATTATCATGTTGATTTTAAAGCATAACAAGCGGTTTCTGGAAACCGAAGGGCACCTGGTGATCCGCCAGGGCATTAAAAATATTAATAAGGTGATTGAAGAAGGGGTTGACTCCGGCGAGTTTCGCAAAGACCTCAATCCATATCTGGTCCGGTCGATAATTATCGGAACCATTGAACATCTGGTCACCAACTGGATCATGACCGGCCGGCCGGAAAATCTGGAAGAATTCGTTGACCCGATGATTGACTGTATTATTGAAGGAATTCAAAGCCGGCCCAGTGAACCGGTTCATTGGAGTATGAGGAAAATGCCGCTGGAAGTAAAAAATAATGATGAGAGTTAAACCCTGCTCCAATGTTGGGTGGTTTTAGCGGAAAAAATCGACGGGCAACTTTAAAAAATTAAACAAACAAAGTGGCACTATAAATATTTTGTGAGAAGGAAAGAGACGATGGATGTTATTGAAAGTAAGATCGATGTCAATTCCGAAAGCTATAAGAAAAATGTTCAGGATATGACCGCCCTGGTTGAAGATCTGAACAGGGAACTTGACATTGCCATGAATCAGCGTTCTCAAAAGGCGCTTGACCGGCAAAAGGAGTCCGGAAAAATCCCGGCAAAAAAGAAGCTGGAACTGCTGCTGGACAAAAACACCCCATTTCTGGAAATTGCCCCCCTGGCCGCAAAGGGCATGTATGACGGCAAGATTCATAAAGCAGGCGTTATCATCGGTATCGGTATGATTGAAGGCCGCGAATGCATGATCACTCTTAATGACGCCACCATTAAAGGGGGTTCCATCTACCCCATGGGGGTCAAGAAATCATTAAGATGTCAGGCGATTGCCATGGAAAACCGGCTTCCCCTGATATCCCTGCTCGATTCAGCCGGTGCGTATCTGCCCATGCAGTCGGAAATTTTCCCGGACTTAGATGACGGCGGCAGGATATTTTACAACCAGGCCATGATGTCTAAAATGGGTGTCGCCCAGATTGTGGGGGTGATGGGGCTTTGTACGGCGGGCGGTGCTTACGGGGCTGCCATGTGTGATGATATTGTTCACGTCAAAGGACACGGCGCCATTTTTCTGGGCGGCCCCCCCCTGGTCAAGGCTGCCACCGGTGAAGAGGTCACTGCCAATGACCTGGGCGGGCCCGAACTTCATTGCAGTGATTCCGGTGTGTCTGATTATTATGCGGAAGATGATCCGCATGCCATCCAGATCATCCGGAGTATTGTCAAAAATCTGCCGGCAAATGAAAAATCAAAGCTCACGATGGAAGAACCGGAACCGCCCTTGTATGACCCAAAAGAATTGTATGGGATCGTGAGCCCGGACCTGACGAAACCCTATGATTGCCGGGAAGTGATTGCCAGAATCGTGGACGGCAGCCGGTTTCTGGAATTCAAGGAAATGTACGGTCCAACCCTGGTGACCGGATGGGCCCATATTCACGGGTTTCCGGTGGGTATTTTGGCCAACAACGGCATTTTGTTTTCCGACAGCGCCCAGAAGGCCACTCAGTTTATCCAGTTGTGCGATAAACGAAAAATTCCGCTTTTGTTTCTTCAGAATATCAACGGATTTATCGTGGGCAGCCAGTATGAACGCGGCGGGATTACCAAAGACGGGCATAAAATGGTCAACGCGGTGTCAACTGCCACGGTTCCCAAATTTACGGTTGTGGTGGGCGCGTCTTTCGGGGCCGGCAATTACGCCATGTGCGGCCGGGCTTATTCACCGAGATTCATGTGGATGTGGCCCAACGCCCAGATCGGTGTGATGGGCGGCGAGCAGGCGGCCGGTGTTCTGGAAACCATCACCAATGATCAGCGGGCAAGACTCGGTCAGCCCCCCATGACTGACGAAGAAGTTGAGTTTATCAAGGGATCGGTTATTGAAAACGCACGCAAGGAAGGAAACGCTTATTACGCGACTTCCCAGTTATGGGATGACGGTATTATCGATCCGGTAAAGACAAGAGATGTTCTGGGGCTTGCCATTTCCGCGTCGCTCAATGCTCCACTTCGAGATGACACATACGGCTTCGGTGTCTTCCGAATGTGATGGCTGCATAAAAAGTCCAATTTCTGCGTTGCGCTTGATTCTTCGCGTCTTCAACGTATGAAAAATAAGAATCGTCGCTCAGGATTTGCGACGCCTTGCCAATTTTATTAAGATTTGGTGAACTTTTTTTTTGCCATCGAAAGCTGACTTTTTTACAGGAATAATAAAAATGTTTAAAAAAATACTCATCGCAAACAGAGGGGAGATAGCCCTTCGGGTGATCAATACCTGCCGGGATATGGGGGTGAAAACCGTGGCGGTTTATTCGGATGCGGATAAATTGGCACTGCATGTGCTGGCTGCGGATGAAGCGTTTTACTTAGGGGCTTCCGAACCGGCCCAAAGTTATCTGAATATGGATAAAATAATTGATGCCGCAAAAACCACCGGTGCCCAGGCCATTCATCCGGGGTACGGCTTTTTGGCTGAAAACAGCGAGTTTGTTGAAAAATGCGACCAGCAGGGTGTTGTGTTTATCGGACCGCCGGCCAAGGTAATCAAGGATCTCGGCGATAAAATCACGTCCCGCAAAATAATGGTCAACAGCGGTGTACCGGTAACACCGGGGTTGACCAGTACGGAAGCGGATCCCGGCGTCATGAGCGTGGAAGCTGAAAAAATCGGGTATCCCGTGCTCATTAAAGCCACAGCCGGCGGGGGCGGCAAAGGAATCCGGATTGTTCATTCGTCTGAAGAGATGGCCGATGCCTGCGCGGCGGCTTCCCGCGAAGCCGTCAATGCATTTGGCAACGGTGAAATCTATCTGGAAAAGTTTTTCACCAAAGCCCGCCATATCGAGTTTCAGGTGCTGGCAGATAAATTCGGCAACACCATTCATCTGCTGGAAAGAGAATGCTCCATTCAAAGAAGGCACCAGAAAATCATTGAAGAAACCCCGTCTTTTGTTATGACTCCGGCGCTCAGGCAGGAAATGGGCAAGGCTGCGGTGACGGCTGCTAAAGCATCCGGGTATGTTAACGCGGGAACTGTTGAATTTTTACTGGATGAAAATAATAAATTTTATTTCCTGGAAGTCAATACCCGCCTGCAGGTGGAGCACCCGGTAACGGAAATGATCACCGGTGTTGACCTGGTCCGCTGGCAGCTTGAAATTGCATATGGCAAAGAACTGACACTCAAACAGGAAGATATCGCAGGCCGCGGCCATTCCATTGAATGCCGGATTTATGCCGAAGACCCGGAAAATGATTTTTTCCCGTCACCCGGAACAATATCGTTTTTAAAGGAACCGACCGGGCCGGGCATCCGCAATGACTGCGGGGTGTATTCAGAGTTTGAAGTGCCTGTGGATTATGATCCGATTCTTTCAAAATTGATTGTTCATGCGCAAACCAGGGACCTTGCGATTGCCAAAATGATCAAGGCATTAAAGAGCTATATTGTGATCGGCGTGAAAACACCCATTGATTTTTTGATGGATGTCTTAAAATCAGAGCCGTTTATCTGCGGAGAAGTTTTTACGGATTTTATTGAAACCCATTTTGAAAACTGGCAGCCGGACATGTCCGATGCCGACCTTGCCCGGATCGCTTTTGTGATCGATGAAATGTGCGGCAATCGAAAGGCAAAGAAACTGGTTTGTGCAAAAGATGCGATGCCGACACCCTGGCAGACATTAGGCAGTTGGCGGCATGGTCTTTAGTAATGAAACCATGTGTATATTCAGGTTTTTAAGGCAAAGAAAAAAGTCCAAATTTAAGGCGCGTGAGTTCTGAGGAGAGAAGCGTACTTAATGTACGTTGATCGACGAAGAATGAATCGCAACGCAGAAGTAGGGCTTTTTGCGAAGCCATTATGTCGATGGAGGAAATATCCAGTGGAATACAGGCTGAAAATAAAAGAAGAGACCCTTTCCGTGGAAGTGGAAAATGACGGTGAGGAAAAAATCAAGGCCGTTATCGGCGAAAAAGAGTTTGATGTCAGCTACACGGCGGTGAATGACCACCGGATTCATCTGGTTGTAAACGGTCAGGGAGTAAATGCCTATGTGAGTGACCAGGGTGACGGAAAAATTATTGCGATCAAGGGGAAATCCTATTTTGTTTGCGATGCGGACCTGCTGGAACAAAGCAAAACAAGGAAAAAAGGGCCGGGATCAAATCCTCAGGAAGTCACGCCGCCAATGCCTGCGGTTGTCATATCCGTTGCGGTAGTCGAGGGAGATGTCGTGGAAAAAGGGCAGGCGGTTGTTATTGTATCAGCCATGAAAATGGAAACATCCCTGGCTGCGCCGTTTAACGGGACGGTTCAAAAAGTAAATGTCGCTGAAGGGGATAAGGTCATGCCCGGCGATATTCTTGTGGATATTGAAAAGGAAGAATGATGGCGTCGTCAAAAGCCCCATCTACTGCGTTGCAGCGTTTTTTCAGACTCTCAATATACTATTTGTATTATCTCAAGTCTGAAAAAACGCTACGCCTTGTATATGGAACTTTTTACTTAACCATCTGGATTCTTGCAAATAAGTCATTCATATTCATCATCGTTGTTTGAAATGATTGACAGCTTATTGGATGATACAGTCGTGAAATGTGACCATTAGAACCTTTTACCGATTTATCAGGAAATAGATTAAAATAAAATCCAAGGAGTTTTATCATGTCCGGAAAAGACCTGCTTTACGAAGTCAAAGACAATATCGGATATATCACTATCAACCGTGAAAAAAACCGGAATTCCATCAGCGCTCAGGCAATTGATCTGTTTATGAAATATCTGGATCAGGCTGAAAAAGACGATGCGGTGCGGGTTGTTTGCGTAACTGGTGCCGGTGAAAAAGCCTTTTGTTCCGGGGCGGACCTTGGCGGTGCCATGAGTGCGGAAGACGGCGGTAAAAATCAGGCATTTCAAAATTATGCCAACCTGTTAAAGCGCCTTGCAGGGTATTCAAAACCCACGGTGGCAAAGGTAAACGGGTACTGCCTGGCCGGGGGGACGGGATTCATGCTGGCCTGTGATATTGTGATTGCGCGTAATAATGCCAAGTTCGGCACCCCGGAAGTCAATGTGGGACTTTTCCCCATGATGATCGGCGCCTTGATTTTCAGAAATGTGTTAAAGAAAAAAGCCATGGAAATGGTACTGCTCGGCGAAAAACTTTCAGCTGCCCAGGCCCAGGAAATGGGCCTGATCACCCGGTCGGTGCCGGCGGACAATCTGGACGAAACAGTAGATACAATTCTTAAAAGCCTGGCCGCCAAAAGTCCCATTGGAATGAAAATCGGAAAAGACGCTTTTTATGCCATGCAGGATATGGGGTTTGAAGATGCTCTGGATTTTCTTTGCCAAAAACTGGCCGAAGTCGCTGCAACCGAAGATGCCGTGGAAGGGATTACGGCGTTTATTGAGAAGCGGCCGCCGGTATTTAAAGGCAAATGATGGCGTCGTCAAAAATCCCATCTACTGCGTTGTAGCGATTTTTCTGCCCCTCAATATACTACATGTATTATCTTGGGCCAGAAAAATCACCACGCCTTGTATATGGAATTTTTAACTTAGCCCTCTTGAGATATTTACTGATTTATTAAGGATATTTTCAATGAACAACCATATTCATAAAGACAAACTCATTATTGCAAACTGCAGCGGATATTTGGGAGACAAACTGTCTGCGGCAAAAGAACTTGTTGAAGGCGGCGAAATCCATGTGCTGACCGGTGATTACCTGGCGGAACTGACCATGGCGCTCTTGTTTCGGATGAAAATGAAAGCCCCTGAAAAAGGATATGCCACCACATTTCTCAAGCAGATGAATGACGTGATGGGGCCTTGCCTGGATAAAAATATTAAAATTGTGGCAAATGCCGGGGGCTTAAATCCAAAAGGCCTTGCCGCAGAACTTGAAAAAATTGCCGAACAACTCGGTATTCATCCCAAAATCGCCTTTATTGAAGGCGATGACCTGCTGCCCCGGATTCAGGAACTTCAGGAACAGGGGGAAATATTTACGCATTTGGATAAAGGCATCAGCCTCAAGGAAGCCGGTGCCATGCCGATTACCGCCAATGCTTATCTGGGCGGTTGGGGAATCACCAAAGCGCTGAACGAAGGCGCGGATATTGTCATCGGCGGCCGGCTGGCGGATGCGGCCCTGGTCTCCGGACCCAGTGCCTGGAAATTCGGGTGGAAGGAAGATGACTGGGATCGATTGGCCGGTGCCTATGTTGCCGGGCATATTATCGAATGCGGTGCCCAGGCCACGGGCGGGAATTATTCGTTTATTGAAGAAGTCCCCAGCTTTAAGAACGTGGGATATCCTATTGCCGAAATGCATGAGGACGGTTCGTTTGTGATTACCAAACATCCCGGTACGGGCGGACTGGTTTCCGTGGGAACAGTCACCGCCCAGCTGTTGTATGAAATCCGGGAACCGGCATACCTGACACCGGATGTAAAGGCGCGCTTTGACACGATTGATATATCCCAGCAGGAACCTGACCGGGTTTTGATTGATGGTGTTAAAGGAGAACCGCCCACTGATTCGGCAAAAGTATGCATTAACAATCTTTTTGGGTACCGAAATTCCATGACTGTCGTGCTCACCGGTCTTGATATTGAGAAAAAGGCGGAAATTGTGGAAGAAACCCTTTTTGACCTTTTGGGCGGCAAAGACCATTTCGCCTTTACCGACGTCCAGCTGATCAGGATTGACAAGGCTAATCCCGAACATAATGATGTCGCGTGTGCGCATTTAAAAATTTCACTCATGGACCCGGATCAGAAAAAGGTGGGAAAACTGTTTTCTGCCAAGCTGGTGGAAATGGCATTATCCAGTATACCGGGCTTTACCATGACCAGCCCGCCTTCAAATGGTGCTCCGGCGCTTCAGCACTGGCCGACATTGGTGAAAAATGAATTTCTGGAACACAAGGTTTATCTGAATGGTTCGGAATTTACTGTCAAGCCGGTGGGCGTTTATCCTGAAATAAAGACTATCAGCCCGGTTCCAGTGGATTTGGTCGATATCTCTATAAAAAATATTCGAAAAATACCCTTTGGCCGGTTGTTTGCCACCCGATCCGGTGACAAAGGCGGCAATGCCAATCTCGGAGTGTGGGCAAAAAATATTGAGGCGTATTCATTTTTAAACCGGTTTCTAACGATTGAAAAATTAAAAGATTTGCTGCCGGATATGGACCCTTTTGACATTGAACGTTATGAATTGCCCAACCTTTTGGCGATTAATTTTTATATAAAAGGGGTTCTGGGTGAAGGCGTGGCGGCATCCGTCAGAAATGATCCCCAGGCCAAGACACTTGGTGAATATCTGCGGGCTAAAATCATAGAGGCGCCGGATATTTTATAATGGCGTCGTCAAAAGTCCCATCTGCTGCGTTATAGTGGTTATTCAGCCTCTCAATATACGACTTGTATTATCTCAAGTCTGAATAACCACTACGCCTTGCCAAATTTTATGTGAATGGTGGAACTTTTTACTTAGCCATCTGGGTGTTTTTATGATTTTTTTCATCGCTATTTGAATGATATGATGGTTTATATTAAAAAAAAATAAATAGTTATCATGTAGGGGGCGTGGAATGGCATCAACAAAAAATAGCATCAGTGCTCAGGAATATTTTACTAAAGAACATCAGCAACTGCGGATGGCGCTCAGGGATGTTATCAAAAAGGAGGTGCTCCCGAATATCAATGAATGGGAAGAATCCGGAGCGTTTCCCGTATCCCTGTATCCTCTTTTTGGGGAACTTGGTTTTTTGGGAATCGGCTATCCGGAAGAAGTCGGCGGCACCGGCGGGGACATTTTTGATACGGTGGTTGCCAACGAAGAGCTGATGCGATCCGGATCCGGCGGATTTGCCGCCGGTATTGGGTCTTTAAATATTGCGCTGCCGCCCATCATAAAAAAGGGGACAGACGAACAAAAAGAGCGTTTTGTTAAACCGGTTTTACAGGGCAAACGGATTGCCGCTTTAGGTATTACGGAGCCGGGCGGCGGGTCGGATGTGGCAAATATTCAGACCACGGCAGTAAAAGACGGTGACAGTTATATTGTCAACGGAGCCAAAACATTTATCACCAGCGGTGCTCGCGCTGATCAGCTGACCTGTGCCGTTCGCACCGGTGACCCCGGGGCCCACGGCATTAGTTTTCTGCTTATCGAGAAAGATACGCCGGGATATTCGGTGGGTAAGAGTCTTAAAAAAACAGGATGGTGGGCATCGGATACGGCTGAGATATTTTTTGACAATTGCCGTGTGCCAGCGCCGAATTTAATCGGCGAAGAAAATATGGGTTTTTATACCATTATGGAAAATTTCCAGATGGAAAGGCTCCAGCTTTGCATCATGGCAAATATGACGGCTGAAATGGCCCTTGAAGAAGCGCAGAAATACACCAAAGAGCGCAAGGCATTCGGAAAGCCCCTGAAAGGATTTCAGGTGACCCGGCACAAACTGGTGGATATGGCAACGCTTGTTGAAGTCAGTCGGGAATACACTTATCGGGTAGCTGCGAAGATGAATGCCGGCATCGACCAGGTCAAGGAAATCTCCATGGCCAAGAATTTTGCCTGCAGCGTCAGCGACCGGGTCACCTATGATGCGGTGCAGCTTTTTGGCGGATACGGCTATATGCGTGAATATCTGGTGGAACGGCTCTACCGGGATAATCGCATTTTATCCATTGGCGGCGGAACTACAGAGATTATGAAAGAAATTATCTCCAAGTTGATGTAATGCGAAAACAGGTATTCTGCCACAATTATTAACGGAAAAAGAATTTTACCAAATTTTATATTGAGTATAAACTATTCTAAGAAAAGGGGTAACACATGGGCAGCGAAATTTATTTTAGCAAAGATCATGATCTGGTGCGCAAGGCCGTCCGGGATTTTGTTAACAAAGAGATTAATCCTTATGTGGATGAGTGGGAGGAAAAAGGTATTGCCCCGCTGCATGAATTGTTTAAAAAAATGGGGGATCTGGGATTCCTCGGCATCCGTTATGATGAAAAATACGGCGGGGAAGGTCTTGATTACTGGTATGAAACCGTTGTCATGGAAGAATTTGCCCGTATTCATTGCGGCGGCGTTCCCATGGCCATTGCGGTTCAAATGAGCATGGCCACGCCGGCTATTGATGAATTCGGCAGTGAATACTTAAAGGAAACTTATTTAAAACCGGCCATTAAAGGGGATATGGTTTCTGCCATTGCCGTGACCGAGCCGGATGCCGGGTCTGATGTGGCGGCGTTGAAAACATTCGCAAAAAAAGATGGTGATTCATATATCTTAAGCGGTTCTAAAACTTACATCACTAACGGCACCCAGGCGGATTTTCTCACTTTGCTGGCCCGGACCAGCGATGAACCGGGATATCATTCATTTGGTTTGTTTGTGGTTCCTACGAACCTGCCCGGATTTAATGTCAGTAAAAAGCTGGATAAAATGGGCATGCGAAGCAGCGATACCGCAGAGCTGTATTTTGATGACATGCGGATTCCGGCGGAAAATCTGATCGGAAGGGAAGGGGAAGGATTTATCCAGCAGATGATGCAGTTTCAGCATGAACGGTTTGCCGTGCTTCCTTTGACGTATATCAGCGCTAAAGAGATTATTGATGAAACTGTTGAATACCTCAAGGGGCGGATTGTATTCGGCAAACCCCTGATCAAAAAGCAGGTCCTGCGTCACCGGCTCGTGGAATGGCTGAGTGAAATTGAATGTCTTAAACAGCTGACCTATCATATCGTCCGCATGAAAATGGCCGACCAGGATGTTTCAAAAGAAATTTCCATGGGAAAACTCTTCGGCGGGAGTCTGCTGAGTAAGGTGACTGACGGATGCCTTCAGATGTACGGCGGGATCGGATTGATGAATGAAATGCGAATATCCCGGATTTACCGGGATTCCCGTCTGCTGTCCATCGGCGGGGGGGCCAGTGAGGTTATGTCCGACGTCATCGCCAAACTCGAGGGATATTAACCTGATTCATCCATTTGCGGCGTTATAAGGGACTCGCGGTAGCACACTACAGCGTCGTCCCTTATGCCTTGCAACTGAATGAATCAGATCAATATTGGATTTGATGGGGAAAATAATGAAATTCATTTGTAAAGATCTGGCGGATGAATATGCGGCCTTGGATGATATGGTCAAAGACCTTGATGCCGACGGCTGGCAGACAGTGACTCCTTTTTATAACTGGACGATCAAGGATGAAATAAGCCATTTGGCATACTTTGACAAGACCGCCTGCCTGTCGGCCATTGATTCGGATGCCTTTGCCGCGGAATTTGAAAAAATTCTTCAAGGCATTACAAGCTATGATGATGTATACCGAAACGTCAATGCCATGGGCGGGGCAATGTCCGATGCGGACCTGCTGGCATGGTGGCGAAAAGAACGGGCCCAACTGGTGGTAGCGTTTGGATCCCTGAAACCCGATACCCGGGTTCCCTGGTACGGCCCTGCCATGAGTGCAAGAAGTTCTGCAACCGCCCGTATTATGGAAACCTGGGCGCACGGCCAGGATGTTGCAGATGCCTTGCAGGTGAACCGACCTGCTACGGATCGCCTCAGGCATATTGCCTTTCTGGGGGTGTCGACGTTTAAATGGAGTTTTAAAAACCGGCAGCTGGCGGTGCCGGATCCGGCGGTTCGCGTGGTGCTGAATAGTCCAACGGATGCGTTGTGGGTTTGGGGGCCGGAAGACGCGGAAAATTTGGTCAGCGGGTCGGCAGAAGACTTTTGTCTGGTTGTTACCCAGCGGCGCAATGTATCGGATACCGGATTAAAAATCCAGGGCGACATTGCCGGCCAGTGGATACAGATTGCCCAGGCCTTTGCCGGTCCGCCGGCAGATGGCCCGGCTCCGGGAGTAAGAAAAAATATTGCTTAAATCAGCTTGTTTTTGAGAAAATACGGTTCTGCAAGTTAAGAATACAAAAATAAAACCGGCCTGTTGAGTTCCATGCCAGTCGTTGTTGCGGAGAGATCATCCACAATTAAATGAGGAGGGATTCAATGGATTTAAGCAATAAGGTCGTTGTTACCTGTGCCATCACCGGTGTTCTCACCAACCCGGGGAAATTTAACGTTCCGGTAACCCCTGCAGAGATGGCGGAAGCCACCCGGCAGGCCTTTGACCAGGGTGCTTCCATCGTCCATGCCCATTTCAGGTCACAGCAGCCGGGCATGGGAATGTGGCCCACATGGGATTTAAAAGAGGTCGGCGATATACTGACCGCCATTCGGCACCGGGTACCGAAGATGATTATTAATATGAGTACCGGAGTTATGGGTGCCAATATTTCAGGACCCATGGCATGTCTGGCAAAGTTTAAACCGGAAATGGCCGCGTGCAATGCCGGATCTTTGAATTATCTGAAAATCCGCAAAGACGGCCAATGGGCCTGGCCCCCGATCCTTTTTGACAACCCGGTTGAAAAGGTGACGCAATTTACCGACACCATGACTGCGCATAAAATTGTTCCTGAATTTGAATGTTTTGACACCGGTATTGTTCGCAGCGTCGGGATGTTCAAGGCAAACGGTATGTTCTCCGGCAATCCCCATCTGTCCTTTGTCATGGGGGTCGACTCGGGCATGCCCGCACGATGCGACCTGCTGCCAATTTTAAAGGATGAACTGCCGGAAAATTCTCACTGGCAGGTAATTGCCACAGGGTCCGGCCGTGAAAAACTCTGGGAACTTCACCGGGCCGCAATTGAGCTTGGCGGAAATGTCCGGACCGGTCTTGAAGACACGTTTTATCTGCCAGATGGTAAAAAAGCCGAAAATAACGGGCAGCTGGTAGAAGCCCTGGTAAAGATCATCCGGGAGCAGGGCAAGGAACCGGCCAGTCCGGAAGAGGCGCGGGCGATATTAGAAATTAAGAGGTAGACTTCCGGACAATTGATTTGGCTGCGTTATCAGTCGGAGATATACGAAACAGTATTATCTCCTCTTTCCGGCCTTGCCAAATCAATTGTCTGAAAGTCTTTATTTGTAGGTCGGGATTCTTTCCCGACAAATGGAACATGCCAATCAGTAAATTTGGTGCCGGGTAAGAAACCCGGCCTTTGCAGGAATTCATCAATCAATACGTAAGAGACTTTATTCATATAAAGGAAAAACACATGTATCAGAATCTGCTGAGTCCGATTACAATCAACAAGCTGGAAATCAGAAACCGGGTGGTCTATCCCTCCTTAGGGTTGCTGTATTCCTATGATGGAACATTAAATGACCGGTATTACGAATATTTTCGTGAAAAAGCCCGCGGCGGCACCGGACTGGTGACCGTAGGGCCTGTGGGGATCGACTTTATCGGTTCCGGCGGTATCATTCCCATGCTCGACAGTGATGATGCCATTCCCGGGTTTAAGAAGATGACGTCAGTAATCAAAGAAGAAGGGGCCCGGGCCTGGATTCAGTTGTTTCACGCCGGCGCCTATTCATATCCCATGCTGCTCAAAGGGGATGCGCCCATTGCGCCGTCCGCCGTTTACTCCAGGTATTCCAAAGCCATGCCCCGGGAAATGACCATCGAAGATATTGAAAAAGTCCGCGAAGCATTTGTCAGTGCCGCAGCAAGAGCGCAGGAAGCCGGGTTTGACGGGGTCGAGATCCTCGGCTCCGGCGGCTACCTCATCACCCAGTTTCTTTCTTCGATTAAAAACCAGCGGACCGACGCATACGGCGGCAGCTTTGAAAATCGGGTCCGGTTCCCCAAAGAGGTGATCGAACGCACCCGAGAACGTCTGGGCGCTGATTTCCCCCTGACCATCCGCATGGCCGGCAATGATTTTGTGACCGGCAGCAATACGGATAACGAAACAAAGGAATTTGCGAAAGTATACGAAGCAGCCGGTGTCGATGCCATTAGTGTGACCGGCGGCTGGCATGAAACCCATGTCCCCCAGCTGCCGGCCAGTCTGCCCCAGTCCGGTTTTGCGTTTCTGGCATATAATATCAAAAAAGAGGTCTCAGTGCCGGTGATGGCCTCCAACCGGATTTCTTCTCCCGAGACCGCCGAAAAACTGCTCAAAGATGGCTATGCCGACATGGTGAGTATCGGCCGGGGGCTGATCGCCGATCCTCACTGGGTCAACAAGGCCATGGTCGGCCGATCCGATGAAATCCGGCCCTGTGTGGCATGCCTTCAGGGCTGCATGGACAATGTCATGACCGGGCAGCCGGTCACATGTGTGGCAAATCCCCTGGCCGGTTACGAAGGAGAGCGGATAATTGAGAAATGTAAAACTCCGAAAAATGTTATGGTAGTGGGTGCGGGTCTGGCCGGACTGGAGGCAGCGGTCACTGCGGCCACGGCAGGCCACTCGGTGGATTTGTATGAAAAAAATGATGAAATCGGAGGGCAGCTATGGGTTGCCGGCGCGCCGCCCCATAAAGGAGAATTGTTTAAATTTGTTCGGTATTATCAGGCGATGCTCTGGAAACACAATGTTTCCCTGCATTTGAACACCAGGGTGGATGATCGGCTGATCAGGGAAAAAAATCCGGATTTTCTGATTGTGGCCGAAGGCGCGGAACCTTTGCTCCCGCCGATTGACGGCATGGATGATCCGAGTGTGATATCCGCCTGGGATCTGCTCAAAGAAGACAGGCTGCTGGGTGATGAAGTGGCTATTATCGGCGGCGGCGCCGTAGGCCTTGAAACTGCATTAAAGGTTGCCGCCAAAGGAACCATCACGCCCGAAATCCTGCATTTCCTGTTTACCTATGAAGCTGAAAGCGTTGAACGGCTTCGGGAACTTATGTTTCAGGGGACGTCGAACGTCACAGTGTTTGAAATGCTCCCCAAAGTCGGAAAAGATGTGGGCAAATCGACTAAATGGGTATTGATGAGTGATCTGGATAAATACGGGGTGGCCTTCACCACCGAGGCGAAGGTGGTTTCAATTAAAAATGGTTTGCTGACATATGAAAAAGACGGCAAAACACATCAGCAACAGTTTGATCATATCATTAACGCAGCCGGTTCAAAGTCCGTTAAAAACATTGCTGAAAAAATTGAAAAAATGAACATTCCATTTGCCGTGATCGGTGACGGGGCACAACCGGGAAAAATTAACCACGCGGTTCATGGTGGTTTTCTGGCAGCTCTTGAGATTTGATGGATGAAAATATTCAAATCGCCGGCTTAATTGACCAAAGCAGTATCCGAGAATTAAACAGCCTGTTAAATGTCATTGCTGTTAAGGATTTTTACTGGCATAAGGCTCCATACATAAGGGCCGCGATTACGGAAAAGCGGTGTTTTGTCATAAAAAATGATTCCATGATCATGGGGGCCATGATCATGGAATTCAGAGTTCCGGATGAACAATACCCCCGGCCCTCGCTGGCAATCGGCACATTAAGCGTGCGGCCCGGTTTCAGAAGAAACGGACTCGGTATTCTGCTTGTTTCTCATGCCAGAGCAATGGCCGGACAAGAGAAAAAACGGCTTTACGTGGAATCCTTTCTTGAATTCAGGCAGTTGAGTTTTTATCAACGGCTCGGGTTTAAGGAAGGTTCCCAAAAAGAATATCACGGCAAGCCGTATCATGTTTTGTTTATCGATCCATAATCTGACGCATCTGGACAAGTTTGATCCTGAGCATTTTACAATGTGATAGTGTGGCATTCAACCTCTTGAAATTAAGTAATTCTTGACATTGTCAAATAAATTATTCAGCGTGTAGATATGGGATCGGATATTGTTCTAAACCGATTCTTGTTCTGTTAGACTGTAATACATAAAAGACTTTAATTTTCATCCACAGTATTCTTCTTGCTTCATTCTCTCTCGATGTTTCGCCAACAACTCTCTTTTGTTTTTCATTTTGGGCACTCGGTATCTTAAATAATAAAAATATCTCTCCATTTTGATGGATATATTATTTTAAAAAGAGGATCTCCAATGAAACAAATTGATTTTGATATCGATGGGCATCATCTCTTTTGTCTTGGATATAATACTGACGCTGATGGCACTCCTATTATTCTGATACACGGTTTATTATCCAACCCCTATTTCTGGTGGACAGAACATGTAAAATTGTTTGAAAAATATGGACCGGTTTACGCTATATCTCTTCCTGGTCACTTCCCTTCTTCTTTTCCAAAAAACAATCTTAAAATTGATGAAAAATTTTTTGCCAAAATGATTTCCAAACAAATCAGATACCTGGTTGGAGACCGGTCAGTAATATTGATTGGGCATTCAACAGGGGGGGAAGCAGGGCTTATTGCCGCTATTTATCATCCCGAAATGGTAGAAAGCCTCATAATCATGTCGGCCAAATCTCACGGCCGGGTAACAGAGGGTATTTTTGGTTTTTTTCAATTTATTAACTGCCGTCTTGGTTTTTTAGGACGCTGGCTATTTGCCTCTATCGCAAAGGCAAATTCCTTTTCAAGAACCGTCCACAAATATCTGCTCAGTGATGTTGCCTATGATAAATCAGCGATGTTCTCCTACCCTGATTTTGACGCCTATATTGATTTTTATTTGCCCGCTCATAAAAAACTAAACAGTAAATCTATGGGTGATTATTTTAAAGGCCTTTATGAAATCGATTTTACAGATAAGCTTTCTGAAATCAAATGTCCGGTATTGCTGCTTTACAGTGAAAACGATCCATATACGTCCGTTGATGACGGAGAATTAATCAATAAACATATTGTACAATCAGAGTTACAAATCATTCCCAAAAGCGGTCATTTGTTTATGTTTGAAACGCCTGAGGCATCGCAAAAAATTCTGACCTCCTGGCTGGAAAAAACTGTTTGAAAACAATATATATAAAATTGATAACATCCTGTTTTTCAGTGGTTTTAGATGCATTCTCTCCAGCACTTGCGCGCAAGATATTTTCAATAATAGGAAATCTTCCGTGGCCATCTCCATCGGATGGGACGGAAAAGCCAGTGGCCCTTCAGGACGCCGATAAACAGGTTATGAATTTTGAGAGCCTCGAATTACGTGGTTGGGTCCTGGGAAATAAGATCATTCTTCCAACGCCAGGTCATTCCCCTTGCTCTGTATCACTGTATTGGCCGGATCAGAAAGCATTATTTGTTAGTGACGCCGATTGGATTGGTAATCCCGTTTTTTTAGCTTCATCTCTTAGAGATAGTCTTGCCAGCCTTAATCAAATATTAGAATATACTGAAGCTGGCTATGTGGAATTGTTAATACCGGCCCATGGGTGTTATTTTGGTTTGTCATTACGAGGAAAGGGGACCGGCCGACAAAGTAATCCCTGTCTTAAATATGATTGATTTGATCGTGCTTCCTCGCAATGACAGAAAAGTTAATTTTGATATATTTTGTTCAGGCATTATCGGAACAAACAATTTAGCCTGTTATCCGGATAGCGCTTTTATCATCTCTTCAGCCTGATCCGGAGTAGCGACCGGATGTACTTTGAATGTGCAAAAAGGAACATATTGCTGGAGACCGTTCATCACTTCTAATTCAGTGCCTTCATTAATTGCATATCCATTGCGTTCACCGACAAAAACGCCCCAGTCTTTTGTTAATCCCTTTTTGATATCCTGCCTGATCAGGGCCATCAACAGGCTCCATCCCGCCCCTCGTTCTTTGGGGTCGATCGGTATTGTTGATTGGACGACTTCCCAGAGTACCAGATACTTTCCCATGATATTTCCCCTTGTGTGAAAAAAATCTGATGATTGAAAAAAACAACCAATAAATATTCTGGTCATAGCCTCCAAAGAGAACAATAAATTATTCCCTTTGGAGGCATTGAATCGGCAGCTTGAGCACCATTTTCATGATCCCTGTAAATTTGATGAACCGTTAAAAAGTCAGTTGTTGATATATGGTTACGCTTCCAAAAGGTGTTTGAATGTTTCCAGGGAATGTTTGATATCTTTCGTGCCCTGCTTGACAACAAAGCCCTCTGCGAATTTTCCCAGCACCGGAACCGGAATCGTGTATTCCACGACCACGTCAACCTTTGTGCTGTTTCCTTGCTGGGCAAAGTCCCAGTTCCAGACAGCCTCAATCCCGGCAGTGCTTCTGGTGACGGATTTCCGGTTTAATATCTCCTCGACAATCTCATTCTTGCCTTTAAATTTGATGCCGAGGAATTTATACGTCCAATTGTAAGTCTGGCCGACACCTTCTCCTTCAATGTTGCTGACGTCGATTAAAAGGGGCATCCACTCCGGCAGTCTCTCGGTATCTTTCAGCAGCCCGTAAACTTTTTCCACCGGCGCATCAATAACGACGCTTCCTTCTGCTTTTACCATGATTTTATCCTCCTTAATGATTGATTGTTTTACAGGGATCCCCGGATGCAGAAAAGACTTTGCCCAAAAAAGGATGTACAATCAAATTTTTTGCTTCTTTAGACAAACTTAATTTGAAATCGGATTCACCGCAGAACTTACTTGTCGGCAGGTTTGTTTTTTCGAAACCCGGACAGGGGAGATTCAGCTTGTTGCCGCATTCATTGCGGAACGTTGCTCCCTCAGGAGGTTTGAAGTGACATTTTGGGCATTTCATTTTTCTCACCGGGGTGAAAATATGAAAAGATTTATACCCAGGCGGAATAACGGCTGAATAAGGTTTCCAAATTACAGAAGTTAATGAGATGGGAAAAGGTATAATTTTGCCACCGCTTGGGTAGCTATAATTTAGTCTTGGGAGTAGAAACCGTGTTTGTCAAGAATTTCTGTATTTTGGTAAAAAAATGAATCTTAATGTGCTACTATGTGGTAGCGTTTTCGTATTGCCGTTTGTTCAAAAATTAATATTTTCAATTTAATTTTTAGTATGTTGCTAATAGCAGTATCTGTTCTGCCCGCATAGAAAATTAAAAATGTCGTTTATTCGGAATTTGTTTATTTGTTATTTTTGGGTCTGAATGGACTGTTCAACGGTTTAACAGTTCAAAACACCGCAGGGTGGTTTGGCAAAGCATAATTCACTAAACATAATACTTTGAATTTATGAATTATCCTCTCCGCCGTTTCGGGGAAGAGGATGAAATTTCATGCCCGTTACCGACAACTCAGCGTCCGCGTTGAACGTGTTTGCAACTTCCGCCCGGAACCGTAATGTCCGCGCCGGCGCCCTTGTTTGTCATTGCTCTTTTGTCAAGGGATTGAAGCGCGCGCTTATAAAAACTCCTGGTTGTCACCATTGACTGTTTTTTTGAACATTTTTTCTCCATCTTTATTCTTGTTTTTGAAAATTAAGTATGAATTAATTATAGATTAAGTAAAAATTAATTAATTAAAAAAAATTACCAACCGTGAAACCGATATTAAAGACAGAAGGGATCATAAATGAACTGGCAGGAACGAACCGGTTGCGGCAATGTCTATAAAGATGATGTAGGGCGGGAAATCCAGCTGCAGGGCTGGGTGGATGCCAGAAGAGACCATGGCGAGGTGCTGTTCATTCATTTAAGGGATTGGACGGGCATTGTTCAGGTGGTTTTTCAGGAAACCGGGTCAAAGGATATGCTGGAAACAGCCCAGGGTCTGCGCGAGGAATACTGTATCGAGATCACCGGCCGCGTGGTTGCACGGGCTCCGGGTACGGAAAATTCATCCATCGCCACCGGAACCATCGAAGTGGCGGCATCTGCCTTAACGGTGTTAAACGCGTCCGCGGGCCTGCCGTTTCATATTTCCGAAAAAGCCATGGTGGCCGGCGCTGTGGTCGGAACGCCCGCCAATGTGGCCGAAGACCTTCGTCTCCAGTATCGCTACCTGGATTTGCGGCGGCCGTCCATGCAGGATAATCTCATCAAGCGCCACCAGATTATTAAATCCGCCCGGAAGATTTTAGAAGACCGGGGGTTTATCGAGGTGGAAACCCCCAGTCTGACCAAAAGCACGCCCGAAGGTGCCCGGGACTATATTGTTCCCAGCCGTGTTCACCCGGGAGAGTTTTACGCGCTTCCCCAGTCCCCGCAACTGTTCAAGCAGCTGCTGATGGTCAGCGGGCTGGAACGGTATTACCAGGTGGCCCGATGTTTCAGGGATGAAGACCTGCGGCCCAACCGGCAGCCGGAATTTACCCAGCTTGACATGGAAGCGGCCTTTATTGATGAATCTTTTTTATTTGAAATGATTGAAGAAATCGTGGCTCAGATGTTCGTTGTGGGCGGCATCGACCTGCCGCGGCCGTTTCCGAAGATGCCCTACCAGGAGGCCATCGCCTCGACCGGGTCGGACCGTCCGGACCTGCGGTTCGGCCTGCGGTTTGTGGCTGCCACGGATTTGTTTACAGACACTTCCTATGCCATTTTTAAACAGATATTAAAGCGCAACGGTTCCATCATCGGGATTAACGTGAAGGGACAATCCGAGGCCCTGAGCAAAAACGTTCTGCAGAATGAATACGCCAAGCAGATCGTACCCGGTTTCGGCGGCAAGGGCATGACCTGGATGCGCATGGTTGATGGAAAGCTGGATTCCAATATTGTTCAGTTTTTCAGCCCGGCCGAACAGCAGGGCATTATCGAGCGGTTCGGGTGCGAGGACGGTGATGTGCTCATGATCATTGCCGATCCTTCCTATGCGCTTGCCACCAAGGTGCTGGGCCAGCTTCGAGTGCATGTGGCCGGGCGCCTGGGCTTGATTCCTGAAAATACCTGGTGTCCGGTCTGGGTGACCGATTTTCCCTTGTTTGATCCCACGGAAACCGGCGGCGTCACCTCCACGCACCATCCGTTTACCGCACCGGACCGCACTGACTTTGACCCTGAAAACGTTTCTGATCTTTTGTCGCTTAAGTCCCGGGCCTATGACATCGTATTAAACGGTGAGGAACTGGGCGGCGGCAGTATTCGTATTGATAACCGCGAGGTGCAGCAGAAAATTTTTACCGCGCTGGGTCTGACCCCGGAAGAAGCCGCCGAAAAATTCGGGTTCTTTTTGCAGGCCTTTGAATTCGGAGCCCCGCCCCATGGCGGCATCGCTTTGGGCATTGACCGGGTCGCGGCCATGGTGCTCAGCGCCCGGTCCATACGAGACGTGATCGCCTTTCCGAAAAACAGAAGCGCCTTTTGTCCCTTAACCCACGCCCCGTCTCTGGTGTCCCATGAACAACTCGCGGAGCTGGAGCTTTTGAATCTGGGCGGCGAAGAAGCCATGCCGGGCAAGGCGGAAAAAAATCTGCTGGAAACCTTGTCCTGGGTCTCCCGCATCGGCATCCGCGAAGAAGAGGCGTCGATGATCGAAACCGCTGTTGACCAGGCGGAAAAACTGGCAGCGCAACTTTGCGTCCAGGCCACGGACACGGAGCCGATGTTTTCGGTGATTGCTCTGCAAAACCGCACCCGGCCGGGTCGCGAGGCGGCAGCGCATTTTGGCGTTGAAAACGGCGATCTGCTGGCAAACGCGCCGGAAGTCAAGGGCGACTTTTTTAAAGTGGCAAATATTATTGAATAACAAATTAAAGGACACATAACCCGGTATGAACGATACGCTGTTTAATTTTATTAATTCCGATCCTGCCCCGGCGCATTCCGACGGGCCGTTAAAAGACCTCCGGATTTCGCTTCATCCCAATATATCGGTGGCAAAATGGCCGACTGACGCGGGATCGGCTGCGCTGGAAAATTTTCGTCCCCTTGAAGACGCCACGGTGGTTAAGCGCCTTAAAGACCAAGGCGCGCAACTGCAGGGCCTGACCCGCATGGGTGAGCTGGGATTCGGTGTTGCGTCGGATACGGCGCATTTGGCGATTTCTCAAAAAAAATCCGATGCCGCCCTGGTGGTCGACACCATGGGCGAGGCCCGTTATCTTTCCGCTTTGGCCGGTGCATGGGGATTTAAGCCGAGCTATGGGAGCTGCTCGCGCCTGGGCCTGATCGGCCTGGTCCCTTCCATGGAATGCATCAGCACGATTTGTACTTCCCCGCGTCAGATGGCGGATATTTTTTCGGCGATCAGCGGCCAGGACGCAAATGATTTTTCCATGCTCTGGGACGGCCTGCCGGAGTTTGGCGAAATAAAAGAAAAAACCGGACAAGTCCGGCAGGCGGGCATTATTCCCGAACAACTGGCTGAACTGGATGAGCAGGAAAAAAAAGCGTTTGAAAACGCCCTGGACGGATTAACGCAAAAGGGGATCACCATAAAGGAATGTTCTTTTCCTTCTTATCCGTTGTTTAAGTCCGTTCACCAGACAGCAGGATCGACCGAAGCGTCTTCTGCTGCCGGAAGATACGACAGCGTCCGGTACGGCCGTCGCGCAAAGGGCACCGCCAACTGGAACGACATGTACCTGGAGTCCCGAAAGGAAATGTTCGGAAGCCTCGTAAAATCCTATCTGTTTCAGGGGGCGTATTTCCAATATAAGGATTATGACACGTTTGAACATGCCGCCCGGCTGCGCGGTCTTTTGGTTAAGCAGTGTCGCTCCCTTTTCAAGGATGTCGACATCATCCTGTCTCCGGCCCGGCGTCGAACCTGCGATGCCTTACAGGCGGCATCCGTATCGGACGTATATGACGCCTTTGCCCTGACATTGCCGGCCAGCGTGACCGGATCACCGGCTGTCTGCATGCCCGGCCGGGTCATGGCGGGCGATATGGACCTGGGGCTTCAGGTGATGGGTCCGCATCTGTCGGATGAAATGCTTTTAAATTTTGCCATTGAAATGACCCAGGAAAATACAAGGAATTGAAACCCATGTCATATGAAGCTGTCATCGGCCTTGAAATTCATGTTCAGTTGAATTGTCCCACCAAATTATTCTGCAATTGCGCCAACGTTGCCACTGAGCAGGCCAACAGTCATATCTGCCCGATCTGCATCTGGGTGCCGGGAGCGGTGCCGCAGCTGAGCGAAAGCGCCCTGAAGCAGGCGGCCCTGACCTGTCTGGCCCTGAACTGCGAAATTCAGGAAGAAAGCGGTTTTGACCAGAAAGTGTACTATTATCCCGACCTGCCCAAGGGATTTCAGTTGTCCCAGCATCATAAGCCCCTGTCCCGCAAAGGCTGGCTGGATATTACGGGTGAAGACGGCAAATCCCGGCGGTTGCGCATTCACCATATTCATATGGAAGAGGATGTGGCCAAGCTGGTGCATGAAACCGAAGGCCAGGCACGAATCAGCCTGGTGGATTTCAACCGTGCCGGCGCGCCTTTAGTTGAAATCGTCACCGAGCCGGACATGCGCAGTTCTTATGAAGCCATGGCGTTTCTTCGTGCCGTGCGGACCCAGATCCGTTATGCCGGAACCGCTGAATGCAGTATGGAAAGCGGCACCATGCGATGTGATGCCAACATTTCCCTGCGTCCTGCCGGCAGTGAAGAATTTTTCACCAAGGTGGAAGTCAAAAACATGAATTCCGTCAAGGCGGTGGGAAGCGCCATTGCCTATGAGATCGAACGCCAGTCCAAATTGCTGGATGAGGGACAGCCGGTGACCATGCATACGCGTCTGTGGGATCCGGAGAAAAATGTCACCACCTACATGCGGGACAAATTCGCCGGACCGTGTGTCCCCGACCCGTCCGTGCCTCGTATCCGGATGTCCAAAGCACAAATCGATCTCCTGGCCGAGCGGCTGCCGGAAATGCCGTCTGTAAAACAGGCGCGCTTTGTGGAACAATTCAAATTAACCGAGGAAGAGGCCGCCCAGATGAGTGCTGAGCGGGATCTGGCCGATTATTTTGAAACCCTCGTAAACGCCGGCATTACTCCCCATACTGCCGCCCAGTGGATGGCCGGCCGTTTTCTGCCCGTGTTGAAAGAACAGCAACAGGAAATCGCCTCCACGTCCCTGACGCCCGACCGGGCCGCGGAACTGCTGTCCATGCTTGAAAAGGAAGTCATTAATGCCAAGCAGGCGCGAAAGATTCTGCTGCTGATGTTTACATCGGAGAAAACCGCTGCCGCCATTGCCGATGAAAAAGGGTTTAAGCAGCTAACCGACCCGGCTGTTCTGACCGCCATTCTGGAGCAGGTCATGGCCGATCAGCCGGATGCCGTGGCCAATCTGCGTTCCGGCAAAAAACAGGCTGCCAGCTTTCTCATCGGCCAGGCCATGCAGCAGTCCCGGGGCAAGGCAAATCCCAAACTGCTTGCCGATCTTCTGGAAAATCTCATGGGGGCGAATTAAATTCGGCAATTCACACAGTCAGGACAAAACGTTGATTCAGTATCTGGCTTCGGCATTTATTACAAAGCTATGTAGGGGAGGGCTTTATGCCCTCCTGGTTTATTTTCCCCTGATTTCTGACTCTGTTAATTAGTCTCTGAGCGAAACCCTTAAATAAAGCTGTCATTACGCGGAGTGAGGAACGAACGACAAAGTAATCCCCTGTCTTTGAGGAGATTGCTTCGGTCGTGCCTCCCTCGCAATGACGGGATATCCATTGTTGAAGGACTTTCCGTTCAAGCACTAATTCTCACTGATCGGGGGATTGGTTGTTTATTTCAAAGCTCTCAATCGCCAGAATCGCATCAATTCATGGAAACATTTTCCACTCACAGCATTGACCGAATCCAATGTCGGTCAAACAAAAAAATCCTATTTTTATGATTATCTGTCTGAAAACATGCAGTTATTTAAATCCATTCTTTCATTTGAAAAATTTTTATGCTAAAAATTATTTTACTAATGATGGGGGGTGATGTTTAAGTCGTTTTTAATATAAGACTCACGAGTACCTATAGTCTTTTCATTCAATCATTCCTTAAAAGCATTCAATCCGGTCCACAGACCGCAGGGTGGATTAGCAAAGCGTAATCCACCAAAAAAAGAACCGGCGATTAAAGAGAAAATGTTTCAACCGCCGGTGATGAATAGTCATAAGATTCTGTAATTTAGTGATAAGGTTCCTGTTTGCATTAATATAATAATCAAGGAGGGCGGTCATGAATCATCAGGCGGATAAACCCTGGCTGAGCAGCTACGAAGCTCGGCTGGCCCCGGAAATACCTATACCGGAGATTACCTTTACCGATATGCTGGAAGAAGGCTTAACCACCTATCCGGACCGGGTGGCCCTGCATTTTCTCGGCACCCGGCTGACCTTCCGCGAGTTGAATGATCTGGCAGCGACGTTTGCGTCGTTTCTGCGATCGGGCGGCTATGGTCCGGACGACGTGGTCGGCATCCAGCTGCCGAATATTCCGGAATATCCCATTGCCCTGGCGGGCGCTCTCAAAGCCGGGTGCGCAATAACGGGAATTTCGCCGTTGCTGACGGCCAGGGAGATGGTTCACCAGATCAATGATGCCGAAGCCCGGGTGATCGTTATTCTCGATTCCCTGTTCGAGGAGCGCCTGCTCAAAATCAAAGACAAAATTCCGAATGTCGAAAAGATCGTTGTCGCCAATGTAGGGAATTTTTTGCCGTGGCCCAAACGGATACTCGGAAAGCTTTTCAAGAAAATACCCACCGGCGCCATTGTACCTGTTTCGGGCAAGGCGGTTTTGCCGTTCAAAAAGGTCCTGGCGTCCCATGAACCGGTTAACGGTAAACCGGAAATCACGCCGGACAACACCTGCCTGATCCAGTACACCGGCGGAACTACCGGCCTGCCCAAAGGGACCGAGCTGACCCACCGCAATCTCGTGGCCAATACGACCCATGCCAAAGAGTGGGCAGGATGGGATATTGGAAATGACGTGCTCTGTTCTGCGTTCCCGTATTTTCATCTGGCCGGTCTGGCTTTCGGGATGGTGGCCATGAGTACCGCCAACACCCAGTGCCTGATACCGGACCCGCGCAATACCGACCATTTCTGCAGGGAGATTGATCAGAATAACGCCACGGTTGTGGCCAATGTGCCGACCCTGTACCAGATGCTGCTGGACAACCCCAGGTTCAGAGCGATTGATTTTTCCATGCTGAAAATTTGTTTATCCGGGGCAGCCCCTTTTTCCGTTAAAGCGATTAATGCCTTTGAAAAAGTGGTTGGAAAAGGGAAAGTGCTTGAAGTTTACGGCATGACCGAAACCAGTCCGCTGGTAACCATGAACCCTCTTGAAGGTACCAAAAAAATTGGTTCCGTGGGTATCCCGATTCAAAACACGGCCGTGAAACTGGTGGATACCGAAACCGGGACCAGGGAGGTAGCACCGGGAGAAGCAGGGGAAGTGATCGTTCGCGGCCCCCAGGTGATGAAGGGCTACCACAACCAGCCGGAGGAGACCGCACACGCGCTGCGCGAATTCCAGGGTGAAAAATGGCTGTATACCGGCGATGTGGCCAAAATGGACGAAGACGGTTTTTTCTACATTGTGGATCGCACCAAAGACATGCTGATCGTCAGCGGCTATAAAGTGTTTTCCCGGGAAGTCGAGGAAACCCTGTACCAGCATCCGGACATCGAATTCTGTGCCATTGTGGGCGTACCCGACCCGGATCGCCCGGGAAGCGAACGGGTTAAGGCGGTGATTCAGCTGAAAAGCGCGGCCAAACAGAAAGATCCGGAGACGGTCAAATCCGGCATCACCGCGTTCTGCCGGGAAAACCTGGTGCCTTACAAAATACCGAAAATCGTCGAACTGGTGGACGAAATGCCCCTGACCGCCGTGGGGAAGGTGGAAAAGAAAGCGTTGAGGTAAGAAAAAACTAAAATTTTGTATAAAAAAGGCCTGGAAAAGTAAATGGGGCATGTAAATGGAGTCAACTTTTGCTCGTTTTGTGTTTGATTGAGTAAAAAATCGGATAGTTGGACGTTTGTCTTTTGCTGTTTGTATGATTTAGTTTGTACAATTTGTCAACAACGTTACTATAAGGGCATCTTGCATTGGGGAGCAATCTCAATATTTGCAATAAAAAGGACAGTCTGGCAAGTCAACAACAGTGTTTTTATGGAGTGAAATTATTTTGATCTTTTTAAAGAAAACATTGTTTAAAAAATAATACTATGTATTAGTGATTGGACTACATAATTTTTTTAAAAAAGTTTTAAAAAATTCTTGAAATCTGTTAAGGTATAGATTAACAAGCATTATGAAAAAGAAAATATTTTTTCAACAACTACCAATACCTTCGCGTTATGGTAAAACAATTCATAATGTTTATTTTGCGGTTGAAGGTGATAAATCAGCCGTAATGACAAATTATAATCGTTTACCAAAAGACGATCAAGGCGCCGTAAGAGCAATAATCGTCAAAATGGCAACTGTCGAAGACTTTAAATCAGACAGAGTAAAATGGAATTTAAAAAGCTATAATTATGGTGAGATTCGACCTTTTCCTCATCGATTCTTTTTTTTTCAAAAATGTGGCAATAATCTGATTTTTTTTGATTATTGCTTAAAAAAAACAAATTCACTTAATGATGCTTTTTATAAGCAGATTAATAAAAGGAAGAAAAAATATGAAGAAGAATTCGAAAAAAAATACGGCTCCACTCGTTGATGAATTCGCTGATTTTTTTTCTGCCGAACCCGATGTAAATGAGAAAGCTTGGGGTCTTATCTATGACTTTTATCATGGGATCTTAACATATATGGAAAAGAACGATATTTCACGCTCAGACCTTGCAAAAAAGCTGAATAGGTCGCGATCGGCAATAACTCAAATGTTTAACAAGACACCAAACGTATCCTTGAAAAAAATGGTGGAAATAGCCGATGCCTTAAACCAAAATCTTAAAATTAGCTTTGAAACAATTGGTTCTTTTGTTGAAGAAACAGATATCCGACCGGCAAAAGCCTCATATGTTCCAGTTGGTGCGGGTAATGTCCTAGTCGATGCAGACGATAGCTCTCAATTTGATGGCATTAATAGTTGCAGCGCTAAAGTAATTCCATTTAAACGAGGAATAAGCGCCACAATCGATACTGGTATTGGTTATGCTGATGCTGCTAATGGATAACATATTTTGAATGGAGTAAACCATGAAGCTTTCTAAGCCAATGAAAAAAATACTTATGGATGAAATCGCTTATGTGATTGATGCCATGGAAAAAGATGATAACGACGAAAAAAAGTTATATTATTTTTCCGGTATTCATGGAGTTGTAAATCGAATTTTCAATATAGAATTTAATGAAGATCTTGTCTTTCTTCATACTGTTTTAAAAAGTTCTCATGAAGCAATAAGCGCAAGACTACAAGCTATGAAAAATGGTCAAGATTCAGTAATCCTATTATTTACAATTCAATTTCAAAAGTTAATAGAAATTGCGAAAGAGCTTTCTGGAAAAATAAAAAAAGACGAGCCTTTTGATGATGTACTTAAAAAATTGTCAGTTATCGCATATACAACAACAGGAAATGGTTTTTACTTATTAGATAAAGGCATAATAAAACTTTAAATCATAAAAAAATCCATTAAATATCTTGTGGTCTGTCAAAATCCGGTTATTTTTCTTTTAAAAAAAATGACCGGATTTATTTATCAGAATTAGAGAAGTGGAGGGCTTTAATAAATGAACCGGGACGTTGTTGATAAATTACACAAACTCTATTACAGCAAAGACACCTGACCAATTAACGAATTGTAACGGGAAAAAATAAAATCAGTTTCACGATTTCGATAACTGTAAACTCCCAGCATCTTATCCTCTTTATTTTTCTTGATGGGCAAGAAAAGTAACAAAAGAACCCAGCCCTGCGCTGCGGTGATCCCTGACCCGATGGTTTTCGTGGCGGGGGACAAACTCGCTCTGTACAGTGGCATGCCGGATTTTTTGTCATTATATAGTTTGTCGAAACCGACAGGTTTACTGTTTTTAACCCGCTCAAACAGTGTCCCCCTTCTTCCACGCAAACCATCGGGTCAGGGCCGCATCGCAATGGGCAAAACCCCTCCGATGAAAGTATTTCACCATTTATTTTATATTCATACTTAGGCAAAGGGTATTGATCAGAGACTTTGTATGAGCGAAATCGGGGGTCTTCATTCTTGACAGATTTCACGGAATTCAAATGAATGGCGGGCCACAAGTCAACTTACCACAATCACAAAAGCCTTAAACATCTCCTTTAATAGGCGCTATATCGCACGTTTGAGGGGTAAACCATCAAAAAAGCAATAACCGGGATCAAGCCTGCTCTTGCCGGCTTTCCTTCTTTTATGTTATCATCCCCCATTCCTTTTACTATGACCGGTTCCGGCGGTTGATTCCGGGCGCAAATATTACGAGAATACGCTATGCGGATGATGAAATCAAATCACATAAAATGGCTCTGGATCGTTACGTTTATATGGATAACATCCTGTTCTCAATTTGCCGAAGAAACCCTTTCGCAAAAAGGATATGAATGCGATGGCATAAAAAGAAACGCGTCTGTTCACCTTTCCAAAGAACTCGAATCCCTTTCTGAATTAACAAAGAACAAAACCGGAGTTTATGTACTGGAAGACGGCGGCGGATCCCTGGTTGCCCGCGCCTGGTTTTGTGAATATGCGGAACAAACAATCGATATTCAGTATTTTATTTTTTCTACCGATAATGTGGGTCTTATTGCCTGTGATTTCCTGGTCAGAGCTGCGGACAGAGGCATCAAAATAAGAATGCTGGTAGATGACATCATGGTGGCAGCGGACCTTGATGATGTATTAACCCTGGATTCTCATGAGAACATTGACATTAAGATTTACAACCCGGGAGTAAACCTCGGCAAAAACATATATGAAAAGATAAAAAAGTTTACATTCGACTTCCGATCGGCCAATCAGCGCATGCACAACAAAACATTTATTGTCGACGGACAAGTCGTTATCACCGGCGGGCGAAATATTGCGGATGAATATTTTGACTATGATCATGAATATAATTTCAGGGACAGGGATGTACTTTTACTTGGAAAAGTAACGGATACGGTGCAGCGTTCTTTTGATGAATTCTGGAATGATTCACTGAGTGTTCCGGTAGCAAAATTAGAAGATAACAGCAGCGCTGATAAGTTTGACAAGGATCCATTTGAAAAACTTCACGAATATGCCTGTAATCCGGAAAATTTCTGGCCCCAGGTGAAGACAAGAATAGAGAATTTGCATACCGCTTTTCAAAGCATTAAGGAGTCCGGTCATCTGATCTGGGCGGACCGTGTTGATTTTGTTTCCGACAAACCAGGTAAAAATCATGAAATCAAAGGGTTGGGCGGGGGCGGGCTTTCAACGGATGCTTTGGTCGCTTTGGTAAAAAGCGCAACGCATTCGATCGATATTCAATCCCCTTATTTAATTACAACAGAGCCTGTGATCAATTTATTTGAAAACGCTGTAAAACGGGGTGTTAAAATCAGAATACTGACCAACAGCCTTTCTTCTACTGATAATATTGAAGCGTTTAGCGGATATCAGCGGGACAGAGAAAAATTACTGAAAACCGGCGTCAGGATCTTTGAATTTCGTCCGGATGCGGCTGTCCGGTATGAAATCATGACCGGCGCGCTGCAATCGGAAATTAACTTTATGCCGATATTCGGCCTGCATGCCAAGACGATGGTTATTGATGGAAAAATCACCGTGATCGGAACATTTAATCTCGACCCGAGAAGCGCCAACTTAAATACCGAATGTATTGCGGTCATATACTCCGAAGACACGGCAAAAGGTGTTTTAAAAGTCATGGAAGTTGAATTCCAGCCTGAAAATTCATGGGAAACAACATTAACGTTTAATCCGGATTCTAAAGCAGGTGTAAAAAAATGCCTTAAAACCTGGACCCGAAAAGTGGTTCCCAAGGATATTTTGTAAAACGTGAATAGGATCGCACCTTGATTAAAGCATTATAGCTATGGCTCCTCAAAATCAGCGGCAATGGCGTAACCGGGGATCAAATTTTGAATTGTTCAAATGCTAAGAAGGATAAAAAGAATCAATGGATGAAATAAAAGCAGGCCCCATAAGGATGCTGCCCGGGCCGGGGAAGGGCAAATACCCCCATTGCCATTCATTATATATTGAAGGTGCCGGTGTGCTCATCGATCCTGCCTCGGATAGGGAGCGGCTGGTGCGCCTGCGCGAGGAAGAGGGGGTGAGCATGATCTGGCTGACCCATTGGCATGAGGACCATCTCATGCACTGGGATCTGTTTTCAGACCTGCCCCTTTGGGTGGGCCGGCAGGATGCGCCGCCGCTGATGGATATGGAGACGTTTCTGGACTGGTATAACATGGATCTGCCGGAAAATATTCATCTGCGGGATTTCTGGCGGTCACTTTTAAAGGAGCAGTTTCATTATGCGCCCAGAACGCCGGACCGCCTTTTGGATGACGGTGAAATGATTGAAATTAACGGGGTCAGAATCGAAGTTATCCATTCTCCGGGACACACCCCGGGGCATCTGTCCTTCTGGTTTCCGGATCACAAGGTCATGTTTCTGGGCGATTATGATCTGACGCCCTTCGGTCCCTGGTATGGGGATAAATATTCCTCCATACAGCAAACACTGGAATCAGCGGAAACCTTAAGAAGATTTCCAGCCAATACCTGGTTTACCTGTCACGAAACCGGGGTCTTTTACGGCGATACCGAAAAATTGTGGGACCAGTACCTTGCCGTTGTGGACCGGAGAGAGGAAAAGTTATTCGAATATCTGAAAAGCCCCCACAATTCTTACCGGACCATGGAAGACATTATCAACCAGTGGATTGTCTACGGCAAGGCCCGGGAGCCGTTGGATTTTTTTAAATTCGGGGAGCGGGCCAATATGGGAAAACATCTTGAAAAGCTCATTGAAAGCGGGCGTGTCTGTCAGGACGGGGAACACTTTTATGCCCTGTGATTTTTGAAGTTGCATGCTTTATCCCCGTTATAAATTGTTTGGGTCCGGACCAGACCCCAGCTGAAAGTTTCGCTGATGATATAATCAAGAACGCACATGTAAGGGATTAGTTCTTCTTCCCCTTGTTCTTTAAAAAATCGGCAGATAAAACATTCATGATAATCAACGCCAAAATCGTATTCAATCCCGTTTCCTTTAAACACATCAAGCACCCAGTTGTACGGATGTTCCCTTTTGTGTGTGTTCACTGACTTGAATATTAGAAAGCGTGCAGGATGTGGCGTTGGGTATAAGAATCCAAAATAAAAAGGGTTACGCATGATTACGTAACCCTTTTGTTTTTATATTGGTGACCCCAGCGGGACTCGAACCCGCGTTACCGGCGTGAGAGGCCAGCGTCCTAGGCCACTAGACGATGGGGCCAATATCACTTTAACTATTTGTCATTTAAGCGTATTTGAAGAAATTAGGTGTTCTGTTCAAATAATGATACATACATATTTTGAAGGTGTTATTTTGTCAAATACTATTTTGTCATTCATTGGCCGGTTTTTTGCCCCTTCGGAATCCGAAGACCAGATAAATGAGCCAGCCGATAAAGGGCGTCAGGGTAAGTATCCACCAGGCCGCTTTTTCGCCCGTGGACTTGAATTGTTTCATTGATATATCCACCAGCATCCAGATGGTCAGCAAAAAAAACGGGATGGTCATGGCGATGAAGGTGATGATGGTCTTGAGTTCCATTATAGCCCTTTTTGTCGGCTTCGCAAAAAAGACCAACTTTTTCGTTACACTTTATCCTTCGTCGGTTCAACGTACGAAAAGTACGCCTCTCTCCTCAGGATTTGTGCGCCTTAAATTTGTTTTTTTTTCAAAGCCTTAAGAATTAGAAAAATTACTGAGTTTTTTGTAAATTTCAGGTTTTTAGTTTTTCGGTAATTTTTATAACGGTTTCCACATAATATGAGCTGTGGTTGTAGTGATAAACCACTTTGCCGGCTTCTTCACGGCTGATGCCGGGCTTCCAGCCGTAGTGTTTCAGGTAGTTGGCAATGCTGGCAATGGCATCTTCATGGTGAAACAGATTCACACTGCCGTCTTTGTTCCCGTCTTCTGCCAGAATAATGATATTGCTGGGCATAAACTGGGCAAGGCCCATGGCGCCGGCATAGGATCCGTTGATGTTATAAGGGTCCATGCCTTCGTTTTCCACATATGTGAGAAAAGCGATGAGTTCTTTGTATGCCCATTTTGATTTTCGGACTGCTTTTTTTTCATACTCTTGTCTTGTCACCCGGTTTTCTTTGGGGATTTTATTCCAGAACCGGTCCCGGATGGTTTTGTCTTCTAAAACAGCCATTGTCGAAAGGATGCTGATGACCGGGCGGTTGCCCACATAAGCGCCGAAACGGGTTTCCACCAGCATGATCGCGGTAATGACTTCCTTGTCCACGCCGTAATCCATTTCCGCCTTTAACAGGTCGGCATGGTGAGCGCGCATATAGTCATTGGCTTTTTTGATGGATTTTGATGAAAGAAACTGGTCATAGTTCAGTTTGCCTTCCTGGTGCCTGAAATAAGAAGAGACCCCTTTGATATCAAAAAATACCCCTGGATTGTTGTAAATACGATTGATCTGTTCTGCGGTGAAATTGGCCTTTTCGTCACTGATTAAACGGGTTTCGAGGGTTTGAAAACTGATGCTGTCTTCAGATGAACAGGCGGTTGCCGGCATTGCGGCTACAATCACTATGATAAGAACCACATTGATGATCCAATTGTTGGTCCGGTTGATGATCTGGTTGAACATCCGGGAAAATGAGTCCGGCAACAGGGTCAGAACGTTTTTCACGAAGCACCTCCATTTTGGATTTTCAGGATTTCATGATTGCTGATCGTTAGTGGAATATCATACGGTTTCCGCCGGGTAAATGCCGAGACATGGCGGTAGCCGGTTTTGACGAGCAAGTCGATCGCCTTGTCAAAATGCCGGGCCACCTGATGCGGCTGATGGGCGTCTGACCCGATGGTCATGCGAATATTTTTTTCATGGCACTTTTTTAACAAAGAAGGATTTGGGTAAAATTCTTTTGCCTTATGATTGTAGCCGCTTGTGTTTAATTCCACCGTAAGGTTTTTATAGCTGATTTTAGACAATATTTCATCAAATTTTTTTTCAAATTCAGCAGAAGGATGACGTCCGAATTTTTTGATGATGTCCAGGTGGCAGATGATATCCACATCTGTTTCTTCGATCATCTTATCTAAGAGCGAAAGATAATCTCTGCATATCACATCAATGTTTTCATTCTCACGGGCCTCGGTGTCTTTTGAACTGACAATGTTTAATTTGTTAATAAAATGAACCGATCCGCCGATGACATCAAAATCAAACGGGGCAATAATTTTTTTTACAGCATGCGCGCTTTTCGGGTCATAATCAACTTCAAGCCCCACCTTTACCCGGATATGGCTTTTATAGGTGTGTGCCAGCTGACGGGCGGATTGGTAATAAAAAGGCACATAGTCCGGTGTCATGGACAGGTGTTTCCCGCTTTCATGCAGGGTCAGGTGGTCCAGAAAACAGATTTCCGACAGACCCGCTGCAATGGCATTTTGGATGTATTGGGCCATGGTGCCGTTTGCATGGTTGCAAAGGGAGGTATGTACGTGGTAATCAATCATTTATTAATGTAACAAATCAGCATAGATGTAGTTAATAGTTGTTATAACCTTGCCCGTTTCAAGGTAGGGTTAAATTGATTTTTCGTAATCATAATCATAATCGTACTCATAATCAATTCATAATCTTAATCAATTGGATTTAACATGCCGAATGTCTTTGATCATGAAAAGCTTCACGTATACCAAGCATCTCTGGAGTTTATTGTGTGGCTTGATAATATCCAGGAACGAATTCCAAAAAGAATTTCTGTTTACGGTCAGCTTGATCGTGCTTCAACATCTATTCCACTGAATATTGCTGAGGGCAATGGAAAATTTACCCAGAAAGATAGATGCCGGTTTTTTGATATCGCACGCGGCTCTGCATTTGAATGTGCCGCAGCCTTGAATGTTTTATCGGTAAAAAGAATATTAGAAGATCATGAAATAAAATCCGGTAAAGCGATCCTTTTAAAAATTGTTTCAATGATTGTCGGACTAATAAAAAGTAATTCAACGGAACGGGTTTGTGAATCATTGACAAGATATGGATGCGATTATGATGATGATTAAGAGTATGGTTATGAATAGATGCCTTTGTTCTTTGGAGTCGGTTAATAAATGAAAAAATTAAAGACCACTTACTGCTGTCAGGAATGCGGGTATCATGCGCCCAAATGGCTTGGTCGCTGCCCGGAGTGTGGCGGATGGGATTCCTTTGTTGAAGAACGCACAGCGCCGGTGAACCAGCCCGGGGTAAGGCCTGGAAAGCCTCTTTTGCAATCCTCGCCGGTGTCCATTGATTCAATTGAAATCGATGAAGAGCACCGGACGCTGACCGGCATTGGTGAGTTTGACCGTGTGTTGGGCGGCGGCCTTGTGCAGGGCAGTCTGGTCCTCATCGGGGGTGACCCGGGGATCGGCAAATCCACCCTGATTCTTCAGGTCATTCACGGTCTGGCTATGGGGAACAAAAAGATTTTATATGTGTCCGGCGAAGAATCCATTCGCCAGATCAAAATGCGGAGTCAGCGCCTGGGAACTGTTTCGCCCGGCATGCTGGTTGTTTCGGAAATTAATATTGATGTTATTCTGGATATGACCGATTCGATGAGACCGGATGCCCTTGTGATTGATTCGATTCAGACCATGTTCAGCCCGGATGCGTCATCCGCTCCCGGCAGCGTGAGCCAGGTGCGGGAAGCCACAATGAAATTGATGTTGATGGCCAAACAGACTGGTATCCCGACGTTTCTGATCGGTCACGTGACCAAAGACGGTGCCATTGCAGGACCCAGAATTATGGAGCACATGGTAGATACGGTATTGTATTTTGAAGGGGATCAGAATCATGAATTCCGTATTCTCCGGGCAGTTAAAAACCGGTTTGGCTCCACAAATGAAATCGGCGTGTTTGAAATGCAAGAAAACGGGCTGGCGGAAGTGAAGAATCCGTCAGCAATTTTTATAGCAGAACGGGCGGCCAATGCGCCCGGATCCGTGGTGACAGCCTGTATCGAAGGAACGCGGCCGATTCTGGTGGAGCTTCAGGCATTGATCAGCAGTGCGGGATTTGGAACACCGCGCCGGACGGTTCTGGGACTGGATTATAACCGGGTCTCTTTGCTCGTGGCGGTGATGGAAAAAAAATTAGGCTTGAATTTGGCCGGGCATGATATATTTATGAATGTTACCGGTGGCGTAAAAGTCACGGAACCGGCGGTTGATTTGGGAATCGTATCAGCTGTGGCGTCGAGTTTTCTGGACCGGCCGATCCCTGAAGCCATGATTGCCATCGGCGAGGTCGGCCTTTCCGGCGAAGTAAGGGGGGTCTCTCATCTGGAATCCCGAATTTCCGAAATCGAAAAAATGGGATTTACACGGTGCATTGTGCCGAAAACAAGTTTAAAACAGATGACTAAAAAAAATGGTATTGAGTTGATCGGGATTAGCAAGTTGGCCGAGGTGATGGAAAACCTGTTTTAAAATAGATAAACTTGACGCCGGTGAAATTCAACTATAAATACGTATAATAAATGACACGAAAAAAAACAAAGAATAAATATCAGACCGATCATTATGCGCGAAAAGCGAAAAAAGAGAACTTTCCAGCCCGTTCCGTTTATAAGCTTAAAGAGATTCAGGAGAAATTTAAGTTAATTAAAAAGGGGCATAAGATTCTGGATTTGGGTTGCGCCCCGGGATCCTGGGCTAAATTCGCCGCAGGGCTTGCCGGAGCAAAAGGGCAGGTGATCGGTATTGATCTCAAAAAAGTATCTGAACGATTTGCTGCAAACACGCGCATCATCATCGGCGATGTGCTTGAGTTGGCCCAAAAGGATAAAGAAAATCTGGCTGAAATCATTGGAACAGGCTATCATGCGGTTTTAAGTGATATGGCACCGTCAACCACCGGACGCAAAGAAGTGGACGCGGCCCGGTCATATTATCTCTGTATGGCTGCCCTGGAAATCGCCCGAAAGGCGCTTGAACCGGATGGTTGTTTTGTATGCAAGATTTTCCAGGGCGAAGATTTTGAAGAATTTAAAGATGCGGTCTGCAGCAGTTTTGACAATCATAAAATTTATAAGCCCCAAAGCTGCCGCAAGGAAAGCAAGGAAATATATATCATTGGTTTGGGGAAAAAACAGGAGGAAAACTGATGTCGGGACATAGTAAATGGGCAAATATAAAACACAAAAAGGGTGCTGAGGATGCGAAGCGGGGAAAAGTTTTTACAAAAGTCGTCAAGGAAATAATTGTTGCCGCCCGTTTTGGCGGTGGCGATCCGAATGCCAACCCGAGGCTTCGCACGGTACTGCTCAAGGCAAAAGCATGCAATCTTCCCAAGGACAATATCGATCGGGCAATTAAAAAAGGGATCGGTGAACTTGACGGTGTCAATTACGAGGAAAACGCCTATGAAGGGTATGGCCCGGGCGGGGTGGCGGTCCTGGTGGAATCGTTGACTGACAATAAAAATCGGACAGTGGCAGATGTCCGTCATATATTCAGCAAATATAACGGGAATCTCGGTGAAAACGGTTGCGTGGGCTGGATGTTTGATAAAAAAGGCTGGTTTGCAGTAGCAAAATCCGATGCGGATGAAGAAGAGCTGATGATGATGGCTTTGGAAGCCGGTGCCGAAGATGTCAAAGATGACGATGATGATAATTTTGAGATCATTACCGCACCGGAAGATTTTGAGGCGGTCAAGGCAGCCCTGGAAGCGGCTTCTGTTACTATTGTGGATTCGGAAGTGACCATGCTGCCCCAGAATTATGTCAGCCTGGAAGGCAAGGATGCCGAAACCATGATGAAATTGATGGATGCTCTGGATGACAATGATGATGTGCAGAAAGTGTATACGAATGCGGATATTTCGGATGAGGTGATGGCGTCCATGTAAAATTCACAACAAAACATCATCTGACATCATATAGCGGCGTTGCAATCTGCTTCAAAATGCTCACATACGATTGTATGCACCGCTTTTTCAACAGATTCCGCCTTGCTCTCTGATGTGATCTGACGCTTTGATGCGAATTTGGAATGCAAATTTAAATTTTGGATATTCCAATTTCATAATAGAAAAAGCCTCTCAGGATTTTTGTCCTGAGAGGCTTTTTCTATGTTTGTCGATACTTTCGGCCTCAAATCGGGGTCGAGAAATAACTGGAAAAGGTTTCGGGTGTCAGGTTTCAGGTGTGAAAAAGCATTATTCTGAAACCTGACCACTGGCACCTGTGATAACTCACAAGGATTTATTCGTTTTTTGGGCAGAGATTCAGGAATAAGCCAAAAATCCTTTTCCCTTCAGTCTTCCACCTTCAGCCTATCCACCTAAAAAATCATAATTCAATCATTCGCTGAACCGAGGCTAACGCCGGCACCCGGATATCCTCCGGCACCTTGACTTCGCCGGTGCCGTTTTCAAGACTGTCCACAACATCGGCCAATGTTATCTTTTTCATATCCACGCATTCCATGGCCATTGACGCCGGGTAAAACGTTTTGCCCGGATTG
>JAQYVU010000144.1 GCA_030145385.1 Desulfococcaceae bacterium
CTTGCCGGCGCTCAGACCGGCACCGGAAAAACCGCGGCTTTTGCCCTGCCCATCGTTCAGATGCTGAGTGAAGATCAACCGGCAAAAAAAAAGAGGCAGCCCCGCGCCCTGGTTCTGGTGCCCACCCGTGAACTGGCGGCCCAGGTGGGAGCAGCCATGCAGGATTACGGGCGGCGCTTGTCCCTGCGCGCAACGGTTATTTATGGCGGGATCAACATCAACGCGCAAATCATAAGATTAAACCGCGGGGTGGATATTGTGGTGGCCACCCCGGGCCGGCTGCTGGATCACGCCAACCGGAGAACCCTGGATCTTTCCCGGGTGAAAATTCTGGTGCTGGACGAGGCGGACCGGATGCTGGACATGGGCTTTATTGACGAGATCCTTGATGTGGCGTCATTCTTACCCCAAAAGCGCCAGACCCTGCTGTTTTCCGCGACCTATCCGGACAGCATTAAACGGCTGGCCGACGAGCTGCTGAACAATCCCCGTCAGATTGAAGCAGCCCTTCCGAACCGGGCGGCAGATGGAGTGACCCAGATGGTATATCGGGTAGGGCGGCTGCGCAAACGCGAGCTGCTTTCAGGTCTGATCAAAAAGGAGGACTGGCGCCGGGGGATGGTGTTCACGCGAACCCGATACGGCGCGGACAAGCTGACCCAGCAATTGATCGCAGACGATATTACCGCCGCAGCCATCCACAGCAGTAAGAGTCAGTCTGTTCGAACCAGAACGCTGGCGGATTTCCGGCGCGGATCGGTTCGGATTCTGGTGGCCACCGATGTGGCGGCCAGGGGTCTGGATATCAACGGTCTGCCGTGGGTTGTGAACTATGATTTGCCGGATATCCCTGAAAATTATGTGCATCGTATCGGCCGCACCGGCCGTGCCGGAGAAAAGGGGGTTGCCATCTCCCTGGTATGCGACCAGGAACAGGCGTGGCTGGCCGAAATAGAGCGGCTGCTGAACAATAAAATTCCGGTAAAACGCCTGGCCGAATTTCAGCCGAAAAATGATCATGATCCGGATATCATTGCCGCCAAGCGGAAAATCAAAGAAAAGGCCGCCCAAAAACAGAAAAAAACCATTGCGAAATCATCTGAAAGTCCACGCAGGAAACAAAAAATAGGAAAGGCGCAAAAGGCCGGAAAGAAACGGAACAATCCGAAAAAAAAGTAAATCTTTTTTTTGAAATTTACGGGGCATATTACTACGGACTTTTGGATTTGATTCGATCGATGTCCGGATGCCCGCTTTTTACCTCAACAGTCCAGCCGCCGGGGTGCCGCCGGCGAGCGTCAGTATACCATGCAAACGTGACGGAAGCATGCCGTCGTCAGCTTCCAGTCTCATGTTTTTTTATATTCGATTCTTTTTTCTACTGCAACCGGGCAAAGAAACTGTGTGACATATCCGCTTTTGAAAAGAGCGAATCCTGCGTCAGCTTCAAAAACCCGCAGGTGGCTGCCAGGCCCCCTCTCACCGTGTTCTATAAAAAAGTCGGCACAAGTCCGAATTTCCTGCTTTCCTGTATTTTAAATTATTTTTTCCTAATTGATGGACAAAATAAAAAATTTAAGTTAACCTGAACGAGTTCAGTGAACATGTTCAGTTAAAAGCAGGAGGATATATGACATTATCTGCCGGAAATAAAACAAGCAGGGCCCAGCAGAAACAAGAGACTTGTCAATTGATATTAAAAATCGCAAAAGAGCTGTTTCTTAAACTCGGATATGAAAAAACCACCATGCGTAAAATTGCGGAAACAGCCGGCTTCGGCATTGGAACGACATTCATGCATTACCCGGACAAACCGTCGCTGCTGGCCGCAACCCTTCACCAGGACATGGAAGATGTGCTGGAAAAAGCCTATGCATCCCAGCCGCCGGGCAGTTCCCTGGTTGAAATGCTGACCTATCCGGTCAGCGCTATCTTCCGGCATTTTGCCAAAACACCTGAACTGTCAAAAATCTGGATCAAGGAAACCCTGTTTCTGAAAGGCCCCTGGGGGGAACGGGTGGATGAGCAGTTCGTCAGATCCACGGACCACATTCGGCTGATTCTGCAAAATGCCCAGGCCCGGGGCAAACTGGACCCGGATAGTGATTGTGATGTCCTGGCCTCCGCCATTATTTCCCATTATCTGACCACACTCATATACGGTTTAAAAAACGGCCTGGATGTGGAGGTCCAGGTTTCAATGTATCAAGCCCTTATTGAAAGCCAGCTCCGCCCGCTGCTGCCCTATGTCGAACGATGAGTGATGTGATGAGTCAAAACGCTCAACTTAAGAATTAAAAAGTTTTTCATGGTGATGCGTCATTATTATGCTATAAAAAAATTTATATATTATTTCAAATAGTTATAAATTATTTACTTGAAAGGAGATAACAGATGAAGTATATGGCATTCCGGTTTGGACAGTTTTTAATAAGAAATACATTTATCGGTCGGAACCGGTCCAAAGAACACCCGGAAAAGGGCCGGTTCAACGCGGCGGATTTTGATGCGTTGACGAAAACATCATGGGATCAATACCGAAAAATGGTGCCTCATGCCCCCAAATTTCCAAACTACGGGAACCGGAAGATGATGGACTCCGGAGTTCTTAGCCTGGCGCTGTTCAGGGCAATGTCCGCTATGGTGGAAGACAGCGATTATGCTATAGAACTGGCCGGTGATATTTTATGGAAATATTATGCAGGTGACGCAAAGCTCTCCAGATTAATGAGCCGGGTGCTGTTCCGCGATCCGTATAAACAGGTAGACTTTCAGCTGCGGCTTGCCATCAAATACCAGTTCTGTCCGCCGGCATACAAGTGGGAATATCATGCCGGGACCGATGAAATAAACATGGATTTTTACCGGTGCCCGATTTGCGACTATTTCAAAATGCAGGGCGAGGATGACCTGAAGTTCTTTCAAAAAACCTGGTGTGTGTTTGATTTTGCGCTGCCGGATATTATGGCGGATAAAGAGGTGTTCAAATATACGAGACCCCATACCCTGTCTATGGGAGATAATGTTTGTGACATGAAATTTACATTTCTGAAACCATCCGCATAGCCAGTTCCATGATTTTTCAAATTCCGGATTGATTTACCATACTCCGGGGATTACAGTCCGCTTGCGCCGGGTAAAACAGTTGAAGCCATTGCCGCGTATGACGCAGAAAGCAAAGACAGCCGCGCCCGGGTGTATGCCCTTGAGGTTCCCGAGACGCAGGTATATCATTGACCTTTTAATGGGTGGGAATCTGTTGGCAAAACAACCCCGGGCTCTCAGGGGCCGGATCTTTAATCCTGGGGAATTGTCTTGCTCGCCGTTCTTCGGGCGATTTTTGCCAAATCCCGGACCCGGACAAAATCATCATGTCTCAGAACCCCTTCAAGGCCTGAGATGGCGGAGAGCTTCATTCCGTGCTTTAAGCCCAGTTTATATATTTCGCTGACCTTTTCCCACTGGATATCCCTGCCGACACTGAAATTTTCATATCGGCCTTCCAGGGCCAGGACTATGGCTTCCGCGAGGCTGGCATAGGCGACGCCCGGCGGAAGTCCGATATTTTCCATTTCCGGTTCTCCGGGTAACGCAATTTCACCGGAAGCAATGATCAGTACATCCGGCCGTCGTTTGGCATCCTTAATGGTAAGGTTAAGCGGCCGGTTGACATCCGTAATCACACATCCCGGTTTGACTTTTTCGATATCAAGAATTTTTTTATTTGTCCCCGAAGATGACGCCGTGACAATAACATCCATATCATCCAGATATTTATCGGCTCTTGTCGTGATATGGACTTTGACATCTTTGATTTCATTTAATATGGATTCTCTTAAGGAAAGCAGTTTGGCATCATGGCTGTCGACCATGTAAACTTCTTTAAAAGCCGTGGCTAAAAGTCTGGCACAGACCGATCCGACAGCACCGGTGGCGCCGATGACCATGGTTTTGCCTTTCAGCTTTTTTCCTTTGGTTATTTCAATCAAACCCATCTTTCTGACCGCCTCGGCCGTCGCCCACAGGGCCGCGGATGCACTGTAGCTGTTTCCGGTGGTAATCGGCAGATCGGAAAATTTTGCCACTGTAATCCCGGCATCTCCCATGGCCTTGGTTAATGCACCCAGCCCGATTATCTGGGCGCCCAGTCCCTTGGCGATTTTTGCGGCTTTGAGCAGCCGGGAATTTATAAATTCCGGGCTGTGTGCCAGCATCTGCTGGGGAGTTGCGCCGATGGCAATCAGCCAGCCTTCGGCTTCCACACCGGTCGGAGATTTTATTCCCGTGACCTTGGAGTAAACAAACGGCGGTGAATATGCCATTAGTTTTTCAATGGTATCCAGTTTGGCTGTTGGCCGTAATTTGGATATCCAACTCACGGGCTTGATTTTTTTCAGGTAATCCCGTGTCAGGGGGTGGACGACAAAGGCAAAACGGTTGACGCGTTTTTTTTCTCCGGATGGATAAATAACGCGCGGATCCATCCGCCGTTCGGATATGACTTCAAGCAGATCATCCCGCGAAAGGGTTTCCGGCGTTTTATCAAGCGCCACCATGATCATAGCTTCCAGAACACTGACGCCCACCACGTTTTCCAGGATCTTAGGGGTCGAATCAATGATAACGTCCACACCGCGTTCTTTTAAGAATTTGACCCGGTCATCATAGGCGGTTGCGGTGATCACCGTTTTTCCGGAAAGTTCTTTAAGGCCGCAGTTTCTAAGGTATTGATGAAAATTGTAATATGGAACGACAATGATATTGGCCTGCTGAACGGCTTTTTGAATGATAAATTCATTGTACGCCCTCAAGGGCATGGCAAAATTGGAAAATTGCCGGCTCGGCACCCATTTTAATACACTGTGGAGTTCGTTGGCATATAATTTCATGTCGTCAATGGATTTTAAAAACTTGGGAATGCCGTGTTCTAAAATCGGATCACAGAACTTCAGGTTGGTGGTATATTCGGATATGGCGCCTGCCGTGCTGGAGTTAATCATTCCGGAAAAGAACACCACCCGGCTGTTATTGAAAAAATTATTGCCGAATGAATATTGAAGATGCCGGATGGTCCATTCATGCCCGACACTGCGAAGCGAATCTCCGGTCGTGAAAGGTGTGTTCAGCTTGCTTCCCAGTTGATAAAGGATTTTTGTCTGTTCTTCAGATTTGCTTTTGCTACCGATGGTGAATGGGAACTGGATAGACCCCAGTCCGATAACATCTGCCCTGGCATCCCATTCCTGAAGCAAATCAGCTGCGATATCGATACTTCCGTCTGTACCGAGACGTATTACCCGAAAGTCCATTCCCATGAACCGGGGGTTGAAATCATAGTCGTCTTTACTGGGCCCCAGGCTGATGTTAACGATGGTCTTCATTTAGATAATCCTTTCTTATGTCAAAAAAAACAGTCAGTTATAAAAGCTGACCGCTTGTCGTGTTCTGTAGTAATACCTGGCTGGAAGTCTCGTGAAAAAGGTTCCCATAGATAAATTTCAAGTGACACATATTCATCAATTTTGTTAATTTTGTCAAACACAAAGCACAGAACCCGGCGGTGGGTGTCAATTTAATTTTTCTTAAAACAGGCGGGCAATAATAAATATCCCGGCCATGGAAAAGCCGATCGCCATCTTGGCGGCCGCACCAGCCATCATCCCCAGCCAGGCCCCGATGCCGGCCAGTCCGGCTGCCTGAAAGTTTCTCTGAACGGAAAGCTCACCGATAACCGCGCCGATAAAAGGTCCGGCCAGAATACCGATAAATCCGAAAAAGATGCCGAATACAGCGCCGATGGCAGCTCCCACGGCTGCTTTCCGGCTGGCCCCAAACCGTTTGACTCCCATGGCGCCGGCCATAAAATCCAGCGCATGGGCAAGGATCGCTAAAAGCGTTAAAATGGTAATGATCACCGGGCCGACAAATGCAAAGTTTTCAGCCCAGGCAGCCATTACAAGTCCGGCCAGCAGAAGGATCGGACCGGGAATCACGGGAATAATAAGTCCGGTCAGACCGGTGACGGTTAACAGAGCGGCAAGTGTCCAGAGTATTATGGTTCCGGCATCCATATTTTAATCCTTTTGTTGCGGATCATTTTTTGTGAAAAATTGCATCCGCGCCTTTTTGAAAAAATGGCGCTGAAGCTTTATATAATCCGATTCCCAGGGCATCGGCAGCAACATCAAATAATGAAAACATCCGGTACGGGAGAAAATATTGAATACTTTCAATCATTAAACCATAGCCCATTAATGGGAGGAATATGGCAAAATAAAATTTCTTGCCAGGAAAAGAAAAATTTGTCAGCAGAGATAAAACAAAAAAAGCAAAAATATGATTCAGCTTGTCGTTGATGCCGGATACCACCGGATATTCCAAAGGGGTCGTCGCAAGAATGAGGATTCCCGAAACAGCGGTCGCCAGAGCGATCCTGAAAATAAGAATGTTTGATCGTGATACGTTCATATATAATCCGTATTTATACCAAAAAAATCTTTATGAGAAAGCCGGATTAAGTCATCCAGAAACAGTCAATGCCGTCCAAGGCCATATGAATGAGCAGGCCGGTGCCGATAATCCGGGTCTTAGGCATTATTGTCAAAACCATATACAAAAAGATTGCCGGATAGCTGTGCAGCGGATGGAATCCTATGCTGCAACGGTTGGGATCAAATACAGGGGATGCCAGCAGATGATCCATATCCACAATCATGGTTGCCAGCATGATCATCCAGGCTTTTTTCCACTGTTTTTTAAATGCCCATCCGGCGGCAATGCCGGGTACGATAAAGTGGAGCAGCAGGTGGATGATCGAACGGGCCATTTTACCGGTTCAGCGCTTCTTTAACGGCCAGCCCGATTTTTTCGACGGTATAGGGCTTTTTAATATATTTCCCTGCCCCTAATTGTTGAGCTGTTTTAATGTACTCTGTCTCCGCGTATCCACTGGCAATAATTGTCTTCTGGCCCGGGTGAATGTCGACGATCTTTTTGTATGTCTCAAGTCCGTTCATGCCTTTTGGCATAATCATATCAAGTAGAATCAAGTCAAAAGTGTTGTTTTTGAGATGCTTAACGGCATTTTCACCGCTTGAAACGGATTCGGCGGTATATCTCAGCTGCGTGAGCAATGCACAGGCGATTTCTCTCTGGTTCTTTTCGTCATCAACCACCAGGATTTTTTCGTTATTCCCCTGGATTTTTTTAATGGAAATATCTTTTTCGATAACTGCTAATTTTTTGTTGGTGGCCGGGAAGTACAACTCAAAGGATGTTCCTTCTTTGTCGCTTTTTACGTTAATATATCCATTATGATCCAGAATCGTATTCCAGACAATCGTCAGGCCGAGTCCTGTACCGGTTCTACCCATTGTTTTTTTTGTATAAAACGGTTCAAAAATTCTTTCAAGTTCTTCCGATGATATCCCCGCGCCATCGTCTGATACCGTCAGGCGGACGTAATTGCCTTTACGTATATCTGCGAATAGTTTTAACGGCCCTTCAAGGTAATGGTTTGATGCCGATAGGGTCACATTGCCGCCGTCCGTAATGGCCTGGGAGGCGTTGATAACTAAATTCATCAAGGTTTTTTTCATGTGAGCGGGGGATGCATTAATGTTGAAGAGGCCGGAATCCAGTTGAACCGTAAAATTGATATTGGGATGTATCTTTTCAAGTTTATGGTGTTCAGGGGAGGCTAAATATTCCGTCACAATCGTATTTAAGGCGAGGACCTTTTTATTCACAGCCACGCCCCTGGCAACGGTCAGTAAATCCGAGACAATATCAGCCGCCCTCAATCCGGATTCCTGAATGGCCGTAACATGTCCGCGAAGCGGGCTGTCATCCGGGAGTTGCATTAAAATAAGGTCCGGATAGCCCACGATCCCTGACAAAATATTGTTCAAATCATGGGCAATGCCGCCGGCCATCAGGCCGATGGATTCCATCTTTTTCAATCTTGCGATTTTTTCTTCACTTTTCCGTAATTCTTCTTCGGTTTCTTTGCGTTTTTTTTCTTCTTTTACGATGGTTGAAGCCCTCATAATATAATAGGAATAAACAGATACGACGAGCGTTAAAAGAATCGCGACCAGTAAAAATTTGTTTTTAAATCCGGTCATCGTGGCAAGGACTTCTTTTTCAGGCGTTGCGATAACGATCGACCAGAATGTGTCCCCCAGTTGAACCGGATAATATGCTGCATGCTTGGTTGTTTTATTGTCAGTATATGTTGCGGTCCCGGCCTCCCGGTTTAACATTTTACCGGTCATTGAAACGAACGAGGCTGATTTGTCCGGTGAGTCAAAGACCGATTTCCCTGCCTGCCCCGGAACCGGATTGTATAATACCCTCCCTTTTTGACTGATTAACCAGGCATACCCTCCTTTGCCAATTTTAATGTTTTCCAGAAACTCTTTTGCCAGGGCGTCAAACGGGACCAGGATGGCGAGGGCACCCTGGTACTCGCCGTTGCTAAATACAGGCACGGCGCAGGCCACCGTCTGATAGCCCTGGACAGCTGTAAAAACATCACTGACCACGGGTTGACGGGTTTTCATGATCCGGCGGTTGTGTTTTTGGTAAGATACATCTGCGCCAATGGCTTTTTGTCTGAAAGGGGCTGTATAAATGATGCGTCCGATTTTACTGATACGGGTGATGGCGCGAATTTCATCAGATGTGCTGTCGTAGAAGGAATCCATTAATTCCCGGCCATTTTTGTTTAAAGCGGTAATATTGCTGGTTTTGGAAAGATAGGCAAGGTCATGAAAATGATGTGTAAAATATTTTTCGATACTTTTTGCGGCCTGCTTTGCCAAAAGCATTTGCTGGACATTAAATTCCGTGATTGTTTTATTCTTAACTTCTTTATAAACGGAATAATAGGTAAATCCAAATAAAACCATCAGAACAGGAAGAACAAAGTATCTCTTTCTAATCTGCATAATGCCCCTTATTCAATATTCGCCTCGCTGGTGCTGATTATCTGCAATATGTATAGCCGGTAGAAATGTTGTGATTTTATTTTACCTAACGCCCGGACAATTAACGAATTTATTAATAGTTGATTTTTATTTTTATGTCAAAGGGTTATGATTAAAATGAATGGTCAGATGTCCCACATGTGTTTCAAGTCGGCCGCATTTCTTACCAGCAGTTTCAGATAATCCGTTTCCATCTCAATCATTTCATGGTCGTTATGGCGGAGCCATTCGGACAGCCAGGCAAACCGAAGGGCAACAATATATTCCAACAGCACCGACCAGCTTAGTTCGGAAATTATGGCGGCGTTTTTAAGCCGGCCGATAAAGTCTGTAACCAGGGGTCCTGCAAGTGCTTCCGGATTCTCGATCCCGATGCAGCCGATCATGTTGGCCATATCATAGATTTCCGGTTTGATCCCTGAAAATTCCCAGTCAATCACGGCATTGATGCCGGTGCCAGACCATATCACATTTAACGCATGAAAATCGCCATGGCAGAAGGTGGACGGGAGCCTGTCATGTGTCTGTATGAAATTTTTTTGCAGAAAGTCGATAACCGGTTGAATTTTTTTTTGCAGTTCCGGCTCGTGGGTTTTTATCTGGTCGTTGAGCGTGTGGATGTAATCAATGATGGAGAAAGGTTTTTGGCCGTCAGAGCCGGGCATGTCTGAAGATGTTTTTCGTAAATTAATTAAAAAATCGGCCAGGATGTTTCCCCGCCATTGGTCAAACACATATTCCGGACGTTTCAGGCAAACCCCGTCGACAAACCGGGAGATCTGCCAGAGCCGGTTGCCAATGGTTTCGATATATGCGCCGTTTTTTGATGAAATATAAGGATTGATCCCGGTAAGGCCCCGGCGAATAAGATAGTTGAGGCTGGAGATGATCTTTTTCTTGTGATTGACCTCAGCTTCAAGCAGGCTCTCGATTACATACAGACCGTCATCACTGCATTCAATGGCAAACCGGAATTCACAACGCTCCGGGCTGCCGGAGAGTTCAATGTTCTTTCGGATGGATCGAACATCAAGGTCCCAGTGGGCGGCTGCGCTGATAATTGAATTGTTCAATCAGAAGAAATCCTTTTTTTCACCACAGAGGGCACAGCGAACACAGAGAAAAAGACGTTTCCTTAATTCTTTTCCGGTTCCCACGGAGGACCGTGGGAACCTATAAGTGGCGATAGTCCCTGGGTTTTGGCAAACTTTTTGATCCGGGATTGTGCCGTCGATATTCGACACAAAGATATTCATTCCCACGGAGGACCGTGGGAACGAGGTGGTAAATGGTTTTGTTCCTTGTATTTACTTCAGCCTTCCACCTTCAGCCTATCTACCTTCCCCATTATCTTCCGGGGACAATTATCCGTGACTCATCTTTCTGCTGCATTTGCTGCTGGCGCTGCATCTCCTGCATTTTTTCAATCATCTCCTGCAAAGCCTGTTTCATGGTAGCAGGGAACATGTTGATTGCTTCTTCCAGAGTTTTTGCTTCCAGTTCAGACTGAATGGGCAAAGGGCCTTCCGGGGACATGAGCTGGGTATGGCCGATAAATACTTCTGTCCGGGTATCGTCTGCAGTGCCGTCAGTTTTCACGGGGATCAATCTTCTGATGGAACCGACTTTAAGATCCGTAATCGATTCTTCCCGATAGAGATTGTTGCTGTCGATTGCAAAATTGATGTTATTGATTTGTTCCTGTCCGTTCATTAAATGCCTCCATGCATTAGG
>JAQYVU010000145.1 GCA_030145385.1 Desulfococcaceae bacterium
AATCACGATTATTGGACACATACATCGGACATTATCAGCAACTATTCGCATACATATGATAAGGCAGGCGATTATACGTTAAAATGTATTTTCACTGATGAAAGTGGCGACACGGCAAGTGTAAGCTGGTCGATTCATGTGAACCCTGCTCCGCCTGCTCCTGATTTGATAAGTGTATCCGGAATACCATCTGCGCCTATACAACCAGGAGAATCATTCACAGTAACAGTAAATTCAGAAAATGATGGCGGAGCTTCTTCAGAAGGAGCGATCACCGCTTCAGTTGTATACAGTGACGAAACCGACGATTTAACATTGTCCGAACCAACAGCTGCATGGGCGGATGGGCCATATCGGTATTCACCCGACGATACAATCTATAATAAGGCATGTGATCCAATGTCGGCAGATGATCACATGGTGGAAACGGTAGATAGCAATTGGGAGAACGGCGAAAGCCATACCATGAGTTTTACGGTGACTCCGAATAAAGCCGGAACTCTATATGTGCGGGTACGAACAACCATGCGGTATGAACCAGGCGGAGTCTGTGATTATCGCAATGATTATTCTTTAAGCGATGGAACTGCTTCGACCGATCAACAGGGGTGGGATGTGCAACAGTATGCAGTAACGGTAGACCAAGTTCCTACTGGTTCATTGGCAGTCAACATTTTACCAGGAACAGTGAATAATGCTGGAGCCAGGTGGTGTATAGATGGTGGCGCATGGAATAATAGTGGTGTGCCAGTTACCGGTTTGTCGGTGGGGCAGCATACGGTAAGTTTTAATTCAATCAACGGATGGGATAAACCAGCGGATATAGATGTCACGATCAAGAACAACCAACCGACATCCTCCAGCGGAACATATAAGGAAATTGGAGTAACACAGAGCGGTTCCTTGAAGGTTACGATCTCTCCTCAAGGAGCGATAGATGCTGGAGCCAGGTGGTGTTTAGATGGTGGCGCATGGAATAATAGTGGTGTGCCAGTTACCGGTTTGTCGGTGGGGCAGCATACGGTAAGTTTTAATTCAATCAACGGATGGAATAAACCAGCGGATAAGAATTTCACGATCACTAATAACCATACAACCTCCTCCAACGAGACCTATAATGAAGTATGGCCGAGCACCTTTAGCATATCAACCATTTCATCTCCTCAACAGGTAAAAACAGCATTTAATGCGACCATTTCAGCCCGGGATCATAATGGGCAGGTAATGACGGGATTCAATAAGTATATCCAACTTAAATCAAGCAGCGGGGATAATGGGGGGGTGGATCCAAAATCCGTTCTCGTGGACAACGGCCAATGGACCGGACCCATAACCTTTTATGACGGCGGCGTTAACATGTGGCTGGAAGCGAGCTATGGCGGGATTGTCGGCCAGAGTAATTCTTTTACAGTGACCGGCGGTTATCAGTCTAACGGCGGGATTGTTGGCTCAATGACGGATATCGATAACGATAGGCTTACCGGAGTGAGTATTAATCTTTTCGGGGGCGGTAATGATTATACAAATACATTTAACAACTCATACCTGTTTACTAATGTCCCTTCCGGTATGTATACCCTGACGGCCATCCATCAATCCTCCGGAGAAACGATAATACTCAAAGATATCTGGATTTCGTCTGGCCCCGTGACCATAAAGCCGATTTGCATTAACATCAACGCAAGTGTTGATAAAATTCCGGTCCTGTTGGTCCCTGGCATCATGGGGTCCGCCAGTGAAACAGAGGGTGGATTTTTCCCTATACTTCCGGCAACGCAGGGAGTGGACGGATCTAAATTGAAGTTGTATAACCCTTTTGGTACGGTGGGTTGGAAAAAGTTGATCAACAGCCTTGAGGATGCAGGGTATGAACCGGACAAAACCCTTTTTGAAGTCCCCTATGACTGGCGCATGGATATTAATCTTATTGTCGAAAAATATCTGATTCCCGCCATTAACAATGCCAAAAGCAAAACCGGCAAAACCGAAGTCTCCATAATCGCTCACAGCATGGGCGGACTGGTGGCAAGGGCCTATATTCAAGGAAATCACGGCTATGACGAGCGGAACGATATTGCCAGGTTTGCTATGGTTGGCACACCAAACAAAGGTGCGTGCTTGGCATATTATCTCTGGGAAGGGGGCGACCCACTGCTTGCTGATGATATTCAGGGTGGAGTGGGTGGCATAATCGACTTCTATTATGAAACTACTCTACATAACTGCATGATTACCCTTGGTATGGGCGTTTCGCCTGAGGAACATGATTCTATTTACGCATATTATCATGGCGGATTATATAATGAGCCGATGGCGTCCCTTAAACAACTCCTTCCCACCTATGGGTTTCTGGGCCATGACGCTAAAAAGAAATTGCAATATGAGGAAAATACCTTTCTCATTAATTTAAACAATGCCGATACATCAGCCATGGGCAGACCTGGCGAGCCAGACAAAATTGAAACCATGGTATTTGCCGGCGATTTGGAGGAGACCATCAACACCATAGACGTTGGGGCTCCAATGGCTTCCCGATATCCGGATGGCAGGCCCCTGCCTGCAGACAACGAGGAAGAAAGCGCAGAATTTTCATTTGGAGGCGACGGCACGGTTCTTCAGAGCAGTGCGCTGATGCCATTTAATGAGGGATGGGCTGATACTACTGCGTATTCAAAAACTGGAGAGCATGCCAAGTTGATTGGGGTTTACGCAAAGGGACTGGTCAAATTTATCGATACCGAAGTCGTTTCAGAAGAGATTTCGATGATGGTTGCCGCAGCCATTGAAGCTGAGGCGGTTGATCCCGTTGCCGAACCTGTTCTGTCGGTTTCCTTCACCGGTCCGGTGCGTGCTTTGCTGGTAGATCCCAAAGGTCTTTCTGGCGGTATTCATCCGGATACAGGCGATTATGAAAATGCCATCCCCGGAACCGAAATGACCCAACTGGCCGATGGTGGTTATATTGCCGTAACCAGCCCGGAAAACGGTCAATACAGCCTGTATTTAAGCGGCACGACCGCCTCCGTCTATATGCTTGGCCTTTATTTTGCAGAGGAAACATCGAATTTTTATATCAGCCGCATGGGATTTAGCAATGACAACACGGTTGAAATTTTGTTTGAGGTGGATGCCGCAAACCCGGAAAAGGTAAAGATTTTAAATTTGCCGCTTTCCCCGGAAAATCTGATGTCGCAATCATACGGCACGCAAAATCAAACCCGGCTGACCTGGACCCCAGCAGCCGGAGAGACACTACCTGTGGCCGGATACAAAATTTATTCCAAGATGATGAATGAACCTCGATTTTATGAGATCGGAACAACCACGGAGACTTCTTTTGATACCAGTCATTCGTGGATTGGAAATGACAGCATTTTATCCCGTATCTATTATGTCTCGGCATATACGGATACCGACTTGGAAAGCTTTTTTTCTGAAAGCGCAATCAACGTTGAAACCACTGAAGATATAGATGCTGACGGGGACGGTTATACGGAAAATCAAGGCGATTGCGATGATAATGACGCCAGCATCAACCCCGGCGCCACAGAAATATGCGGGGATGGGATTGACCAAGACTGTAATGGCAGCGACCTGGCATGCCCAAACGATAATGGTGACAGTAGTGACGGAGATGATGAAAATGACGGAGGCGGTGGAGGCGGCGGGGGCTGTTTTATCTCGTGCATATTCGAATAGATAATTATTTGTATTAAAATAGTCTATATAGACCATAAAATTAATTAAATGTAGCTGTATGCACCGGCCTCAATTCCGGAGGGTCGTCATCATGAGTAGATTTGTGGCTGCAAACAACGGTATTTTGAATTTATAAAATATTGATAAATTATAAATACTTACAATTTATTCAACGTAGGAACAAACAAAAAACAACCTGAAGCGTAATAAATAAAACGTCAAGATAATCAGCGGGATTCTATGATATTCTATGCAGTTATAAAAACAAAGATCCTGACTGAAGAGAACTGTTATATATTTTGGATTAATTGAAAAGTGCTCACCTCGTGAGAACTTCATTCGAATGCACCTTACAATAGCTATACCTGCCTCCCGGCATTATCTTATCTCAGACTTCAGGGAGCCTGTGATTCTTTGCAGATATCACATTTTGTTGATACTAATATACAAAAAAAGCTGATAAGAAATCCAACCGACATAGCCACAAAAAATTAAAGTTTAAAGATGTGACCCCATTCAGCAGCGCGGGTAAAAAAGATAATAATTAGTAAAATCATGAGATCCGACCGTCATTAATTCTTGCCAGAACCATCCGAAATCTATATAATCTCCATAATTTTAAAAAAGTTATTACAGGCTCCCTATACTGGGCTTAGTCCAACATCATTTTATCCGATGTTGAGATGCAGGATAAAAAGCTATTTGATGTACAATAGATCATATGGCCAGAAATCAAGTAGAACTGGGGATAACCGATTGTGTAAAATCATCAATTTGAGGTGATGAGCCAGATATCCCAGATTGATAGTGCAAAATGCCAGCATGCTGAATATCCATCTGCAGCATAGATCTCATTTGACGGAATTATACTTATAGAATTGATTGATAAGTAAAGAGAATAGCTATGAAGAAACTCTCAAAGGAAAGGAGGCTTTGGTTAATTGCCCATCAAGAAAGAATTGAAAGGCGCCGAAACCTTCCACGTCAAAAGAACAAAATAGCGAAATCTTCGCATGTCGATATTCTGTCAGCACCTGAAACAATGTGCTTTGAAGAAAATTATGAAGAAGTGGCAATTTTTTTTAAGCAATTTAGAAAAAAAGCATTATCTTTTACACTAAGGAAAAAATTCAGTGTTGATTTTGAACCTATTAACTTTATCTCTCCAGGTGCGGCGTTGGTATTAGCTGCAGAACTCGATAGATGGAGAAAAACTCACGATGTTAAATTAAAACCTTGGAAACCTAAAAAGTGGCATCCAAGGGTAAAGCGCCTGTTTGATGAAATGGGACTTTTTGAACTGTTGAAAATCAAAAAAGATAAAAAATTAAAAAATTCTGATGATTATTTGAGATTTTTTAAATTTTTAACAGGTAATGCTTCCGATGGAGAAATTGCTGATCAACTGATGAAAAGCATGGGGCCAGCACTTGGCGCTGAGTATAATGAAGAAAGGCTATATATAGCAATGAGTGAGGCGATGACCAACGTTGTGCAACATGCCTACCCTGGAAATGAAAATTATAGATATCCAATTATACCAAACCAGTGGTGGACAGCGGGGTCTTTTAATAGAAAGTCAAGAATAATGACGGTGCTGTTTTATGATCAGGGAGTTGGAATTCCCGCCACACTTCCAAAACAGAGCTTTTGGGATGATGTTGTTGCTGTAATCAGCGGCAAATATATAGTGACAAACCAAGGCGCGTTAATTCTTGGGGCGTTGGAAGTTGGGCGGACAAGATCAAAATTGGCTCATCGAGGCAAAGGCCTAAGACAATGTTTAGACTTTTCACTACACAGCAAAGATGGTAACATCATTATTATGAGTGATCGTGGTGGTTATAAAGAATCACCAGATTCAATGCCAATTATTTATCATTATACAACTCCACTTGGTGGAACATTTATTCAGTGGAGAGTGAAACTCGATTAAAGGAAAAATCCCATGAAAAAGAAAACAATTAAAATCGCAGAGGATTTTACCAAGTTCCCTTCGGGCCGATATAAAACTGATGGCAAATACACGGGAGAACATTTCCGTGAAGACATTTTACTTCCAAGCTTAAAAACAAACGATCAAGTAATATTAGACATAGATGGTGTTCGTGGATACGGATCTTCATTTTTAGAAGAGTCCTTTGGTGGTATTGTTAGAGAAAAATACTTTACAGAAAATGAACTTCGAGATCGCCTAATTATTCAATGTTCTGACGCAAATTCATCATACAGAACTGAAATATGGCAATACATCAAAGAGGCCCAGAATGAGTTGGGATGACGTATTAATTTTTTTTTCATCAATCGGCTGGAGCGATAAAATTACTGCAGCTCTTATATCAGCTATCATTTCATATGTAGTTACAAAAAAATCTTTCAAAAACAGTCATTACCAAGAAAAAATTAAAAACCTTTGCTCAAGAATCGAAAAAGCTGAAGAACTTGGTGAAGAATACTGGAATCAAAAAGGAGCAGTGAAACCTTTAGCAAGAAAAATTGTGTCAAAGCTTGGAATAATAAATGATGATATAAACGAACTAAATTCAAAATTGTTAAAAAAACACAATATCGAACAAAAAATTATTGATTTCCGCCAAAGCATAACTAGTGGATTATTTGAATCTGAGAAGAAAACGGAGGAGCCTGGAAGGATTGCACAAATTCGTGAATCGGCAAGTAGGCTCCGAAATGCAATGAAGTTATGTTAACAATGGTTCAATTTTGGACAATATCATTTCCGACCATGTTCAGTTGTTCTCAAAGCGTACAAACTCATTTTTTATTCAACAAATTGCATAAATGCACGCCCACAATAATCTCACTTTCAATTCAGGCTACTCCAATAGCTATAATCATCATCTTGTTGTTTACCAATTCGAAGAAGCCTTCGATATTTTGAAGAATTAGCAGCTTTTTTATTGCCCTTAAAAACCTTTGATACGTCTGTAATATCTTTTTTTGGGTTCTTGAATGCCTTGGGGAAATAAAGAATACTTTATAAAATGACAGTATTGTAAAATTTTTATCCTGTGCACATTATCGATAAATGTGCTCGCCTGTAAAATCCCCCCTTTTGTGCACCTTGCAATAGAGTTTCTGTGACACAGGAGGAATTAATTAGCCAACCATAATATATAGCGTTTTTACCTCATCTCAATTCTATGCTTTTCCCAAATTGAAAAATTCTGTCCTCTCTTTTGGGACCATAACCAACCAAAAAACTCGGGGCTAAAACCGGCAGTATTTCAAAATCACTCTCTTGTGCAGATTACGGTATGCTGCGTTTTCTCATCGATCTATGCCGCGCCATTTACCTGATCTGCGGTTTTGAAACGCTTCGAATATTGGGGACGGCTGAAGGATAAAGGGCATAAAAATTAGACTCAGATGGAAAAGAAAAAAGTCTCTCCGCTTTTAAAAACTGGTAAGGCGCGTAAATCCTGAGGAACGAGGCGTATGAATGAGCGTTGAGTGACGAAGGATGCAATGCAACCCAAAGGCTAAACCTGAAGTTGGACTTTTTAAGCAGCCATCAGCCATTATTTAAAAAAAGTCAGCAACGCATGCAAATTCGTCATCGGATGCGGCGGACAACCGGGGATAAACAAATCCACATCCATGAGCGCATCCAGCCCTTCCGTGATTTCCGGGCTTCCTGAAAAAGGCCCGCCGGAAAGCGTACAGCTGCCAACGGCAATAACTACTTTCGGGGCCGGGACCGCTTCAAGCGTATCAAATAATGCCTGTTTCATGTTTCTTGAGATGGGCCCTGTGACCACGATTCCGTCGGCATGACGGGGGGAAGCCACAAAATTGATGCCGAAGCGGGCCAGATCAAAAAAAGGCGTGGCCAATACATTCAAATCCGCTTCACAGGCATTACAGCCGGCGGCTGATACCTGGCGAAGCTGGAGGGAGCGGCCGAACAGTTTTTTAAAATGCTGCCGGGAATGACGGGCAAGATCCGGCAGCGTTCCGTCGGTCATCAAATGATCTTTTTCAGAAACCGCCAGTTCAAAATTCCGGGTAAAAGAGACAAACCGGCCTTTTGAGATACGTTCACAGGTTCCGCAAAAAACACACCGTCCCATATCAATTAATTTTCGCTCCGCATCAATGGCATTCTGCGGGCAGGCATCGGCACATTTTGCAACCAATTCAGCGGGTACATCCTTATGAATCTTCGGCACTCCGCGATACCGCGGCGAAAGTTCAATTTTTTCCTTTGGGTACTTTGATGTCTTGCATCCCTGTTCAAGTCTGTTTTTCAGTGTACTAAGCATGGTGGTTTCCTCTTATAAATCGAACCCACAGTACGATAGATTAAAACTCTTATTATTCAGCGGGAAATCGGATATTCCCGTATCTCTTAAGGACATGGCCAGGCCGTTCCAGTTGTGAAAAGACGGATCCTTGATCTTGTAACGCACAATTTTGCCGGTTTCATCCGTGATCACACAATGGGAGACCTCTCCGCGCCAGGCTTCATTGACGGTGACCACAAAAGAGGATGGTGCCCAAACAGAAGACCGGTCCGGATTTGCAAAATCCACACATTGGGTTTCGATGGGTTCGGCCAGCAGGGATTTGATGATCCCAATGGACTGCATGACTTCTTCGGCCCTGACTTTTGCCCGGGCATAAACATCACCCGTGGGTTTGGCGGTTTCAGGAAAATCAAATTTCCCGTAATGCTCTGTGGGAAAACAGCGGCGGGCATCATAGGGCAACCCACAGGCCCGCCCGGCAGGGCCGACGAGTCCGAGCTTTTCAGCATCATGGTTGCTCACAGCACCGCATCCTTCAAAACGGGCCAGAACACTGGGGGCCAGTAACAGCAGATCCAGCACATGTTCGATCTGGGGTTCCAGTTCATTGATCCGTTCCATGAGTATTCTGCTGATCTCACTGTCAATTGTAAAGCGAACACCACCAGGCCGGACAAACCCTTTGCCCAGACGATTCCCGCAGATCAGCAAGGTCATATTGAGAAAGTCACCACGGATTCTGCCGAAATAATTTGCCGGCGGTAAAAACGCCACGTCTCCACTGAGGGCTCCCAGATCGCCAATATGATTGGCAATTCGTTCCAATTCCAGTCCGATGACGCGAATAATTCGCGCACCGGCATCCGGGGATTTTCCGGTCAATGCTTCAACCGCCTGGGACATACTGACACCGTGTCCAACGGTGGTATCACCGGCAATACTATCTGCAATCACCGATAGGCGTTTGGGCTCAGCTTTGAGCAAAAGGGGCTCAATTCCGCGATGCTGGTATCCCAGCTGAATTTCGAGATGAAAAACGCGTTCGCCAATACAGTTAAACCTGAAATGACCGGGTTCAATCACCCCCGCATGCACGGGCCCGACCGCGACTTCATGCACCTCTTCTCCTTCTACGGAATAGTAATCATAGTTTCCGGGAATCTCTTTTGCATAATCATTGCCGAAAACATCTTTTTTCCCGCGATAATTGGGATGATACCGGACCATCTTCAACCAGGGATGACCTTCGGGTCGAATCCCGCACTGCTCGGCGATTTCACGCTCAAACATATGAAACGGTTCGCACTGTTTGCTCAGTGACGGATAGACTTCCGGTGCGTCACACCCGGCGACCAGTAGTTTATCGGTTCGTAAAACAGCCAGCAGTTTGTCGGTTTTTCCCTCTGTATAGCCGAAAAACTGAACCACTTTCCCCCCGGATTCGACTATTTTTAAGGCTTCTTTCCGGAAATCGTCAAAAGACAAGTGAGGAATTTTTTCCCTGGCAACTGCCGACCCATTTATAATTTCACAAAATGAAGTTTCCATTAAAATCCTCCGCCAATGGCCGACACTGCATCAATGATTGTCTGGTACAGGGTATCGGGCATCCAGAAGCACAACACCAGCGACGTTAACAGGAGTGCATACTGGGGCCAGACCAGACAGGCTTTTTCGGTGATGGCAATACGGGTATCTAAAGGCGCATCGCCAAAAGAGATTTTCATGACATGATTTGCAAACCCGGCAAAAATAAAGCACAAACTCAGGATAAAGATTGCGGCCATCGCATAATGTCCGCTACGGAAAGCACCGACAATGATCAGCAGCTCGCCGATAAAAATCCCGAACGGCGGGAATCCGGAAATGCCGGCAAACCCGGCAAAAAAAGCCACAAATGTTTTGGGCATCAGCTTGACCAGGTTCCCGGTCTGGTCGATTAACCGGCTCTTAAACCCAAAAAGGATATTCCCGGATGTCAAAAACAAAGATGATTTGATCAGGCTGTGGTGGAGCAGGCACAGGATCGCGCCATAGGCCCCGATGCCGCCGATACCGGTACCGAATGCAATGATTCCCATATTTTCAATACTGGAATACGCCAGCATTCGCTTGTATTCCGTCTGTTTGAGAATAAACGTGGCGGCCGCTATAATGGACATCAACCCGAACACCATTAAAATCATTCCGGAAAAATCCCCAAGGCCTGCGGCAAACATAATTTTATTGGTTTTGAAAATTCCCAAGTACGCACAATTAAGCAGAACCCCGGATAACAGGGCGGATGCCGGGCTGGGCGCTTCACTGTGAGCATCCGGCAGCCAGGTGTGCATGGGCGCAAGACCCATTTTAGTGCCATAACCCACCAGGATAAAAATAAACCCCGCTTTGAGCCATGTGGGATCAAGCTGCCCGGCAACACCGGTCAGTGCGGAAAAAGAAACCGGCACATCTACTTTTCCGGCGTCCATTGCCAGCGTAAGCATAATGGACCCCAAAAGCGCCATGGCAATCCCCACGGAACAGATCAGCACATATTTCCAGGTCGCCTCAAGGGATTTGGCGGTCCGATGCGTATAAATCAAAGGGGCGCTGGCCAGGGTGGTCGCTTCAATGGCAATCCACATCACCATGATATGATCCGAAAGGGTCACCATGGTCATGGTGGATAAAAACAGGAGCATGGATCCGGTAAAAATGTTTTCAGACGGGATGTCCTCCTCTTTGAGATAT
>JAQYVU010000146.1 GCA_030145385.1 Desulfococcaceae bacterium
TCAATTTCCGTTGTTTCAGAACTGTAAAGGGCGGCCAGATTGACTTCTCCGAGCAAATGGTCTTTTTCATATTTTAAGCCGGCTTTTGCGTTTACAGAATCGGTTTCCGAATTGCCGCTGGTCATTAAAAGTCCGACTTCCCCGCTTCCGCTGATGCTTTTTTCTTCATCGGCATTTGCCATACCGGCTGTCAGAATCAATAATAGAACAAAAAATAGGGTATTAAGTTTCATGGGGTCTCCTGAGGTTGAAATATTGTGGGATAAAAAAAGTTATCTGTCTTTATATAAAGGCTTTTGCCCGATATGAACAGTGGCAATGCCCATTGTCAGTCGGCGCCACTTAATCTCCCTGAATCCCGCCTGTTTCATAATGGCGGCAAATTCATTTGGCGGCGGAAAATTAATGACCGATGCCGGCAGATAATCATAGGCTTTTAAATGTTTTGAAAAAAAAGCGCCGATGAGCGGGAGTATTTTCGAGAAATAAAAAAGGTAAAGGGATAAAAAGAATTTGTTGCCGGGAGTGGCCAGTTCCAGGACGGCCACCTTGCCGCCGGGCTTTAAGCAATTTAAAAAACTGGTCAAAGCCGATTTCCGGTCCATGATATTGCGGATACCGAATGCGATGGTGACCGCATCAAAGGTATTGGGGGCAAACGGCAGGTGCAGCCCGTTTCCGGCAATGAGTTGAACATTAGTGCTGAAATTTTCCCGTAACAGTTTGACTTTGGCCAGTTTGAGCATCCCGGGTGCAAAGTCGGCGCCGATCATGAGCTTTGGGTTTTTCGTCTGGTTGACTGTTTCAATCAGGACATCCCCGGTGCCGCAGGCTACATCGAGAACTGCCGCGTTATCAGGTAGATCCAGTGCCGTGACCATGGTCCGGCGCCAGTAAACATCCTGTTTTAAACTGAGCAGGCGGTTTAAAAAATCATACCGCGGCGCAATCGAATCAAACATCTCTTTGATAAAATCAAGTTCCATATTGACAATCTTAATTTAAGCATTATTGTATCGCCAAGGATAATTGCAGTATCCGTTCTCATACCATATTGTCATCTGCTGTCAATCGTTTTAGATTTGGGTTAGATATGGGCGGTGTTTTAGATATTACCGGAATTGTTGTGCATTCTGTCAATCTCGATCTGATGGGATGTTTTTTTATGTATAATCAGTGAGTTATGTGGGATATTCTGGAAGATAAATGAGTTCAAAAAGAGATTACTATGAAGTGCTCGGTGTCAGTCGTGACGTGGATGCCAATGAGTTAAAGTCCCGATACCGTAAGGTCGCCTTAAAGTATCACCCGGATAGAAACCCGGATGACAAGAAGGCGGAGGATCTTTTCAAGGAAGCGTCGGAAGCATACAGTGTGTTGTCCGATGCTGAAAAGCGTCGGGTTTACGATCAGTTTGGTCACCGGGGGCTTGAGGGAATGGGCGGCGGTTCCGCCGGTGGGTTTGATGATGTTTTTTCCAGTTTCGGGGATATTTTTGAGGATTTTTTTGGTTTCCGGACCGGCAGAAGTTCCAGGAGCAGCGCACAGCGGGGAAGCGACCTTCGCTATGATCTGACGATTGATTTTATGGAAGCTGCTTTTGGAATGGAGACGGAAATTGATATAGAAAAATATGAAACCTGCCCCACATGTGAAGGCAGTGGTACCAAGCCGGGTACATATCCTGAAACCTGTTCCCAGTGCCGCGGAACCGGACAGTTTGTGAGAACCCAGGGGTTTTTTTCTGTTAAAAGTACCTGCCCCGGCTGTCGGGGAGCCGGACAGGTCATCAAGGAGCCCTGTTCCCAGTGCAGGGGGCAGCAGCGGATCGTTGTTAATAAAAAAGTTTCTTTAAAAATTCCCGCCGGCGTGGATAACGGATCAAAGCTCCGCTTGACCGGAGAAGGTGAATCCGGTGTCAAAGGCGGGCCTCCCGGAGATCTGTATGTATTTATCAGTGTAAAACCGCACGAGTTTTTCAGGCGCAGCAACGCCGATGTCATATGCACGGTTGAACTTTCATTTGTTCAGGCCGCATTGGGAGGCGAAATACAGGTTCAGACATTGACCGGAGAGGAAACCCTTAAAATTCCCAAAGGCACCCAGTACGCGGATACCTTCAGATTGTCCGGACAGGGAATTCCATCCATCCGGTCAAACATCCGGGGGGATCAGATTGTTCAGGTTGATTTGAAAACCCCGAAGCATATAAGTAAAAAACAGGAAGAACTTTTAAAGGAATTTTCCAAGTTAGAGTCTGAAAAATTAACCAAAAAAATTAAACGCCTGTTTAAAGGCGGATCAGCCAAGACGGCCAAATAGAGATAACAGGATATAATAAAATGTATGAATTGAAAGTCGTTTCCCGGTTCGCCGCCGCCCATCAGTTAAAAATGGTTGCGGAAAAATGTGAAAATCTTCATGGTCACAACTGGCGGGTGGAAGTATATATTGCCGGAAAAGAATTAAATAATGCCGGGGTGTTAATGGATTTTGGGGAAATTAAAATCCACTTAAATGAAATCATCGACTCCCTGGATCACAAATTTTTAAATGAACTGAATCTTTTTGATGACGGCAATCCTTCTTCTGAAAACATTGCCAGATATATCGCCGAGACGATGCAGTCAAAACTTTCAGCGCCCGGGGTGGGGGTTTCCCGGGTGGGAGTCTGGGAATCGGATGATTCCTGCGCTACCTATATCATACCCTAACGGTGACGATTCAAAGATCCCATGAACCGTCATGCGATTTTGAACACAACGATGTATGAAATAGCTGCGAGTATATCTGATTTCGGGTTTCAGTGTTCAGGTTTCAGTGCCAGTACCCGTTGCTGAAACCTGAAACCTGATTTTTCCCTTTTTATTCCATGCTGTCTCATGCGTTCCGTTCCTATGAATAAGAAAAAATTTTGCATGAAAAACCCGGGCTAAGCCTTCTTATAGACTTCCAGCAATTCATCCCGGGTGATCAGGGAAACAACGTCCGGCACGAGTTCTTTGATAGCAGCAATACCGCCTTCCTGCCGGTCAATCAGAACAATAATCCGCTCAACCTTTAAGCCTTCGGCGCGCGCGCGTTCAATGGCTTTGATGGTGGAGCCTCCTGTTGTAACGACATCTTCAACAATGGCGACACTGTCACCGTCAGCCAGATCGCCTTCAATCCATTTTATGATTCCATGATCCTTCTGGTTTTTGCGGATGGAAAAAGCTTTGAACGGTTTTTTCTTTATTTCGGAAACAAAAGATGTGGCCATGGCAATGGGATCCGCGCCAAAAGTGAGCCCGCCGACCCCTTCAATCTTCATATCGTTGATGGCATCAAAAACAAGGTGACCGATCAGATACATGCCCCGGGGGCTGAGTGTCACCGGCTTGCAGTTTACATAAAAACTGCTCATTTTGCCGGATGCCAGTTTGAATGTGGGTTCCTTGCTGTATTGAAAAGATTTTTCGCACAGCAGATTAATGAGTTCTTTTTTCATAATAATCCTTTTTGCCGGAAGCGATGAGTATCGGTAACCGGTGATTTGCCTTTTATGCGTGGCAAAAATTGTTGATTGTACGGGAAATATTCGATAAATAAAATAACCCCCACCGAAGTGGAAGAAGCTTTTTATGGGTTCAGTGGGGGGAGCAAGAAAAACTGGAAACAGCACTCCTTGGCTCGCAAAAGATCTATCAATAAAACCGGATCGGGTCAATGTTAAATATGAGCTGGACAGACTGAAGACAAAAGATCTTTAAGGGCAAATCCCGGGGGAAACCAAACCTTCAGCCTTTATTCTTCAGGCTATATGCCTTTTAATATGTTATTGTTATAATTCATCACTCAGTAGAGGGCTTTCGTTAAATGGTTAACGGTCAGGGGAAAAATACAATTATCCGTATGTTCAATGTCAGCAAGCGATATGGAAAGATGGAAGCATTGAGTAATTTATCGCTCGAAGTCCGGAAAAATGAATTTATTTTTGTGACCGGTCCCAGTGGCGCAGGCAAATCAACAATGATCAAGCTGTTGTACATGGGAGAAACCGCGTCATCCGGGTCGATACTGGTTGACGGGATGAATCTGGCCCGGATTTCCAGAAAACAGATCCCCATGCTTCGCCGCAAGTTCGGTGTTGTTTTTCAGGATTTTAAACTGATTTCCACTAAAACGGTTTTTCAGAATGTTGCGCTGGTGCTCGAAGTTGCCGGTTTAAAGCCAAAGGAAATTTATCCGCTCGTTATGGACGTTCTTGAGTGTGTCGGAATCGAAGACCGGTCAGAAGAATTCCCGCCGGTGCTGTCGGGCGGCGAGAAGCAGCGGGTGGCGATTGCCCGGGCAATGGTGGGCACGCCTAAAATTGTTTTAGCCGATGAACCTACCGGCAGCCTGGATCCGGATTCAGCGGCGCAAATTTTTCAGCTTTTACGGTCTGTTCATGAAAGAGGAGCGACGGTTATTATCGCGACCCATGATCAGCAAATGATTAATAATCATGATGGCCGGGTGGTCCGGCTGGTAAAGGGCCGGATGGACTGTGAGAACTAGACAGGAATAGATTTTATGTTGATGCTTGATGCCAAACGCGTGCTTACAGATATTGTGAACAATAAATTTCTTCACATGGTAAGTGTTGTGACAATCGCCTTATCGGTATTTATTGTCAGCTCATTTTCTCTCTTTTTCAATAATGCCACGGACTTTTTAGATGCATGGCGAAAGGGCGTGCGCGTTATCACTTATATGAGTGACAATGTGACCGAGCCCCAGCGGACCGAGTTGATGGAAACCATCCGAAACTTGGGCGGCGTGGCAGGGATTGAATTTATTTCCAAAGATGATGCATACAATGATTTAAAAGAAAAGATCGGGCAGCAGTCTTCTCTTCTTGACGGCCTTGATAAAAATCCGCTGCCGGATTCTTTTGAAATTACGTTGGCGGATTCTTACCGCAGGCTTGAAGATATTGAAAAACTGTCACAAAACATCGGCGGCCTGCCGCATGTTGAAGATGTCGAATATGCCCAGAAGTGGCTTTATCGATTTAACGGGGTTTATAATCTTTTCAAGGTTACCGGTCTGGTGCTGGTGAGTATCTTTTTTATTGCCACGCTTTTGATCATTGCCAATACCATCCGGCTGATCATGTATACCCGGCGGGAAGAAATTGAAATTATCAGGATTATCGGTGCTGACGAAAAATTTATCAAATACCCTCTTTTTTTTGAAGCCGTGGTGCATGGTTTTTTGGGCGGGGTTGCCGGAATATTGATGCTTTATCTGGCATTTATTCTGACCGTGCCGAATTTTGCACCGGCAACGGTTTTTTCTTTATTTGAAATACGGTTTATCTCGGTAAAATTTTCTTTGACCATAGTCTTGTGCAGTATGATGATTGGGTGGGTAGGGTGCTTTTTTTCAATCAGAAAATTTTTAAAAATCTAATTTTTTTCGGAACCCTGCTTTCCTGTCTGGCAATGACAGCAGGGGGATGGGGCTTTGAAATCCGTGAAGTCGGGGTTGTAATGGCTGACCGACTCAACATGCGCCTTGATGCGGGGGTGGGATATCCTGTTATCAAAGTGCTGTTAAAAGACACCCGGGTCCGGGTGCTGTCGCATGTCAAAGGCTGGCTTCAGGTGGTCCATGATTCGGACGTTGGGTATATCGCTGATCGAAACAACTATATAAAATTGTACTCCATTCATTCTGTCAGTGGCGGCGGGCAAACGGATTTGGATCTTGCCACCGCTGAAGCCGACGATATTAAACAAAAAATAAAGCAGCAGTCCGCTGAAGTGTCCAAATACAATCAGCGGGAAAAAGAAATTATTGATCAGCTTCACAAAACAGATATTTCACTCAACAAAGCCCGGCACCAGGCGGGTGTTATTGAAGCTGAACTGGCAGTAGCGATTGGTAATATTTCGGAAATGCAAAAAAAAGCTGCCCAGGCCCAGATTGCCATTGACAAGAACAGCGGGTATGCCATTAATCGACTGATATCGCTTTACAAATTGAATAATCTGGGGGAAGTGAACCTGCTTGCGTCCGCAACATCGCTTTATGATCTGATGAAGCTTCGGTCAGCGGTTGAGAAAACACTCCAGTATGATCACCGGGTGATCGGCGAACTGGCAGAGAAAAAAAATCATCTTTGCGGGCTGGTCAATCAACTGGATATTGAAAAAAATAAAAAAGCGAAACTGAATAAAGCGTATCAGGCAACCGTTGCGAAACTGGCGAAAGAAAAAAAACAGCGTCAGCAGCTGCTGGCTCAGATCAAGCAGAAAAAAACAAATCGTCTGGCAACGATAAAATATTTGAAAAAAGCTTCCATCAAGCTGGATAAAACCATCAATGCCCTGCGCCTGGGAAGCGCATCTGATCAGGAAAATATTAACAATTTTTCCGATTATCAGGGCTTGCTAAAAATGCCGGTTAACGGTAAAGTTATTTCGAAATATGGGAAATATGTAGAGTCCCGTTCGGGGGTTTCCAGTTTTCGAAACGGTATTGAAATTCAATCCAAACAGGGAGCCCCGATACGGGCCGTTTTCTCGGGACAAACGATATATTCAAGCTGGTTAAAAGGTTATGGCAATGTAATTATCATTGCTCACGGAAAAAAATTCCATACGGTGTATGCGCATGCCGAGGAGCTTTTCAGATTAAAAGGCGAACAGGTGGAAACCGGAGAAGTAATTGCCACTGTGGGGGATACCGGCTCTATGAGCGGGCCGTCTCTTTATTTTGAAATCCGCTATCAGGGAAGCCCCGTCGATCCGCTTGAATGGGTAAATAAAAGTTAAAAGGAGATCCTTATGATCCAAAAAAAGAAACAGTTGTTTAAGAGCGGGTTGCTCATTGTTTTCATCGCTTTGACTGTCGTTTCCGCGACGGTTGTGTATGGAGATTTGAATAAGCAGGATAGCGAAACATATGAAGGTCTTAGGCTTTTTTCTGATGTGATCGCCGAAATTGAAAACAATTATGTGGAGCCGGTGGAAACCAAGGAACTGATCGAAAAAGCGATTCAGGGAATGGTGCACAGTCTGGATCCCCATTCGTCTTTTTTACCGCCCGAAGCGTTTGGCGATCTTCAGACGGAAACCAAGGGCGAATTCGGCGGCATCGGCATTGTAATCACTATGCGTGACAGCCGTCTGACGGTCATTTCCCCCATCGAGGGAACGCCGGCTTATAAAGCCGGCGTCCAGGCACAGGACATCATTATTAAGGTCGATGGTGAGTCGACAAAGGACATGATGCTTTGGGAAGCCGTCAAAAAAATGCGGGGCGAGCCGGGAGAACCGGTTGAAATAAGTATTTACAGGAAAGGCGAGCCGGAGATCCTTGAATTAACTTTGGTCCGGGCAGTCATTCCTCTGGAAAGTGTCCGGTCATTGACATTGAAGCCCGGGTATGGATATTTGTGGGTCACTAATTTCAGAGAAAACACAACAGATGAAGTCAAAAAGGCTTTAACGGAACTGGAAAAAGACAGTTCCCCATTAAAAGGCCTGATTCTGGATTTACGTGATAATCCCGGCGGTCTGCTGGATCAGGCAGTCAAGGTCTCTGATATTTTCCTTGAAACCGGAACAATTGTCAGCATCAAGGGCCGGGAAGGCAGAGAAAGCCAAGAATATACGGCTCATCAGAGCATCGGCTCCAACGATTATCCGATTGTCCTTCTTATCAACGGCGGCAGCGCCAGTGCATCGGAAATTGTTGCCGGTGCGCTGCAGGACAACCATCGGGCGCTGGTTCTCGGAACTACATCATTCGGCAAGGGATCTGTTCAGACGGTCCGGCCGCTGCGTGACGGCTATGCATTGAAATACACCATTGCCCGGTATTATACCCCCAGCGGCAAGTCTATCCAGGCCGAAGGCATCCAGCCGGATCTGGTGGTCAAGCGGCGGGTTCTCGATGAGACGGCCAGTGACGGATTCGATGCCAACCTGATCAAGGAAGGTGATTTGAAAAATCATCTGACTTCCGGGCAAGGCGATGAAGGGATTGATGCCATTGAGGAAAAAATTGATGATATCAAAGACAAAGACGATGCGAAAGAAGACAGTGAAGAAGAGGATATGACGGAAGCTGAGAAGATTATGCGTCTGCGTGATGCGGTCTATGAGCACAGCTCAACGGATTCCAATGCAATGCTTTTGGATTCCCAGGTTAACCGGGCGTATGAAATCCTGAAAGGTTATGAAATTTTTCAGGGGTTTTCCAAAAAATAGAAATATATTGAATCAGGTCAAATGCAATCATCTGATCAGGTGATCGGAATTCTGGCAATCAAAGGCGCAATGGTTCATACTGTTGCGCCTTTGATATTTTCATAATGAAAAGGGTTTAGATGGCAACAAAAGAATCAACACCGCCTAAAAAGAAATCAGCGCCCAAAAAAGTGTCTGCGGCTTCAAAGAAATCAGCGCCTCCCAAAAAGGCGGCCCCACGCAAGAAATCGTCGGCGGCAAAAAAGAAGGGTGCTGCGTCTGCAAAAAAACAGGGTCCGGCACAAGGCAGTCGTCTGGGGGATAAAATTGTCACCATAATGACCACGTCGTTTTTTGTGATATTTGGTCTGTTTGTGGCATATGTGCTGATACATCCTCAAGTTTCTGAAAAAGCGACGAAATCAGTATCTGCTCCGCCGGAAAAGGTTGTTCCGCTTAAAATAGCCAAGTTTGAAAAGCCGGATTTTGAAATTTTTCCGGCAAAACCGATTCCGTCACGACGGGCGGCTGCAACGCCGAGGGCCGCAAAGAAGGTTTTTGCGGATACCCGGCAACTCCCCAAAGATCAGCGGCCGGTGGTGGCGATTATCATTGATGATTTCGGGTATGATATGGACCTGGCAAAAAGGTTCCTTGCGCTGGATGCGAAACTGACCTGTGCGGTTTTGCCCCATAGCGTTTATTTTAAGCGAATTGCTCAACTGGCCCGGAAAAAAGGGCATGACGTGATGCTTCATCAGCCCATGGAGCCCAATGAATATCCGATGATTGATCCGGGTCCGGGCGCGCTGCTGTCTGTGATGACCCCGGACGAGCGGATACAGCAGTTAAACGCCAATATCGACTTAATCCCGGGAATCTGCGGCGTGAATAATCATATGGGTTCAAAAACTACAACCATGTCCGATGAAATGAACCAGATTTTTACTGTATTGAAAAAAAGGGGTCTGTTTTTTATTGACAGCCGGACCACGGCGGCCACGTTAAGCCTGTCTTCGGCCCGTCTGTTTAAGGTGCCGTTTGCGGAACGGGATGTGTTTCTGGATCATGTCCGCAAAGAGTCGGAAATCCGGGCGCAGATCGAGCACCTGGTCAATATTGCCGAAGTCCATGGAAAAGCGTTGGGAATCGGGCATCCTCATGAGGTAACGTATGAGGTGTTAAAGAAAGCGCTGCCGGATATGAAAAAAAGGGTTCGTTTGATTCCGGCGTCTGAGATTGTGGAAGTTTTTTAGGGCAGTGCCTTTTAAAAAGGGGCTGGATAGGTGTTGGCATTGTGTTGAACTGCAAAAATGACTATTTTAAAAATAACAGTGAAAAATAATTAAAAAAAGACTTGCTATTCTTATTTATTGTGGTAGATATAGATCCATTATTAAAGGCCCGCTCTTGTTTGGCGGGCCAGTTTCGTTCTGAAGGAATTATCCATTTTTCAAAGTGGCATCCTGCAGTCTGGAACCATGAGAATTTTTTTTATAAGGAGGATGTTACAATGGCTAATGGAACAGTAAAATGGTTTAACAGTACTAAAGGTTTTGGTTTTATTGAGCAAGAAGACGGCGGACCGGATGTGTTCGTTCATCATTCAGCAATCAATGCAAGTGGTTTCAAATCACTGAACGACGGTGATCGGGTTACTTTTGACATTGAACAAGGTCAAAAAGGCCCTGCAGCTGCAAATGTGACTGTTATTTAACAAGACCATTTCTCAGTAAAAAATTTAAAAGGCATTTTATCGAAATTCGGTAAAATGCCTTTTTTTTGTTTATATGATATTATTCACCAGCGTTCCGACTTTTTCAATTTCCAGTTCCACCATATCGCCTGCCTTCAGCCAGTGGCCGTTTTCCATGCCGCAGCCGTTGGGGAGCGTTCCGGAGCCAAAAAATTCTCCGGGATACAGCTGTTCGTCTAAGGAAGCATAAGCAATGGCTTCTCCCAGTGTATAATCCATGTCTGATGTGGCGGTGGTGACAATGGTTTTTCCGTTGATTCGCACCTCGCCGGATAAATTGTACAGATGCGGCATGATTTCATCGGCAGTTACCACTGTGCTGGAAATCGCATTGATAAAATGCTTGGCCTTTACGGGACCGAATCCGCTGCGCATTTCCGACAGCTGAACATCCCGGGCTGAAAAATCGTTAAACACCACAAAGCCGCCGATGGCGTCCATGGCTTCTTTTTCAGAAGCGTTTTTTAAGTACTTTATAATGATGACGCCAAGTTCGAGTTCGTAATCAAGGGCTTTTGTGTATGAGGGAAACGCTACCGGATGCTGGTCTGTGACAAAGTTTAAATGGTTGCCCATATAATAAATTGGTTTTTTATACCATAACGGGTGGGGCCGGAATTTGGGGAATGTCAGTTTAAACAGGCTTTCATAGGCGGCCGCAATTTTATAGGCCATCGGCATAAAGCGTCGGGCGTATCC
>JAQYVU010000026.1 GCA_030145385.1 Desulfococcaceae bacterium
AAAGAAATTTCTGATGACGGGGTTCCCGGATAGGTCGAGGCAAAAGCTACTCCCGCTTCAATTGCGCCGCGGGCAATGGCTTCATTTCCTAATAGAAACTTTTTTGCGCCCGGCTGATCAACTAAAAGTTTATGCATAATTTTTTCCTTACGCTGTGTATTATATTTTCAAAATTTCAATGATGGCTTCGTAAAAAGTCCAAATTCTGCGTTGCACCGCATTATTTGCCACGGGAATCTGACTTTTTACATGATTGATGGCTTCAATGATAAGTAAAACCTTCTAATTTATCTTCACGTTAACAGAGTGTTGAAAAATTAATATATCAATCCTTTTAATGGTGTAAAGTTTTTTCTTTCTTTCGGGTTTTTCTGTAATCCATTTACTGACAAAACTTTAATCTTAATTAATTAAACACTTTTAATCAATGTGAACGATGTTTATTTTTTTGTACTTGATTTCCCTACACGGTCTTGGTAAAAAAAAGTCAATCTCCTGGTTTTTTTTAATCTGTCTCGCAAAAAAGAAATTTTCGGTTACCCCGGTCTCTGTTTGATTTTGCGCAAAAAATTTCAAAAGGTTTTTCAATGATCAAGCCATTTAAAATTATAATGCCGAAAAACGTCAGGCTACAAAACAAATTAAAGAAAAAATTATCCGAATACGAAAAACGGGTGTCGAAATTAAAAAAGAACCTCCATATCAACAACCCGGAACTCTCCTATAACTCCATTCCCGGATTCAAAGCTTTAATCACCCGGCGGCTGTATCTTCGCGGTGAAGTTGAGACACAAGAACTGGCAAAAGAGATAGTTGAAGAATACGGCAGACTGGACAATGATGAATTTAACGCCGCTGCCGGCGTCATTAATGATTATTGCAAGACCGGCGGTAAAAAAGTAAAAAAAGGCTCGGGTTTCTAATCCGCCGCATCTTTATTATTCCCCCCATCAAGGGTGACGCACATACTTTTGATGCGCCATCACAATACGCTTTCCTGCCCTAAGACCTTTACAAAACCATTCCCTTTCGGTATAAATTTAAGCTATCGCAAAAGTTCTTGTAATGCGCAGGATTTATCACCGTTTAAATCATTTCTTTTAAACGGCATAACTGTGCGTACAAATAGCGTACCATGAAGAAACGAAGAATGAAGCGCAACACAGAATTTGGACTTTTTACGAAGCCATCAAAATTAATATATAAACAGAAAAAGGCAACACATGGACAATCAAATGACCCTGGTTATTGCTACGCGCAATCCCGGAAAAACCAAAGAAATAAGGCACCTTTTAAAAGGCTTTCCCATTACAATCAAAAACCTGGACGACTTCGGCCCGATCCCGGAAGTCGAGGAAGACGGCGACACATTTGACGACAATGCATATAAAAAATCAAGTTTTACCGCGCGTATCCTGGGACTGCCGGCACTTTCAGATGACTCCGGCCTGTGCGTGGATGCTTTAGATGGCGCACCCGGTGTTTATTCCGCACGCTATGCCGGAGAAAACGCAACCGATGAAGAAAACTGTGCCAAACTCTTAAAGGATCTGGCAGGAAACCCAAATCGAAAAGCGTCTTTTAAATGTGTTATCTCAATAGCCGTTCCCACAGGGGCGGCCTTGACCTATGAAGGCAGCTGCGACGGCGTCCTCCTTGAAAGCCCGAGGGGCAATAACGGGTTTGGGTATGATCCGATTTTCTTTTTTCCCGAACTTGACCAGACCTTTGCCGAAATCCCCCGTGAAGAAAAAAGCCATGTCAGCCACCGCGGCAAAGCACTCAGGGAATTAAGAGATGAATTTGACAAAGCAGTCAAATGGATCAGCCAGCAGATGCCGGTTGAAGAAAAATTTTCCTGCAAGGAGTAATTAATGATAATCGACCTCGTTAAAAAAACCCGATCATTTCGCCGGTTTAATGAAGACCGCAAAATCACGGCCGATTCATTAAAACAGCTGGTCGATCTGGGCCGGCTGTCTGCTTCGGCGGCCAATCGCCAGCCGTTGAAATACATTTTATCTTGTGATCCGGCAACAAATGATAAAATCTTTCCGTGTATCGGGTGGGCCGCCTACTTAAAAGACTGGAAAGGCCCGGAAAAAGGTGAGCGGCCCGCAGCATACATTATCATGCTGGCAGATACCACTATCAGCACTGAATTCTGGTGCGATCACGGCATCTCCGGACAAAGTATTCTGCTCGGGGCCACTGAAATGGGCCTGGGCGGCTGCTTTATCGGCGCCATTAACAAGGACAAATTACGAGAAGAACTAAACATTGCGCCGGAACTGACCATCATGCTGATCATTGCCATTGGTGAGCCGGCTGAAGAAGTCATCATTGAATCCACCGCCGACACCAACGGCAATATCCGCTACTGGCGGGATGAAAACGGCACCCACCATGTTCCTAAACGGCCTTTGGATGAAGTCATTGTGGCCGTTTATCCCGAAGACAAATGACATATTAAAAACCGGAACCCCGGAATTTCAAGACTGACCATGACCGGGGACAGAATCAGGTTTCAGGTGTCAGGAATAAAAAATTTCCAACCTGCCACCTGAACACGGACACCTTATAATTGCCTGGCCCTCTTTTTTGCCACAAATCACGGATATCATTTTAAACGGACATCATTCAAAAGGACTCCCTTGCCGCCACATTCCAGACTAAAACCCATCAAAACCATTTTCAGCGCCCGGATGCTGGTGGCCCTGATGATGGGCTTTTCCTGCGGATTACCGCTGCTTTTGACCATCGATGTCTTAAAAGCCTGGATGACAATCGAAGGTGTTGACCTGTCGGTTATCGGCCTCATGTCTTTGGTGGGACTTCCCTATACGGTTAAATTTCTGTGGGCGCCTTTTCTGGACCGGTATATCCCCCCTCTTTTTGGTCGGCGGCGGGGATGGCTGGTCATCGCGCAATCGGGCCTGATGCTTTCCATCATCGGTCTCGGGTCCGCAAGCCCATTACAACATCCGGGTGTATTGGCATTTACAGCATTTCTGGTGACATTTTTCAGCGCGTCCCAGGACATTGTGGTGGATGCGTATCGGCGCGAAGACATACCGGATACGGAACTCGGCTTTGCATCATCCATGTATATCATCGGATACCGCATGGGAATGCTGCTGGGCGGCGGCGGCGGTTTAATACTGGCAGGCCAGATGTCCTTTCCCATGGTATATATGCTCATGGCCGCCTGCCTGCTGCCGGGAATTGTTACCACGCTTCTGGCACCTGAACCGGAAATCAACGGGAACCCGCCGAAGAACCTGCAGGCGGCCGTGATCGACCCCCTGATTGAATACTTTACCCGTCCCGGCGCGTTATGGGTCCTTGCGTTTATCCTGTTATACAAAGTCGGTGATTCCATGGCTGCTGCAATGGCCACCCCGTTTTATTTAGATATCGGGTTCTCTACTACGGAAATCGGTGTGGTAGTTAAGCTGGTCGGTTTTTGGGCCACCCTTGCCGGGGCGCTTTTCGGCGGAATTCTGACACTTAAAATCGGTATGTATGCCAGCCTCTGGGTATTCGGCATCCTCCAGTCAATTTCAACGGCCTGCTTTGCCCTGCTGGCACAGTGCGGTCACAACATTACCGCTCTGACTGCCGTGATCGGTTTTGAAAACCTGGCCAGCGGCATGGGGACCGTTGCGTTTGTTGCGTTTATGGCCATGATGACTGACAAACGGTTTACGGCCACTCAATACGCCCTGCTCAGCAGCCTGATGGGAATTCCCCGGGTCATCGCCTCAGCCCCTACCGGTTATGCGGTAAAGTTCATGGGATGGGAAACTTTTTTCATCACATGCGCCCTGGTTGCCGTTCCGGGCCTGCTGATACTGATAAAATCATCGGCATTTAATATTTCTTTCCAGAAGTCTCCAGCCATCTCCCAAGGCATTGAATTTAAATAATATTTATCAAAAATTACCGGCAAATTGAATGCCGGATTCAGAATTTGTGTTCAGCAAATGTTTGATGTTGAAATCGCAGGCAATAGTGTTAATATTGTTTTTTTTAAAATAAACACACACAAACGGCAACGGACAATGAATGACGACATTAATGATATCGACCACAGGAATAATCACGTAAAACGGCTTGAAAAACTCGCCGCAGATCGAAAACAAGTTCTTTCGCTTGAAGGAATGCAGGCCCTTGATGCCATTTTAGATCATCCGCAGCCCAATGCCCTGATTCACTCATTTGCGGAAGAAGACCTGCTTTTTCTGATACACCATATCGGACCGGAAGACGCGTTGGATCTGATTTCAATGGCTTCAGACCGCCAGTGGGAATATATTCTTGATATCGAAACCTGGGAAAAAGACCGGATCAATCTCAATGCCGTCACCGAATGGCTGAGCCTTATGCTCAAGGCGGACCCACAGCGGTTTATCCATTGGGCCGCAACGGAAAAACCGGAGCTGATTGAATATTTGCTGTTTCACTCCATTGAAATTATCGTTCGGGAAGACGACCAGGATCCATCGGATTTCGAAGATGGTTTTATCACCTATGATGACATTTTCTACTTCAGAATACCGGAAGATAAATATGCACCGGATGCACAAACTGATTTCAAAGAACAGCATCAGGAATTATTAAACCGCGTAATAGACCATCTGGCCAAGATAGATCATGTTTTTTACCAGCAGACACTGCTCCGGTCAGCCAATGTGATACCGGCTGAAAGTGAAGAAGAAGCCTTCCGCCTGAGAAATTTCCGGCTGGCGGAAAAGGGCTTTGTGCCGTTTCATGAAGCGGTTGGCGTATTTCAGCCGATCAGCGTCGATCATTTGAAAAAAAGAAAAAAATTAATCGCCGATCAGCCCGAACCCGAGACTTTCGTTCCGGCTCCGATCAATCATACCTTTATGATGGGCGAAGACAGTATTTTCAGCCAGACCCTTGGTAAAATCAAAAGTTTCAACGTACTTCATCAGCTTCAGACTGAATTTGCCGGAGTATGCAATCAGCTGATCGCAGCAGAACCAAACCCCGTCCGCAGCCGGGATGAATTAAAAGCCATTGTTAAAAAAGCCTGCGGGTTTATCAGCATCGGTATTGAACGTCTGCTTCATATTGAAAAAGTCATCACCGACGCTGCAACAGAAGAATATATCAAAACATATCCGCTTATTGACCTGTTTCGTACCGGGTACGGCGAGGTTGTCAACCTCCGGCAGCAGGCAAAAACATGGCAGAAAAACAGCTGGTTTTCGGAAAACAAGCTTGCGCTGAACTTCTGGGGAGAAAGACTTGTCGGTGTGATCGGCGGTTTGCTGATCAACCGGCCCAAATTTTATGACAACCAGCAAACCGGTGATCTTTACCGGGAATTTGAAACCATGGAAGATATTGAAACAACCCGAATTATTTTGGGCGAAGCCATGGCCTATGACCACCTGCTTGCAGCCATGGCCATTGCTGCGGATGATTTTTCAAAAGACCGGTTCATTACCTGCGAAAATCTCTTGATGACACTTTGGGCAAGGCATTGCATCGATTTACCCACAGAAATAACGCCCATACCGGTAACGCTTTTCAAACCATTCTTTGCAGACCTTTGGGAACCGGGAAAAACACCGCCCGCGATCCAAGAATCAAAAAAATCAGATTTCCTGCAATGGCTGGCGGCTGAAAGCGGATTTCCGGAAAATGAAATATCACAGAGCCTTGGCCATGCGCTTGAACTTCTTTTCGATGAAATCGCCGAAGATTACGGCACAATCGGGCCTGAAGACTTAGACCCCCGGTTTGTCACAATATTTTTGCTTTCCAATGATTGATGGCTTCGCCATAACATAACCGCCGGAAGATATGACTGAAAACAGATATTTGACCTATTGATATTTTAAAAAAAATCTGCCACAAATAGACGCATGAAAAACAACGGAGACCAAACACAGGATAAATACATAAAAACGCTGATGGATATCAGCCGGGCCATCACATCGGACCTGTTCCATGAAGACCTGCTCAAACTGATTGTTTTGCTGACCGCAAAAATGATCGGTGCCGAGATCTGCTCCCTTTGGCTGATTGATGAAAACGAAAACCCGCCGAAAATCCGGCTCAAAGCCACCCAGGCAATAGAACCGGAATACGTCAAAGACCGGTCATTAAATCTGGATGAAGGCGTTGTCGGACATGTCGCGACAACCAAAAAACCGCTGGTCATTAAAAATGTCATGCGCAGCCGCCGGTTCAAAGAAAAGGAAATGGCAAAAAAACTCGGCCTGGTGTCCATGGTGGGGGTGCCGTTAAAACTTCAGAACGAAAAGATTGTTGGCGTTTTAAATTGTTTCACCTCTGTTTTCTATGATTTTACGGAAACCGAAATCAATGCCTTGACCACAGTCGCCAACCAGGCGGCGGTTGCTATTTTAAATACGGAACTCATGGTAAAAACCAAGGTTATCCGGGAAGAGCTTGAAGCCCGAAAATTAATTGAAAAGGCCAAGGAAATACTCATGCTGAGCCGCCGATTAAAAGGCGATGAAGCATATCGCTGGATCCAGAAAAGAAGCATGGACTCGAGGAAAACCATGCGACAGGTGTCTGAAGCCATCATTCTCTCCGACGAAATTTTTCAGGAAAGTAAATAAACTCCCGGGCTCCCCCTCAAAAAACATTCCATAAAAAAATCACTGCACCGGCTTCAATCCTTTCAGGTACTTTGGAAAGTACCCGGTAATATTTTTATTTTTTTTACGTGCATCACAAAATCATTTATTTAATATTTTAAAAAAAATTACATTGACAAAAAAAATTAATTAAACTAAAATCTGTTTCCTAAAGTTAAGTCAATTTATACAATGGCGTATAAAATTTGGCTTATATATAAACGACAAAGGCGTCTATTTCCAAGTTAACACTGGAAATAGATGCCTTTTTTTATTTGAAGGATACAATGGCGTGTTCAAAAACATCTAAATCAAACGTAAACAGGGAGAATAACATGAGATTTTCAAAAAACAATGATGCACTTGGAACAACCAACCGTGGTAATCCTTGCGAATCCAGTCTTTGCACACTTTGCCGGGCAGATTGTAAAGGTAAATGCGAAACATGGCTGTCCAGCCTGGTAGGCCGTAAACTGCTATACCCGAGAGACTTCGGAATGGTAACCGCCGGCGCCAATAATACAACCCATGTTGGCTGTTCCTATAATAACCTTAGAATCCAGGGATATGCTTACGGTTCGAACGGCCTGGGCAAAGGATTAACCAATGATCCGGATGACTGTATCTTTCCGAATGTCAGCCTGGAAACCGAGTTTGGCAATGAAATAAAAACCAAAGCCCGCATTCCGCTGATGACCGGTGCTCTGGGTTCTACCTTTATTGCAGCCAAATACTGGGATTCTTTTTCTATCGGCGGCGCTCTGTGCGGCATTCCGGTGGTTATCGGCGAAAACGTGGTTGGCGTTGACCGCGAATCCAAGATCGGTTCCGGAAAAAACAAAAAAGGTAAAATCAAGAGCGCACCGGAACTTGAAAGACGTATTGACGGCTATCTCCGATATTATGACGGATACGGCGCCATCATCGTTCAGCTCAACGTTGAAGATACCCGTAACGGCGTTGCGGAATTTGTTGTTGAAAAATACGGCAACAAATGCATCATCGAACTCAAGTGGGGCCAGGGCGCCAAGGACATCGGCGGTGAAATCCAGGTAACCAGCCTTGATTATGCGCTTTTCCTCAAAGATCGCGGCTATGTTGTTGATCCGGATCCAAGACTGCCGGAAGTACAAACAGCGTTTAAAGAAGGCGCCATCAAATCATTTGCCCGCCACAGTCGCCTGGGCGGAACCAACCTGGATACCGTTGATCAGGTCCGTGAAGATTTCATGAGCAGCGTGGATTACCTGCGCAAAATCGGTTTCAAACGAGTTACATTAAAGACCGGTTCCTACGGCATGGAAGAACTGGCCATGGCCATTAAATTCGCAACAGATGCAAAACTCGACCTGCTCACCATTGACGGTTCCGGCGGCGGTACCGGCATGAGTCCCTGGAACATGATGCAGAGCTGGGGGGTTCCTTCAATCAACCTGCATGCAAAAGCCCATGAATACGCCAGCATCCTGGCTGCCAAAGGCGAAAAAGTTGTGGATATGTCTTTTGCCGGCGGTTTTGCTCTTGAAGACAGTATATTTAAAGCCGTTGCCCTGGGCGCGCCTTACACCAAGCTGGTATGTATGGGCCGCGCAATCATGATTCCGGGTTATCTTGGATCCAATATTGAAGGCGCACTGCATCCGGACAGAAAAGAAAAACTTTGCGGAAACTGGGATACCCTGCCGAAAACAGTCAGCGACATCGGCGGCAGCGCTGAAGAAATTTTTGCTGCTTACTTTGACCTTGAGAAAAAAATCGGCAAAAAAGAAATGAAAAACATTCCTTACGGCGCAATTGCATTCTACACCATGGCTGACAAACTGGCCTGCGGCCTGCAGCAGCTCATGGCCGGTGCCAGAAAATTCAACTTAAACCAGATTGAACGTACGGATCTTTTCGCTGGCAACCGCGAAACCGCAGCAGAAACCGGCATTGCCCATGTTTCTGATTACAACGATGAGACCGCGCAGAAAATCCTGAACTCATAGGCGCAAGCCTGACTTTGCCCACTGGCGGCGTTATTCAACCCTCGAAGTAGCCCAGCTACGTCGTCGGGTTGAAATGCCTTGCCAGTGAACAAATCAGACTCACGTTAAGTTCACATAAAAGAGCCCTTTCAGCATACTGAAAGGGCTCTTCCTTTTGTTACTTATTTTTTTACTTATAGGTCTACTTTTTTAATCTTAATACCACCTCTGGATTTATACATCCATTTGAAACTCACTTTTTTTAATGAGTTTCAATTCAGCATCATTCTCCTCGAATGTTGCCATCCAAGGGGAATCCCCATCCTCCTGAACACATTCCAATTCATATGCTTTTCTTGGGTTGGAATATATCTCGACAATAAAAGCAGTATCGCCAATCTTTGGTAATCTGAATCCAAAGACCACATCTTCCTTTTTAAAGGTACAATTGAGTTTTATAATTTCTACAAGATCATATTGTCCAAACATATTTCCCAATTTCACCATCAAGTCATTATGATTCTGGACTTCCCGGATTCATCATTTCACCTTAAGCCATAAGAGCTTAACCATCTCCGGCCCCGTGTTCACCCATTGTGACGGAATTACGGTCTTAAGATAAATCGTATCCCCGGCTTCCAGGTTATAGGTTTCATTCTGACTGACCATCTTTAAAGATCCGGACAGCACATAACCGGTTTCCTCACCCTTATGAACAAAAAAATGAGCCGGCAATTTTTTTTCCGGCAAAATCTGGATAAGATAAAGCTCCGCTTTTCCATCAAGATCCGGCGGGGTCAGCTGCTGGGCATAGATACTGTCTTTGGGCATATCCGCCATACTGATCTTAACACCGTTTCCCTTTGGAAAAACGGTTTTAACCGGCAATGTTTTATCCTGAAAAAAAGACCCCACTTCAACGGAAAGATTTTCCGCAATCTTATACAGTGCCGGCAAAGACGGATAAATCAGATTGCTCTCAATTTGTGAAATATTGCTCGGGGTCACCCCGATTGATTTGGACAATTCCTTTTGAGACATCCCCTGTTTTTTTCTGATTTTTTTGATGCGCGATCCCAGATCATGCTGGGCTTTTGCTTTGCCGTCACCTTCCAGGAGAATTTCCTCTCCGTCATAAGCATAATAAAAAGGTTCGCTCAAGGCCTTGGGAGTACGTTTTTCAGCTTTTAAAATCTTGATGGCAGACTTGCCGCGTTTGATTGAAAGATCAATGGCGACCTGGGCAATCTGGTTGATGTGCGCTTTTAATTTATTCGAATGCGCGCCTTTTTCAATAATCCAGTATGCGATGGTGTCCAGTTCATATAGTTTCGGACAGGATCGGGAATAAAATCGCAAGATATGCTCTTCTCCTTCCCATAAATCCTGCATGCCGGTCAGACTCTCAATGACAAACCGCACATCACCGGTGAGCGTCTTATGCAGCCCGTAAATTGCATCGGCCACGGCTTCCGGTTTCCAGGGTTCGGTTACCTTAATCACCTGGTAAGGCCATTGCGCCCCGTCTTTTTCATAAAACTTATTAAAAACTTCCGCCTTATCCCCTTTACCGTTGGTAAAACAGTCTAAAATGGTCAATTGCTGATTTTCAGCCAGGGAACCGAGCTTTTCAATTAAATTTTTCGGCGACCGGTCGAATGTCACATAAATAATTGGTTTCTTCTGCTTCTGGGACTCTTTAATAAATTTCATGCAGAATGCAGATGCCAGACTCCCGGCATCATCATACCAGATAACATTGTCACCGATATATAACCCGCTTAAAAGCTGATCCAGCCCTACGATTCCTGAAGATACGCGTTTTTTTCTCATCGATATAAATTTTCCTTAAAACATTTCATATTAATTTTTTACATTCTTTGAGCATTGCATAAACAGATAACTCATCTGTCAAAATTAAGTTAAACTAAAATTAGAGGAATCTTTTGGCTGTGTCAACTGCAACAATTCCAAAAAAACATTAACTTATACAATTTTGTTATATTTATCTGAATTGAACATTAAATATTTTTATTAACCGATAATAATCAAATTGAAATATGGATCAATATATATGTATAATTAGAGAATTTTAAGACATAATGCGTTTAAACAGGAGATCAAAATGGAATCAGACATGACCAGAATCGTATATTGCTCCGGCCCGCTGTTCAGCCCGGAAGAAATCGGTTCCATGACCGCTATTTCAACTGTAATTGAAAATGCCGGATTTCAGACTTTTCTGCCACACAGAGACGGCCTGGAAGCCTATATCCTGAAACTCGTCAACTCTCCTGTAAATATCAATGTTTTTAAATCAAGAGATATGATTGAACGGGCGGTTTTTGCATTAGATGTATTTCAGGTCGTGGAACGGTGTGATGATTTTGTTTTTAACATGAATGGCCGGGTGCCGGATGAAGGCGGGGTCGCGGAAGCAGCCATTGCTTTTGCTGCGGGAAAACCGGTGATTATCTATAAAAATGATTACCGGAGCGTGTTTAACGGATGCGACAATTCCATGGTCAGCGGTTTGACCTTTTTACCCAAAATTAATCATATCAATAAAATCCCGGGCGCATTAAAAAAAGCAGCCGACAAACTGAACAAACAGGGACCGTGCCCGTATAACGGAGAAAATATTCCGCCGGCCATGCGAAAGACGATTAAACTGGGAAGGCGCATCTGGCAAATGATGAATACACTAAAGATGAAAAACAGCACGGCCCTGTCAGCCGATACCCTGATAGACAAGATTGCCGATATTTGCATTAACGATAAACAAATACAACCGGATCATGAATGCGATCCTGATTGAGCCGGTGATTTCCGGCCGAATCAACCGGATTATTCCATATTACTATCTACCGTCTTTAAATTTTTTTGATCTTTTAAGACTGAACGGATACCGTTAAAATATGTTACACCAACAAAAAACCACATCACACATAAGCCGATAACACCCTTTATTTCCTCTCTGGGAAACGGCTCCCATACATGAGTCTCCCACATAAAAAAAGTTATGATCGGAGTGGGGACGATAAAAAGTAAAAATGGAATCCAATATTTTAATTTCATAAATAGTCCTTCAACATCTTATTCGATTCAAATCCTAAGGATGACCATCCTTGAACCACATGGGATGGGAAAAAAAATACCCTTCTCCGTATTTTTTATACAGATCAACATTAAAGCCCTGAAAGTTTTTATTGGTCGCCATGATAGCGTTGGGATAAAACAGCCAGATGTCCTCATAATTATCATAAAGCGCTTTTTCCAGATCAAAATAAATCTGCTTTCTTTTTTCCACATCGACTTCTTTCCGGCCCGCTTCAATCAATTCGACGGCTTGTTCATTATGGCTCCTCCCGTTATTGAAAAAGCTGTCCGGCTTATACAATAACGATGCAATATGGTCCGGTTCCTGAACCATCGGGTAGATACTTCCGACAAGATCAAAATCCAGCTTCTGAAACGGCTCTGCCATGCCGGTGATGCCCAGAAATACGGGTTTCCATGTAATGCCAACATTTTCAAGCATACCCATAATGGCCTTTGAAAACGTCTGGGCTTCGGGAATATTCAATGAAAAGCCTTTGAGCATTAACCCGTTCGGGTAACCCGCTTCAGCGAGCAGCTTTTTTGCTAATTGCGGATCATATTCAACGGGTTTTAAATCCGGATTATGTGCCCAGTGATCCTCCGGATAAATGCAACTGGCAATTCGCGCCTGGCCGAACTGGGTCCCAAAAACAAGCGCCTTACGGTCGATGGCATGAGAGATCGCCTTTCTAACACGAATATCCTGACACGGTCCTTTGGCATGATTTAAGGTCATGTACACCAGCATATTAAACGGATACACATTCACATCAATTTTGGGATCTTTTTCAACCACCCTGAACTGACGTGCATTGAGAATAATAAAATCAAGCTTTCCGGCTTTTAAATTCGCCAGACGAACAGACGGATCCGGAATCACGGTCACTCTCAGCCCGTCAAAATAAGGCATATCCGAATGATCAATACTTTTGCCAAACCACCAGTTCGGATTTCTCTTTAATTGAATGTAATTGCCGTGACTGGCGGCTTCAAGCGTATACTGCCCCGTGCCGACCGGATAACTGTCCAGCGGCCGGGCATCGTCCGCCAGTTCTTTGACCGCTTTTTCTCTTGCTTCAAGCCCCTTTAAGTAAGCCTTGGCCTGCTGAACCTTTTTCTGTGCCGCATCAACAGACGAAGGACCGTTAGCCCCGGCTTTATCTTCATTCTCTCTTGCTTTTGTAAGTTTTCGTTTTGCCGGCACAATCAGCCGCTGCAGCCGTTTGGCCTCGGAAATAGCGCTGTCACCCATCAGGGCTTCTTTTGAAATCATAAAACCCGGAACACTGGCCATGGTTCCTAAAAAAGCCCCCCACGGCCTTTTAAAATGCCACTTAACAGTATATTCACCAATGATTTCAATCGATTCCAGCGGCTCAAGCCACGTCCGTGTCCAGGCCCGGTTCTGTTTATCTAAAATCCATTCCATCTGGTATTTCAGGCTTTCGGCATTAAACAGTGAACCATCATGAAAATGTACGCCCTGTCTTAACTTCATCAACACCGTCACGTCATCCAGATACGCCCAGGATTCCGCCAGCCAGGGAATTGTCGGCTGCTGACGGGCGTCAAAGTTAATTAATTTTTCATACATGAAACTCATGGAAAACCAGTCCAGCACAGGGAAATGATTTGGATTCATCAGTCCGATGTAGACCGGCGCGGCAGCTCGCGCTATCCCTCCCCGAACCGGTGGTGTCGGCCAGTATTCTTCTCCCCAGACCTGCCAGCCATCCGGATCGACTTTTGATTCTGCTTCCGCCCATACGGATGAGCAGAATACAAGAGCCAGCAGCAAAGCAAAAACCTTGTAATTTATGACAATTCTATATCCGTCAGCTTTTTTTCTCATACACGCTCCCGTATGGTTTGATTATTTTTTATGAACTTATTTCCGGTCAAATATTATGACAAGCCGCCCAGTGGCCGGCATCTCCCTGCTCGAGTAATAATGGCGGCCTTTCCTGACAGATCGGAATTGCACGGGGGCATCGGGGATGGAACTTACATCCTTCGGGTGGATTCATCAGGCTCGGCACTTCCCCTTTGATCACGAACTGTTCTCTTTTTGCTTCCACCTCCGGATCCGGAATCGGAACCGCCGATAACAGCCCCCGGGTATAAGGATGCTTAGGGTATTTATAGAGATCCGCCCGGCTGGCCACTTCAACAATATTACCCAGATACATGACGGCAATACGATCGCTGATATGCCTGACCACGGCCAGATCATGGGCAATAAACAGATAAGTCAAACCGAATTCTTCCTGGAGTTCTTCCAGCAGGTTAATTATCTGGGCCTGGATGGATACGTCCAAAGCAGATACCGGCTCATCACAGACAATAAATTCTGGCTTTAATGAAATGGCACGGGCAATGCCGACCCGCTGACGTTGACCGCCGGAAAATTCATGGGGGTACCGGTCTCCCATACCGGGATTTAATCCCACAATTTCAAGCAGATGATCAATTTTATCCAGGTATTCGCCCTTGCCGGTAGTCATCCGGTGAATAATAAGCGGCTGTCCGACAATTTCACGAACTGTCATCCGGGGGTTTAAAGATCCAAACGGATCCTGGAAAATAACCTGCATCTGTCTTTTTAATGCCTGATTCTCTTTTTTCCTTAGATGCGTTATGTCTTTTCCGTCAAACTTAATCGTTCCTCGGGTTGCTTGCTCAAGGTTCAGGATAAGCCTTCCCGTGGTGGTTTTGCCGCACCCGCTTTCCCCGACCAGGCCAAGGGTCTCCCCTCTTTTTATATGGAAACTGACACGATCGACCGCTTTTATGTCCCCGAGTTTTCTTTTAAAAATAAACCCGCCGTGGACAGGAAAAAATTTCGAGACCCCATTAACTTCAAGCAAATTGTTATTTTCTTTATTTGACATCGACCCAGCACGCGATTTCATGTTCATCGGAAATATTTCTTAACTGCGGTGCTTCCGCACAACACTGTTCAATCCTGTAGCGGCACCGCGGATGAAAGGCACAACCTTCGGGCAGGTCCGCAAGATCCGGCGGCTGGCCTTCTATGGGCTGCAACCGGGTTTTAACATCCTGATCCAGCTTCGGCACAGATGCCATCAATCCAATGGTATACGGATGTTTTGGATGTTTATATAAATCCGCGGCAGATGCTTTTTCAACGATTCTCCCTGCGTACATTACATTTACGCGATCTGCATACCGTGCGATAATTCCCAGGTTATGGGTAATAATAATCAGCGCGGCCCCGGTTTCTAAGGTCAGTTGCTTCATCAATGTTAATAACTGCGCCTGAATGGTCACATCCAGCGCAGTTGTCGGTTCATCTGCAATAATGATTTTCGGCGCGCAGGTCAGTCCCATGGCAATCATCGCCCGCTGGCGCATGCCGCCGGAAAACTGATGCGGATAATCAGACACCCGCTTGCCGCTGTCCGGGATATGGACTTTTTTCAACGCATTCACCGCTTCAGCCGCTGCCTGCTTTTTTTTCATTTGTCGATGAACCATTAACGGCTCCCTCACCTGCTGTCCGATGCTCAGTACGGGATTTAAGGAAGTCATGGGTTCCTGGAAAATCATGGCGATCTTATTTCCGCGGATATCACAGATCTCTTCTTTACCGGCTTTCAGCAGGTCCTTTCCTTCAAACAGAATTTCACCGTTAACAATTTTTCCCGGGGGGTTCGGGATCAGACGAAGCAGAGACAACGCGGAAACACTTTTCCCGCATCCGCTTTCGCCGACTATTCCGAGCGTTTCACCGGCATTTAATTCATAGGATATGTGATCAACGGCTTTCACCATTCCGCTGCCGGTTGAAAAATGAACACTCAGGTTATTTACTGACAACAATTTTGTCATAAAAAGGGCTTCCTATATTTTTTTCCCTTCACCCCGGAGTCTGGGGTCAAGTGCATCCCTTAAGCCATCGCCTAAAAAATTAAATCCTAAAACGGCAAGCGTAATCATCAGACCGGGGGCGATGGAATAAAGGGGAACAATTTCCAGATATGAATACCCCACGCGAAGGGCCTTTCCCCAGGTGGGTGTGGGGGGCTGCACACCTAGTCCTAAAAAGGTGGCGATGCTTTCTAACATAATGTGGCGTCCCAGCGTAATGGAAATCGCCACAATGATAGGGGATATGGCATTTGGCAGGATATTTTTAAACATGATTCTCCATCCAGACGCACCATCGGCATGGGCAGCTTCAATATACGGCAATTCACGGACATGCAGAACCTGTCCCCGCATAATTCTGGCAAAGGTTGTCCATGTGAGAACAGATATGGCGATGATGATATTTTCAACGCCCGGCCCTAAAATGGCGACAATGACAAGCAGCATCACCATTACCGGCAGACACATGAAAGTGTCGGTAATCCGCATGATCACCATATCCGCCATGCCGCCTTTATATCCTGAAATTAAACCAAGCATGCTTCCTAACAGAGCGGATAAAAACGTGGACACAATACCGATAATCAATGAGATTCGGGCGCCGAATATGACTCTTGACAGCAAATCCCGCCCCACGTCATCGGTTCCCAGCAGATGTTCCCACGTCGGTCCTTCCAGCACATGATACAAATCCTGGTCATTCGGGTCATGGGGTGCCAGAAAAGGGGCAAATACAGCCATACACAACAGGCTGACAATAATCACCACCCCCACGAAGGCCATCTTATGCCCTAAGATGGCAAACACCACGCCGTTACTACCGTTCCGGGTTTTATGGGTTGAATTTAAATGTTTTCTCTTTTTTGTGTTCATACAATTAAAACCTATTTTATGCGAACCCGGGGATCGAGATATCCGTATAAAAGGTCAACCGCCAGGTTGACCATCAGAATAAAAAGCGCCACAATCAGCAAAGTGGCCTGAATGACCGGATAATCCCGGGCAGCTATCGCATCAATCCCCATTCTGCCGAACCCCGGAAGGGCAAACATGTATTCGACTAAAAAAGAACCGGATATCACGTACCCCCAGTCAATGCCGATTACGGTGACCACGGGTATCATGGCCGGTTTGGCGGCATGGCGCATGATCACCGCCATTTCCTTTAAGCCCTTTGCCCGGGCCGTCCGGATATAATCCTGGCCCAGGACCTCCAGCAGACTGGAACGCACATAACGCATATACATCCCGGCGGTATGGGTACCTAAAACAAAAGTCGGCATGATCATGCACAGGATATTCTCCATGGGATTTTCCGAAAACGGCACATACCCGGAGGGAGGAAAAATCTGGAAATACACTGAAAACAGATAAATCAACACGATGGCTTCCCAGATAACCGGCACGGAAATCCCGATAATCGCCGTCGATGTTATGGCTGCGTCCAATACGGTGTTTCGCTTAAATGCGGAAATAACGCCCAAGGGGAAACCGATAAAAAAAGACCAGAACACATAACCGGCAAAAAGTTCGAGGGTCACCGGCAGCCTGCGAAAAAACATTTCAAATACCGGTTCTCCGCTGCCAAATGATGTGCCCCACTCCCCGGTAAAAAAGTCTTTCACCCAGACCGCGTACTGAACATGCACCGGCCGGTCCAGTCCGAACTGGGCCCTCAAGTCATTTATGATCTCTTCGTTGGCCAGATCCATATTCATCATGGCCGCCGCCTGGATGGGGTCTCCGGGAAGGAGTCGTGCAATGCTGAAAATCAGAATGGATACTAAAAATAAAATCAGCAATGCATATAAAAGTCTTTTGGCAAGGTACCGCTTCATTGAGACGCACGTTTCCAGTCAAACTATTTATTTTATCAGGGTGTTGGGCCCGACTCTAACGCAGCAAGGCCAGGCACAAAAAATCACGACGTAACCTTACGTCATTTGATCGTTGACGAGACGATAGGGGAAATTACCTGTCTGCTAAAACCGCAAATCCGTTTCTTTCAGCAACTTTTCAGCCATTTGTTTGGCGATGTTGTTTGAAAAGATTTCTTCGGGAAATATATCCTTGGGGGCAGACATAACGTGTTCTAATGATTCAACGTATAGCTCTTTGTCCTGAACGGCAAACGCATAGTACTGGGCATAGAATACCTGCCACAACAGGTACTTTGATTCTGATATTTCAAATGCTTCTTTAAAATAAAACTCCGCGTCTTCGGAATTTCCGCCAAGAGAATCCGGCATATTGGAATAGTAGGCGCCCATTAAGGCATGGACAGCGCCATAATTCCAGGTTTCATCCAACACCAGCATCCGGTCCATCATGGCTTCAATTTTAGGAAAAGCAATCATTGAATCTAACCCGCTGCTGTGACTGACGCGCATCCAGGCCAGCCAGCTGGTGGTCGCCCAGTATAATGCCGGCACATCTTCTTTTTTAAAATCTTCAAGTGACTTTGTAAAATCTTCCAGAGAACCGTCGGCCGCGTTTTTAAACTTTTTATTCTGGTTTAATGCCCTGAATGCATAATTGCGAGACCTGAGATACAGTCCTTCGGATGCGTTTTTATCTTCCGGTTCTACAAAAAAGAATGCATAGGCGTGATAGTTTTCAGCGGCAGTTGCCAGGAGAAACTTATCATCAGGGGACGCTTCAATGAGACCGTCCATTTGAATCAGTCCTGCGGGCATGGCATCTCGAATTAAATCAATGTCAATGTTCTTTCGAGCCGCTATGTTCATTTTTTCCACTAATGGCTTCATGCTGTTCACCATCATTTTAGAACGTGCTCCGGCACTGCATCCCCAGAAAGAACAGAGCAGCAAAATTAATATAATCCGCAATAATCTCAAATTGCCTTTTTTACACATAATGCGCCTCTTGTTTTTTTTAGATTAATCACTCGACTGGTATCTATTTACGCCCGGCCACCGCTGCCGCAAAACGCACGAATCCCACCGGAAACAGACGCGTTAAAACGTCAAGCACATATGCATCCGGACCGACCAGTATCCGTCTTTTATTTTTAAGAATACCGGAAATGATAATACTGGCTGCTTGATCCGCAGAAGTATTTGCCATTTTATCGAATATTTTTACACTTTGATCCTGGGTCAGTTTATTGCCGGGAGATGAGTAGAACCTTGCATTACGGACAATATTGGTCTTAATCCCTCCCGGATGAACACAGGAAACCCGGACATTTGTTTTTCGCAGTTCCTGCCACAGGGTTTCGGAAAATCCCTTTACAGCAAATTTTGCGGCACAATAGGGGCCGTTATTGGGCCAGGTGATAAATCCGTTGACGCTTGAAATATTGACTATATGACCTTCGGACTGTTGTTTCAGGTACGGCAGAAATGCTTTGGCCCCATAAACCACCCCCCAGAAGTTAATGTTAAAAAGCCATTCAAAATCTTCATAGCCGACATCATCAATACTTTGCGCGACGGCCACACCGGCATTATTAATGACCATGTCCACCCGGCCATGTTTTTTCACCACCGCTGCCGCATAGCTTTCAACCTGATCCCGCTGGGCGACATCCAGCGCATGAATACTGACTTTACCGTTTTGCTTTTCCACCATTTCCGCAGTTTCTTGCAGGCCTTTCATATCAACATCTGAGATAGCTAGCTCACACCCTTTGGCGGCAAGATTTACCGCAAGCATTTGTCCGATACCGGAAGCCGCTCCGGTAATTGCGGCAACCTTATTATTAAGTTCTTTCATCTGGCGACGCCTCCTTCACAATACCTGCACAACGTATTATATTTTAAGTAACTGAAATTCATTTATTATTCAACAAGAAAAAGGGCGGGGATTGAATTCGAATAAAATATGAGATTCACCAAAATCAATTCCCGCCCCTGATGGAGGAAAAAATAAATGCTACCTGGATTTTGCACGAAGCCTTTATTTTCAAATAACGAAAAGGTTCTCATCAACCTTCACGCAAGATTCAGGTATTACATAAACTCGGTTGCCTTGATGGCCAGCGCTTCATTGACCCCGTCTTCAATCATGGACGCCCGGGCATCGCGGAACATCTTTTCAATGGGATATTCTTTTGCCAGACCATTTCCGCCGAATATCTGCATGGCATCGCTGGCAACCTGGGTGGCGGTTTCCGTGGACAGGCACTTGGCGGCCACCGCATGAACCACGGACGGATTCATGGGATTTTTTTGATTATACATTGCCATTCGCCGCGCATTTGCCCGGGCAGCTTCCACCCGGGTAAACATCTGCATCAGTTTCACCTTAATATTTTTATGCTCAAATAAGGGCACGCCTCCCTGAATTCGCTTTCGGGCATACCGGTAAGCTTCATCATAGGCGGCCTTGGCCAGACCGGCAAACACAATCGACATCCCGCCGTTCACGTTGGCCAGTCCCTGTCCGGCCGTGGCTTTTAAAAAATCAGGATTCGGAATAACCATATATTTTTTCGGAATTTGTGCATCCTGAAAAATAATTGCTCCCTGATTTAAAGACCGCTGGCCCATTTTATCCAAAGCCTTTCCCCGTGAAATGCCCGGCAGGTCCAGAGGGATAATGGCAAGGCCCTGACCGTCCATGCCCCGCTCCGGGTAAAGACTCACATGAAGCACCGCGTGGGTGGCTATGGTTCCGTTGGATACCCATTCAGACTTTTCACCGTTGACAATATATTCATCACCTTTTAATACAGCTGTTACTGAAGGCCCGCACTTTGGCTTGTTTCCGCCGAGACTCCAGTCCGTGCCGTGATCCGGTTCCGTAATGGCCCAGCATCCAACCATTTCACCGGATTTGTCCGCACAAAAATCCCTGGCCAGCTGCTGCATTTCCGGCATTGGAAACTGTGCTGCCGCATTAAACGGCATGCTGGAAACCCCCATGCTGATGCACAGTCCCGCATCCGCATATCCGAGCTGTTCGGTAATCAAAATGCCTGCCATGGGATCCAGGTCATCCGCCATACCCCCTAGCCGGTTTGGAATTTGAAGCAAATGAAGGTCCATTTCCCGAAACCCCTTAAAAACATCCCACAACACGGACTCTTTTTTAATTGCATCCTCCGGATCGCTCATTCTGTCCAGCGCCATTCCTGCCGGGCGCATCACCTCCATGCTGAATTTTTCCACTTCTTTGAGCATGGATTTTGTTTCTTTGCTGATGTTGATATCAATATCCCGAAATGTCATGTTTCCCCCTCCGTTTTTTTATACCATGTCCCATTTCAAGAATGCATACGGCGCAAATTCCATTGAACCGACTTCGGCCACCGCTTTTCCTCCCAGCATGGAGTTATCCCCCTTTGTATACATGGCACCCAGCATATTCACCACTTCCACCTCACTCCAGGGATCATAATCCGAATGGTTAAAAATGATTTCTGCTTCCCCAAACTCCATAACTTTTGGCTTGAATTCTGTCACCTGCTTCACCAGCCGGGGATCATAGTCCATCAAACCGGTTTCCGGTGCGGGAAAATGCTTAAAGTTATATGACGTTGCTTTTATTAGCCCCTCATCATCACCTGCTCCGGCATTGACGATCAGCTCTTGCGCTCTGGGATCGTTAAACTTTCCGTTCAGCGTAGCCCTGACTTCCATAAACCGGACGCCCCGCCGCTCGGTCCACCCGCTGAACATGTTGCCTTCTTTCTTAAATTCAATATCAGCCATTTTCTTTGGAAACCCGAACACTTCGCGGCCACCGGCCATGGCAATATCGCTGGTTACCGGCATGGACAGGCAATAGGCGCCTTCTTCCCCGTCATATTCGGCACGAATAAACAACGCGCTCTCTTTGTAGATGCAGTCAAAATTAGTGGCCGGATAATCTGCAATAAATGCCATGGCAATGGGGTCATCTGCTGGCTTTAAGGGCGGCGGCAGCAATTTTTCAATAATTTCCGGTTTGGTTTCCCAAAAAACCGAAAGCATTTCCGCATCATAAAAATCCGCAGTTGCTTTAATGTTGGCCATAATTTCTTCAAAAGATTTTACAAATCCCATGACACCCTCCCTGGCCGGTATTCCCGGCATTAAAATATTCTCACTAGCGCTCTTTTTTCTTCAACCTGATCCAGTCAAACAAGAACATACACATTATAAATATTCGTTATTTAAGCGCATAAGCTTAAATAACAAGTGTTATATAGTAAGCGTTATATAACACTTGTTTTTATTTAATGTCAATATATTCTTTTCAAACACTGAACTGTATCTCTATTTTTTTTGCAAAAGGGGAATCAGAAACAATATATTGTGTCTGCCTGATTTATTTAGGAACGCTGAAAGGCTTATTGCATTCTTAAATGGGGGATAGATTTTGATGGTGAGGACTGTAAAATTTTCAGTCTGCACATTCCGGATAAATCATAACGATATCGTTTATGGCACAAATCGACAGTATTGCAGAAATATTCAGAAGCAAGCACTCGATAAAAGTGTTCTGCGTCACTCTAAAGAGCAAAACGAGATACAATCGGCCTTCGCAGTCTGACAAAGTCAGAAACTTCCAAAAAGTGATTTCCAAGGACTTCAAGAGAAACTTACCACAAGGCACATTACGAGAAGCCTGTGGACACACCGGACAAAAGAAAAGCACCGAAAACCTGACAGAAAACAGATAGCACAGATAGCTGTTTAAAATCGGTCGGCAGCGCTTTTATCTAATTTAATGTCACTATGTATCAGCTAAGGATATCCGAAATTGCCTGATTTATTTTTAGGGGATTTCTTACAAACACAGATTGATAATTACTCACTAATATATCTTCTGGCATAATCGGCTGCCTCTCTTGCATTCGCAGCTGCAGAAATTGCTTGTTCACAATATTGGCTTTCGGTTTCGGCACCTACTTCATCCCAGATTCCAGCGGCTTTTTCAAGTAAGTCAATCGCATCCTCGTAATTTCTTTTACGAGCACAGGCATGCCCATCTCTGCAGATTTGAGCCGCCCGGTTATACTCTTCATGGAGTTCTAACTCCTGTTTCCAATTCCTGCACTCATCAGCTTTTTTATAATATTTTTGGGCATTAGATGGCGCTGCACGTAAGATTTTTGGGCACCAACACTCACCTCTTTCAGCAATCCGTTCAAAATATTCTGCCGCTTCTTCATAATACTCAGCCGCCGAAATATAATCTTCTCCATTGTGTGCTTTCCGGGCAGACTCCAAGTGTTTTTTTGCCTGCTGGTAATCATCGTCACACTCATCAGCATAAAGGTTGTGTAAGGGGAACATGAGCATAATTGTTAGTATTAGCATAACTTTTATCTTAATTTTCATTTACCTCTTCCTTCCTTGTGATGTGAGTGGGATATAGTTTCTTGCAAAATTCGAGAGTTTTAAGGATAGTACCAAAAAAACCTAAAACAATCAAAATATAATAAATTCCAAAGCTATAGCTTCTGGCTGAATTTCAAAGTTGCGGAATAGTTAAAGCCGGCAGTAATGCAAAAAATTTCAGCAGTGCACACTATCGATAAGTGCGGCGTGAAGTCGCTTAAAGAGATATTTTAATTGCCTAACAGAAATATAGAACCCGGCATTCTGCTGCCGGTATCCTACCGAAATATGCGTGGCGAATAATTGCCGGTTGTGAAGCTTTCGGGAAAAGCAACCTTCGGGGTAACCCGGGAGAGGGCTTTGTGAAAGGACCTCAACTCTGCCAGCACCGCACGGTGGAAAGGAGCAGGGATTGAGTCGTATGATGAACAGTGGTTCATTCGGTGAGGGATTAAGGTATAATATCCCCTGAATTCAATTTTTCCCCTTGTTTTCATATTGATCAAAAGCTATATAATATACACTATTGCTATTAAAAGGGGCTATGCATGTCTATTTTCTCTCCTATAAAAAGATTATTTGGGGAGGGTTGTATCGTCTCCTAAATCCCTCCGTTGGTGGATCTTGAACCAGCGATTCAAAGGAAACGGCCGTGCGCTGTGAAAAATCATCTTGCAAATCTGTCGCACATGAAAAGAAGTTGACGAGATCTGAAAAGTATTCTTTTAAAATTTTGTTGATTCAGTCCAAGCTTGTCGAAAAACATTTTAGCATCAATTCCCCATAAAATTATGTCATCTAAACTATTGCGATTTAGATATAAAAATAGTAAATACATCTCTAAGATACAACTTCAAGAACATTGAAATAAGATTTAATATAACTCTTTTTGAATTATGGTTCCACGGTACGTCAATTAATAACCATAAAATAAGGAGACAGGCATTGAAATTTTTTTCACGTTTTATAGTTTTCATCTGTTGCGTGCTGATGTTCGTTTCATTTTTGACATCCTGTGAAAAGAAAAAAAAGGAAGGGAAACTAATAATTACCGAGCAGGCGTTTTCTTTAAGGCAGGATACGGAAAACACATTTACGATTGATGCCAGTGGGAAAATCAAAAATGTCGGTGAGGTGGATGTGAAAAGGGTGATTGTTACCGGTTACTGCCGGTCGTGCAATGACCGTTGGGGAGTTGGTAATTGGCAGACTTCCTCGGATATCGATAGAATGCCCCAGCAAATGGACACCATAAGCTATATCGCAGCCGGCGCGGAAGAGCAGTTCAAATTCACGGAAGTAGCCGATTATTTATTGGCAGCCAGCCAGGAAAATCCGGAAATGCCTGAAAAGCTTGAAGTTGTCATCGAGTCTTTTGAAACCGTGGAATAGCGGCAATCCATTTTTCTAAGTAAGTTATGATGAAAAAGGAGAGTGGCCAACACGAAATGCATCTGCTTTTAAGCCGTTTCGGTCGAAAAATAATTCAGCACCACCGGCTTCGGCCACGCGAACGGTTTTTGCAGCAGACACATATGCGTCGGGAGGGAAAATGTCAGCACCATGATGGACAATTCTGTATGACGTATCAAATTTGCAGGCCAGGTTATATCCGTCTACCACATCTTTAATCCCTTCCGGCCCGAACACTTCCAGTGCTTTACTCCTTCCCATGGCAAGTGACCAGAAGTTGGCTTCTCCAGGGTCCGATATGTAATCGGAGTGAAAGTGAGTGATAAAAACAGCGCTTAAATTTCCAAGCGGCAGGTTTTGAAGGTCTGCATTCCGTATGGTTCCTACCCCGAATGGCCGGGGGCTGGTCCATTCCACTTTGACGATATCGTTAAACCATTCCGGCCATGCATCAAAATCTTCCAAAACCTCGAACACCCTCTCCGGTGTTGCATTGATTGTCACCTCATTCACAAATCTGACAGGTGCCGAATCAAGAGACTCACACGCCACTTCCCGCCAGGAAAGCCTGAGTCATTTTATTCTCCGTTTGATAAAAAAGAGACCTGCCAGGATCAGGATTCCGGCAATGTAATACGGAATCTGGGCTCTTAGCTGAGTCCGTATGGCGTATTTTCTGCACTGCATATGCTGATCATAATTGTCGGGAACCGGCAGCACATTGTTGTCGGCTGCATATCTGCGATAGGCTTCCATCATGGCCGTGAATTTTTCCGGCATCTTCTTTTTGAGATCATCTGTTTCACCCGGGTCGGTGACGATATTAAAGAGGTGCCATTGGCTATCGCCCACAGGTCCCCTGTTTAAGACGATTTTATAGTCCCCCTGAAACAGAGCCGCATTACCGCTCAGCTCATAACCGACGGTCTCATCTTCACTATAAACCCTGTCGGCATCCCCATTTGTCAGGGGCAGAAGGCTTTTGCCTATCATCGGCTCAACCCTGCGGCCCTGATATTCACCTTGCGGCGGAGTCATACCGGCCAGTTCCAGAATGGTGGCCGGGATCTCAGTCACATAGGCAAAGGCATTTGTGAACTTCCCTTTTTCAGCGATGCCCTTTCCTGAGATAATCAGAGGCACCCGCATTCCGCCTTCGCCCGCCCAGAACTTATACTCAGCCAAAGGTGATGCCGCGGCACTGGCAAAGCTCGGCCCCATGTTAATATAGCTGCCGCGGATGCCGAGAGTCTCGTAATCCCTGTTGTATCCTTTGGCCTTTTGCCACAGCTTCAGATACAGATTTTGCCAGACAGGCCCGTCAAATGCATCTGAGGGTTCAGCGCCATTATCCGATGTGAAAATAAACACCGTATTGTCATACTGCCCGGTCTCTTTAAGATAGGTTATCAATCGCCCGATATGGTGATCCATGGCATCGACCATGCCGGCATAGACCGCCATTTTTTTTGATTCATACCGCTTTTCCGATTTGCTTAATGAATCCCAGTCAACAGTTGTTGACATGGTCACCATCCCGGTCCCATCCGGCACAATGTTTTTTGCTTTGGCCCGTTCAAACCGTTTTCCCCTTAATTTCCCCCACCCTTCATCATAGTTTCCCATGTATTTGTCTGTAAATTCCCGGGGGGCCTGAACCGGAATATGGACCGCCTGAAAAGGGATGTATGAAAAAAAGGGTTTTTTGTCTTTTATATTGGAATCGATAAACTCTATGGCCTTATCGATGTAAAATTCAGAGGAGTAAAAATCATCCGGCAGATCGATCTCTTTACCATCTGCAAACCAGTCCGCCTTTTTGTACATGGGCAGGAATGTTTTCTTTTCCCAGTTATCGGCACCACTATCCGCCATGGTCACGGTGCGTTCAAATCCTCTCCGGCTGGGCAGCAGATCGGGTGTTTTGCCCAGGTGCCATTTGCCGGTCAGGTAGGTGTGGTATCCGGCGTCCCTGAGCAGGGTGGCGATAGTGATCACATTGTGGTTTAATGTTCCCTTATAATGCTCGTGCTCTGCCTGGTCCGGGGGAAGGGCCTCGGGTATATTGGGGACTCCGTTTCGGTGACTGTCTACACCAGTCATCAGCATGGCCCTCGTCGGTGAGCAGAGGGCCGCTGTATGATAGTTGGTGAAAACCAGGCCTTCATCTGCCAGCCTGCTTATATTGGGCGTCTCGATTTCACCGCCATAGGGTGCCGTGTCCGTAAAACCCAGGTCATCTGCCAATATTAAAACAATATTGGGGGAGGCGGCAATGGCGGTATTGATTAAAAAAAAACTCCAGGACAAAAATGAGATAAGTCTGAAAAATAATTTTAACATAGCGGCTACCTTTTTTTATTTAATCCATCCAACTTCATTCTTCTGCAGCTCTTCTTCCCATTGAGCCATTCTTTTTTCCAGTGTTTCACCCATATCCGGATAACGCGTCATGAGGTTGTAGGCCTCTCCCGGATCTTTTTCCAAATTGAATAACAAAGGGGCCGGCCCGGTGGTATGGTTACTTAAACGGCCCATTTTTTTATTTACGGGCATGGGCCAGACATAATGGTTCATCGATCGCAGGTACTTCCAGTTACCTGATCTCATCCCCTCCAGCTCACCGTGATGATAAAAATATAAATTCTCATGGGGTGATTTACTATTCGGTTCTCTCATCAGTCCGCTGATATTCCTGCCGTCAATCATTCGGTCCTCAGGCAGCGTTAACCCTGCCAGAAAGAGGCAGGTAGGAAACAAATCTATATTCATTGCAGGCTTCCTGGCGATTCGGCCATTCATTGAGTTCTTACCCATGTCTCCTCCTGTCAACTTTTATTTGATGGCTTTGATTTTGAAGCCAGCAGCGTCAGCATTCTTAAAGCTATTAAAACAATTTGTATCACCGGCTTGTCAGTCGTCGACCGGAGTACAGAAAAACACTGGAATTATACATTGATTATCATCCCAGTATTCTTATCGATAATATTTAAAAAAAAACAATAAAATGGCCGAAAAGCTCAAATCAATGACTTTGAGTGTCAATTGAATCATTTTTAGTAAAAAATTAACCGAAAGGGCGGCATTTCGTAAGCTGCTGCTCAAAACACGGCAGCAACTGGCACAAAATCATTTGCGTGACGGAATGACCAATTCACAGGTGGCCGATCTCATCGGCTTTTCCGAGCCTTCGGTCTTTCAACACGCGTTCAAACGATGGTATAACATCAGCTTAGGAGAGTATCGAAAGTTAATTCAGGGCAGCAGGAGTTAAACACAGGGATATCACCAGAAAGTCGACTGTTTATACGGTGCCGACAGCAGAAAAAAAAACTTAAACAGTGATTCTCCTTTCAGCGTGCCCCCAAAAAGGGGATATGTAAAAATTCAGGTAATACTTCAATAAATAAAGTTTTTTTATAGTTATTCCGTGGCAGTGTTTTTCTGGAACGGAAGTGTCTTCGGCCGGATATCTTTCCAGCGTTCACCCACCGGACAGGCGCGCATGCATTCAATGCAAAAATCAACATCCGTAATATAAGTTTGTCCGCTTTCCACCAGAAAATCCCTTTTCTTCATATGCTGGCGAATCATCCGGAGATATCCCGGCCACTGCCAGAAACGGGCAGGCGGCAGCTGCTTGAAACCCAGAGACCAGTAGACAAAACACGGATCCACATCATATCCGTCTGACGTTAAAGCCCCGGACGGGCAGGCATCCACGCATTTGTTACACCCTTTGCACAGATCAAAATCCTGGCTTTCATCAGGCTCAAGTTCTGCTTCGGTGATGATGGCGCACAACCGCTGGTGTGGCCCGAACTCCGGTGTCAGCAGCAGGTTGTTTTTCCCGATTTCACCCATGCCGCAGCTCATGGCGGCATGTTTAAAGGAAAGAAATCCCACGGTACGGGTCTGGCGGAACTTTTTTCCTGTTTCCGGATCATGTTTAAAAATTTCCACCGGCTTGTCTGCGGATATCGGAAGGGTCAAAAATCCTTCACGTTCGAGCATGCGGCCGACTTTCTCAGCCGTTTCATCCAGCAGCCGGGAAGTCTGCATTTTGCTCCGGGTCCACAGCATAATATCCGGTGAATAAACTGATCCCAGCGAATGGGCTACCGCCATCACGACCACACTTTTGGCCGTCGGCATGAGAGCAGTGGCAGGACGTGCCGGATGCGCTAAAATCAGATTTTGTGCATCCGCAATTCCCACCAGATCGATACCTTCAGCTTTTATCAATTCTTTGATTGCTGCCGCGTCAATTTTTTCTATTTTTTCGGGTCCACCATTCAGCATTTTAAATATCCTTTTAATATCATGTTAAACTCCGAGTTTCAGACTGATAAAGAAGACAAGATGCAAGGCGCGAAAAATTTTCAATCATGAGGCGTACTTTTCGTAAGTTGAATGCTTGGAAATTTTTGACGCAACACCGCAGATCGCTTTTTAATCAGGCTGTCAAGGATCAGGGATCACTCAAAAATAAATTCACATTTTAATGCGTCGATCCATCACGCCCTTAAAATGTAAAGTTATTCTTTCGTAAACCCTTGGGAATTACGGATTCACACGGCACACCCGTGGCGCAGAGACCGCATCCATAGATAAAGAGATGATAATTTTTATTACAATACGTTAGGGATTTTGCCACTTTCTGATAACAGGCTTCCTTGTCGTGGGCATTTTCTGCGGTGATGGCATCCACAGGACAGCGCGCTGCGCATTTTAAACATTTTTTACCCTGATAATGAAGGCAATAGGCATGGATATCATCCGGCCGCTGGCGATTGGGGGCAAGCTTTAAATTCACCACAAAACTGCCGAGCCGGTGCGCGCAGCCTTTTTCCGTGATCAGAAAATCCTGCATCCCGAATGTGCCGAGCCCGGCGGCATAGGCGATATGACGGTGGGACCACGGCGAGGCCCAGCCCACTTTGGGATATCGTTGTTTGTTAAACATCGGCGTCACATCCGGGGCGATGGATAGAATCTTCTGTCCCATCAAATCGGTGACAATTTCACGCACAATGGTCTGGCTGAAAATCTCGCCCAGAAGGCGGGTCTGGGCCCAGCGTTCAGACGGCCAGTCCGTTGAAGCGGCATTGTCTTTTTTCGTGTGCCTGCTTATCGGCATCACAAACGACACCACACTCAAATCTTCCGGCGCCGGCGGCTCCACACCGTTGTTTTCAGCCTGCCAGCGCATGATTTCAAAAGGGGTAAAATGGTGCGGCCCGATGATTTTTTTATACTGATCAAAAATCGGGTCATCGCCACGGATAAAACCGACCAGGGGCGCATCAAAGATGGGTTCGTCATAAAACGGATATTCCAACCCTTTTTCCGGATGATGAAGTATTTTATCCGTGATGGTCTTAATGAACCATTCTTCATCAGGAGTCTTGTCCATATCTGCTGGCTGCGCCTCCTGATTCAGCAGCGGCTGCTTGGGAAAAAACTTCCCCTTCATCTCACCAATGGCGTTTTTCATTCCCTCGATATCAGACAGATACGAAAACCGGCGATACCGGTCTTTCATTCTTTTTCGCTTACCCATACTAAACCTTTACAATGATATCTTGAGTGTTTATAAAACCGCTTCAACGCAGCAGGTGGTGCTTCAAAACAACTTGATCATTGACAGTAAAAACATAATCGGTCGGGATTCCATTCCCGGCAAATGCAGTCTGCCAATCAGTAAAATTTGGTGCCGGATAAGAAACCCGGCCGCATAAAAGTATTTATTGATACAGTGTCAAATTATGCCATCAATCAACGGCTTCAAAAGATTCTATAACCACTTCCATTTTTTCCGGAATCGTTTCCGGCTGTTCCGCAACCATGTTATAAATAAATGCAACGCCCCTGAAACTGAACTCTTCTTCCGCATCAACCGCCAGATAGCTGATGGTATCTTTCTGCTCCGGCGTTTTTTCATATTCGGAAACAAACCAGTTGCCCGGATTGATCAACTCCCCGCAGGATCGGCAATATCCCGTGATAACAACTTTTTTAACATCAACATCCCCGATATTTTTGACCTTGCCCCGGGCATCAATCACATATGCTTTCTCAGAATCTTTACGGACAATGAACTCGCTATCAGAAATGATCACCTTACCGGCCTTTTTTTCCTGGCATGAAACCAGACACAGACTTGCAGCAATTAACAGGAATACGACTTGAACGGTCATTCGATTCGCGGACATAGCTATCTCCTTTTGAAATTAAAGTAGTTATCCCGGCAGCGCCTTATGATCCCGTTTTCTCTCTGCCAATGATTCAAAAACGGGATAGAATTGCGCCCAAACAAAACTTTTAAAAATACTTAAGGATCTTAGCTGGTTGCAAGGCATTTGTCAAGACAACTATAACGATCGTTAAATCTGACTTAACAATAAGGATTCGCAAGAAGCAGACTTATTTTATTACGGGTTGCCCTTCGCAAAGATAATCTCTTTAAAAATTCCCGCAATAAAAGGCTAAAAGAGCCGGAAAAAACAGACTTGAATAAAAATTCTTAAAAGTGGCAACCAATTGATTGCAGGGTGTCCATACCATTACTTCTCAACCTGCTGCTATTTTACCGTTGATATAGTCGGCCATCTTTTCAGATCTCGTCGGCGCGTTTACCTGTTCCCATTCGATTCCGGAAGGACGCCCGCCTTTTCTTTTCATAAAATTCATAATAGAGGGGTGCGCGTAGATGTTTCCGGGGATGAACAACGGAATTTTGGGGGTTTCGTGAAACCCGGTGTCATCCCATGTATACCAGACAAACCCCTTGTTGATAAACGACCGACGTTTGGTCAGCCGGCCGGTGATGCCCACATCAAAAAAGTCTGTTTCAAACTCCCGGTTGTATAAAAGCCAGGCATAGGCAAGCACTTCATGGGCAAACAGGTCTTCGGATGAAAAAACAAGCCCGAAGTCAGGTTCAGTGACATGGCCGTTATCCGGTCCGAACGTGGAAAATACTTTTCTTCCGGATGATACCACAAGGCGCAGTTTTGACGAGATCTCGGGTATCTGGTTAATCTCTTCGTACATGGCATAAAACGATTCACCCCCCTGGTGAAACGCCTTTCTGCTGTCTTCTCTTAAAAAGCCCACACCGATTTTCATTCCGGAAGTGATATCACCCAATACGTGAGAGCTGACACGGGCAAGATAAATGATATGGTCTGCTTCATTAACCGCTGAAGTAACCCATATGGGTTCTTTCCAGTGGTGTGATCCAACAGGATTTGCCTCTATGAACGAATCATACCCCTTTTCTTCAAAAAATACGGCATCTGCCTTGTTTTGCTCTATAACATCAAGGAGCCCGGCCTGTCTGCAGCACTCTGCCGAAGATCCTTTCTGGTCTTTTTCTGTCCAGTGAACACTCTCTACACCGCTGGAATCGCCCGCCATAATCTGACCGGCACCCTTTTCCCGTAAAAGCCGTATCATAAAAGCCAATGCCCATGGATCACTCGTGGCCGGAAACGAATTACCCGAATTGAGCGAAAGCTTGATCAATACGGAATCACCTTTGGACAGCCAGGAAAAATCACTTGACGCCTCAATGGTTTTTTTAAAAATATCATAGGCACCGGCATGCTCCCCTCTTGGCACCCATGCACTTGCCACATGGGGTGTCCAGGCTTTTGCAACCGGCATCGTGCCAAGCTCGGCTTCCGTGGTTTTCATGTTATGGGCGCACGCAGGCAAAACCGCCGTGCAGGCGGCAGCGCCCGTGAATTTCAAAAAGTCCCTTCGTGACCACTGATTTTTTGACATGGTTTTATTCCTGTCCGGATAAATTTAATATAGTTTTTACCAGTGTCTCATAAAGTTCTATTATTCACATCAAAGACGGCTGTTTGCAATCGATATCCGACGATCTATGAATCACGCTTCTCGTTGATTTTGTTCTTCAAAAACGTAAACCCCGGTGTAATGGATTCATCCAGCCCCATGGCCAGCAGGGTTTTTGCCGGCTGCCCGATGTTCAAATCACCGCCGGACTTAAAGAGATTTTCCAGAACCACGGATAATTGGGAAGTCGGGAGCCCCACGGCCATTTCCTCCGTGGAAATGCCTGCAAACGCCCGGTCTCCCATGCCGGGAATAACGACCTGCGGCCGGCCGGTGATAAACGGCGCCAGACCGCCTTTAAAACAGGTTTCCCCGAATCCTTCAAATGCGGACATCACCGGCATCGTGTAATCAAAGCACAGCGCCTGTATCATATGATTGACATGCGTGCCGTCGCCAAAGACCACAATCGAATCCGGCTCCATGATGGCCTGATGAAGCGGGGAGCAGACAAACCCCATATATTCCTGCATTTTCTGCAATGTCTTTTCACCTTCAGGTCCGGCAAACAGGCCTTTGAAAAAATTAAACCGGTTTTGTTCGGCATTCCGGCCCTTATGCCATCCCTGCTGCACCTGACTTTCAACAAGGTCTTCATCGGAAACATCCACCCATTTATGAAAAGCGGAAGCCGGCACACAGAAATTATCCTCAGCTGTCATAGCCACATGCCACCCATGGCGACGCGCATAGGTGACGGCCTGGCACAAACTCCATTTCTGCCCCATAGTCGATGGCCGGACTGCCTGTTCAGGTATATCACCTTCTTTTTTGATATAAGTGACTCCCACCGGATATGTGGGCAAATGAAGTTTATGGTACAATTCTTCACCGGCTTTTTTGATTTGTTCTAAGTTCATCATGCCCCCTCATAATATACCCGATTAATTAATTAAACCCTATAAAGTTATTTTTTACCGATCGTTAAAAATCTTAAGTGCCTGAAAACTATTTGTCAAGGCAATTTTAACGGCCGTTAAAACCTGCTTGACAGAACAATCCGTAACAAGCATAATAATTTATTATGCCAAGTCCTCAAAAAACAAATCCCCCCAAAAAAAGGTCCGCAATTCCCAGGAAAAAGGGACCGCATAAAAAGCTGACCCGGGAAAAAATCCTTGAGGCGGCGACAAAGGTTTTTGCCGAGTATCCGTATCATAGTGCCAGCATCCGGATGATCGGAAAGGCAGCCGGAATTGAACATCCACTGATTAATTATTATTTCCCCACCAAAGCTTTACTTTTTGAAGAAGTTTTAAAAATTTCAACTGAAAAATACTATATAGCCAACATTTCATGGTTTGAAGGTCTCACAAAATTTGACCCGGAAAAAGGTCTTGCCCTGTATATCGACCGCTTTCTCGATTTTGCCTTAAAGCATCCCAAAGTCCAGCGTATCATAACGCTCAACCTGGTTCCGGCCGAACAATCGAATATCATTCCCGGGTATCAGCTGATACAAAATTTCTTCGAAAAGACAACTCGTACATTTACACAAGCAGTCCCGTTAAAAGGTTCAAAGCATGAAATTGTAATGCTAATTACCAGTTTTAATACACTGGCCGTAAACTACCTTGGCGCAAGAACATACTATGCAGGCATTCTGGGGATGGAACCCGGAAGCCATCAATATATGGAGTGGGTAAAGGATTCATTGATATATATGATCCTGCCAAGATTAAAGCAGCTTCTGGGCGAAACAGATCGCTAACTGCATTATTTCAGCCATTGAAGCAGAAGACTGCGCCTTCTGGCGGAAATGCTTGCTCCTGAACTTCTCCATTGTTTGAGAAAACCGGGTTAAGTTAACTTACATCATATATTTCTAAACTCTTTTAACCTTTTTAAGGAGACCATGATGAGATTACTACTGCTTCTCACCATCCTTGCATCCAAGTTCAAAAAATCCGCAAAAACCGATGCAAACTTTAAAAAATTCCTCATGGGCCATGAATGCCGGGTTGTGGTCAAAACAAAGGACAACAAGAAAGGCAAACGCTTCATCTTCAAAGACGGAAACTTTTCATCGGACGCGATACTGGATGAATACGACGCAGCCATGGTCTGGGCAAATCCGAAAATCGCGTTTAATGCCATGAAAAAAGGCGAAGAAGGGATCATGGATGCCCTTCAAAACCATCTGGTCGGCATTGAAGGCCAGATCCATTCATTCACATGGTTCGGCGCTGCTATTAATTTTGTCATGGAATAGAATAGAAATTTAGACTGAAGGCTGAAGGCTTTTAGGGCAGGCGGATATTGTCTTTTTAAAACAACCCATTCCGACCGTCCTTCAGTCTCGACCCCTTCAACCTAACCACCTGATAATCAGGGAGGAAATATGACTTATTGGACACACGAATACCTGCTGAAAACATGGGGCGGCCCCATGGTGCAGGCAGAATTTCTAAGAGACGTGATGAAACCGTTTTTTGTACCCCGGGTGTTTTCCGGGTTTAATCTTTTTTTAGATGAACCCCAGCTCCTGCCGGATGCGGTGGATCTGATTGCCAGAGAATGCAGAAGCAAGCGGGCATTTATTGTGACCGACGAATACGCAGTCCGGTTTGCCAAAAAAGTCATGAGCCCATATCAAAAGCGGCATGGCATCTCCTTTGAAACCTGGGCCAAAGCCCTGCCGGATGCGCCCATTGATACGGTAAAAGACTGTGCGGAACAGATCAAGCGATTTAAACCGGATCTCATTTTTGCGCTGGGCGGGGGATCGGCCATGGATACGGCCAAGGCCGCCTGGCTGCTGTACGAACACCCGGATGTAAAGTTTGAAATTTTAAGCCCGCTGGTGCCGCTAAACTTGCGGACCAAAGCCAAACTGGCATGCATTCCGACCACCAGCGGAACCGGTTCCGAGGTTTCCGGCGTGGCGGTTATTTCATTTCCGGATGGTGTCAAACTTCCCGTTGCCGGCGCTTTGCCGGAATTTGTGCCGGATTTTGCCCTTCTTGATCCGTCACTGACCGTGGGCATGCCCCCGGAACTGACTGCCGGAACCGGTGCGGATGCCTTAGCCCACGCCATAGACGGATTTATGGCCCCGAAATCTGATGAAATCAACCAGGCCATTGCCCAGAAGACTATTGAGATGATCTTTAAGTGGCTGCCCAGGGCTTATGAAGACGGCTCTGACATCATGCCCCGGATGAAGATGCAGCAGGCGGCCATGATGGCAGGCATTCCCCTGGCAAACGGCGGTTCCGGAATTTCCCACGCCCTGGGCCACACCGTCGGCGGATTGTTTCACATTCATCACGGTGTGATGGTGCTTTTATTCATTCCCTATGAACTTCAGGTGTACTCCAAAGTGACCGACCGGCATCTCGGGTTATGTGATTTACTGGGCGTCCGTGATAATAGTGGGGATAAAGACTCGGATAAAAAGAGCCTGTCCAACCTGATCGAAAAAATCCGGGATTTTATGAAATCACTCAACCTGCCGACAGGCCTCAAAGAAACCGGTGTGAAAATAGAAGACCTTGAAAAAAATATGGATATGATGCTGGCGCAGACCCCCACGGATCCGGGATTTTATTTTGGATGGTACGATTTAAACAAGGATCAGTTCAAAGATATATTCTTCAACGCATATGAAGGCAAACTGCTGGATATGCAATCAGAGACATGGAGGTAGCTCATGAAAGGATATTTTGGAAAACTCCTGAAAATCGATCTGACCAGCGGCAAAACTGAAGAGATTTCTGTCAGTGACGCAGACCAGAAAAAATATATCGGCGGCTCCACCCTGGCCGCAAAATTAATATATGACTATGTCAAACCGGATATGGATCCGCTTTCCCCGGAAAACCCGATTGTCTTTGCCACGGGCCCGTTTACCGGTTCCAATGTTCCCATGGTCAGCAGGGCGGCCATATGCGGCATCTCACCGGGAACCGGTTTGTGGGGCGAGGCCACCACCGGCGGGAAATTTCCCATGCGCCTGAAAGGCACCGGCTATGACGGCATCCTGATAACCGGCAAGGCGAAGCAACCCGTCTACATCTATGTCAGCGAAGGCGCGGTTGAGATCAGGGATGCGGCCCATTTGTGGGGCAACGGCGATATTTACGACACACAGGAAAAAATCAAAGCCGAAATTGATACGAAGGCTTCTGTGGCCTGCATTGGCGCAGGCGGAGAGAATTTGATCCATTACGCCAATGTCATGAATGACGAGGGTCGGGCAGCCGGCCGATGCGGCATGGGCGCGCTGATGGGATCAAAGAATCTCAAGGCGCTGGTTGTATCCGGAACCCAAAAAACAAAGATTGCCTATCCTGCAAGTTTAAAAAAGGTAATCAGCGAAGCGCGGGATACCATTAGAAGCAACGCCTATACCCAGGCATACAAACTCTACGGCACGAATTTCTATATGGACCTTGCCATGCGATTAGGTGATGCACCGGCCAAGTACTTTACCAAAAGCGTGTTCCCGGCTGCCAAAATTCACGGCCCGGCATTCCGGGAGCGCTACCGCATGGGAAATTATGCTTGTGCCGGATGCCCCATCGGGTGCGGACGGATCATCAAGGATTTTACACCAAATGCTGCAACAAACATCAAGCAAGTGGACGGCCCGGAATATGAAACCGTGGGCGCGTTCGGCCCGTTGTGCATGAATTTTGACATGGACGCCATTGTCATGGCCAACCACCTGTGCAACGCCCACGGCATTGATACGATCTCCGCCGGTGTCTCCATTGCCTTTGCCATGCATTTATATGAAAAAGACATCCTCACCAAAAAAGACGCCGGCATGGAAATCGCCTGGGGCAATGCCGACACTATCCTTCAACTGGTTAACATGATCATCCGCCAGGAAGGCATCGGCGCGTTGCTGTCCAAGGGCGTTAAGCAGATGGCCGCCGAACTTGGCGTGGACCCTGAAGAAGCCGCCCATGTGAAAGGTCTGGAATTCCCCATGCATGATCCGCGGGCCTACCAGGGTGCTGCCCTGGCCTATGCCGTGGGTCCCCGGGGCGCCTGCCATTTAAAGGGTGCTTTTTACAGCCTGGATGCGCCGGGCAATGAAGTGGGACTTTCGCTGGGCATCACATTTACCGACAAAAATAATCCCGCACAAAAAGGGGCATTAACGGCCAAGATTTTAAGTTTCTGCGAACTATACAACAGCTTCACCCTATGCCAGTTCTCTCCGCTGCCCGCTGACATGATTGCGCAAGCGCTTTATGATGTTACGGGAATGAAATGCAAACCCATGGACCTGCTGACATTCGGCGAACGATCCCTGAATTTAAAACGCGCCATCAATAACAAACTGGGGGTCACACGGGCAGATGACCATATTCCGGACATTGCCCGCAAGGCGCTTTCCGAAGGCGGCACCGCCGGTATTGAGCCGGACATGGATTTGATGCTCAAAGAATTCTATACCGTGAGCAGCTGGGACTGGGACACGGGAAAACCCAATCAGGAAAAGCTGATGGAACTGGGGCTGGAGGATGTGGCAATTGACTTATATGATTTAAAAAATTAGTTTAGATTCTTTATTTTTCTCATACAGGAGGTTGTAATGACTTTTGCTTACCAGCAGGCGAACACCCAGTCCGGACTTTTTTTCAGGCAGGCTGAAATATTCGGGGATGATGTATTCATGAGGGCAAAGTTTAAGGACGGCCTGCCCTGCGATGAACAGACGGACATCTCATGGCGGAAAGCGGCCGAAGATGTCCGTTGCCTGGGGGCCGGACTGATCATGAAGGGGATTGAAAAAAATGACCGAATCGGCATCTTTTCCCACAACCGGCCACGCTGGGTGATTGCCGACCAGGCGATTCAGGGAGCCGGCGCCATCGGCGTGCCGATCTATCCCACCAGTACGGACCGCCAGTTAGTGTTTATCTTAAACGACTGCGAAGCAAAAGCACTGATCACGGGGGACAAATCGCTTTTGGAACAGGCTCTCCGGATCATACCGGAAGTTCCCTGCCTTGAATTCATTGTATGCCTTTCTCCGGTGACGGATATTTTGGACAGCCGCATCATCGAGTTTGACGCCCTGGTCAAAAAAGGGGCGGATTCTCCTTCGGACATAAAACAATTCACGGACAGGCGGAATCAACTGACGGGAAGTGACACCGGCTCCATCATTTATACGTCCGGGACCACTGGAAACCCGAAAGGGGTCGTCCTGAGCCAGGCCAATTTCAAAGCCCAGACGGACATTCTCATCAATACGCCGCTTCCGCAAAAACTTCTGGAAAGAAACATCCGACTGGAAAGCCTGTGCTTTCTCCCCCTTTGCCATGTCATGGGGCGCACTGCGGACTATCATTTGCAGCTGGCCCTGGGAACGACAATCAATTTTGCAGAAGACATGAAGACCATTCAGAAAGATCTTCTGAAAGTAAGGCCGAATATACTTTTTTCAGTACCCCGGCTTTACGAAAAAGTGTATGAAGGAGTCAACCTGCATGCGCAAAAGCTCACCGGATCAGATAAAAAGTGGTTTGACTGGGCGATGAAAACAGGAGATGCGGCATCGGATTACATGATCGCCGGAGAGCCCCTCCCGCCGGCTTTAGGCATAAAATTCGCGCTGGCCAATCTTTTGGTGTATGACAGAATCAGGAAAATGGTTGGATTTGACCGGCTGGTGGTGGCCGGCAGCGGCGGGGCCGCCCTTCCCAGAGAAATCACCAAATTTTTCCGCAGCATGAACATTACCATCACCGAAGGGTATGGCCTGACGGAGACCACATCCGCCATCGCCTCTAATGCGCCGGTATTCACGGAGCCTCTGCCGGATAAATGGATCTATAGAAAAGCGATGGACTGGCTCGTGGATACAATGGTGGTCATGCAGGGGAGCGGCAAAAGCCCGTTTAGCACATTTAAAGGGGCGCTCAAAATGATGGTGGTTTCAAAAAAGATTTCCCCCCGATTTATCATTAAACCCGGATTTGTCGGCCGTCCCTGTAAGGACACGGAAATCCGGATCGCAGAAGACGGAGAGGTTCTGGCAAAAGGGCCTCAGATTTTCAACAGTGGCAGTGGTAAAGGATACTTTAAGCAACCTGCGAAAACCGAAGAAGTCTTTACCGAAGACGGCTTTTTCAGGACCGGGGACATCGGGGAGATTGATGCGGACGGATTCCTGAAAATCACCGACCGCAAGAAGGAGCTCATCGTCACCTCGGGGGGAAAAAATATCGCCCCGCACCCGATTGAAATGGCACTCAACCTCAATATGTCTATCGATCAGGCCTGCGTCATCGGAGACGGCCGCAACTACATTACCGCCCTGATTGTTCCGAATTTTGAGTTTATTGAAAAAATGGCTCAGAAAAAGGGGATTTCATTTAACACGAAGGCCGACCTGATCCGCGCCCCTGAAATCATCCAATTTTTCGATGACCAGGTGGCAAAGGCCAACCGGAATCTGGCAAGGTATGAGCAGATTAAAAAATTCAGACTTCTACCTCTGCCCTTCAGCGAGGAAACCGGTGAACTCACCCCCACGCAAAAGATGAAACGGAGGATCATTTTCGAAAAGTACAAGCCTGAAATTGACTCACTGTATCAGAAGGCAGATCCCCGCTCTGTTTCCAATTAACCGGACCGGAAATGACCCGATTCAGACGCCAGATTCCATTTAAACAGTGAACTGGGGGCACCCATTAAAAGCCTGGGTCTTTCATTAAATTATTTTCGGATACAGTGGCATAAATTGCCATCAATAAACTTCCAACGAACTGAGTCACAAAATCCAATAATATTGATGAAGTTCGTTGCATCAGTGGTGAGTCGTCACCATGAAAAGCTTTTTACGAAGCAATCAGCTTGACCGACGGGAACAACGACGGGTCGGTATGCGGCAAAAACTTGGCCGCAGAAAAGCGATTCATGAATTCCTGGTTCACGTTGAGCTCCAGGTAAGTGATCCGGTCCCGGATTGGCTCGACCTCATCCAATGCTTCACGGGAAGTTAAAACCATGGTCGCTCCTCCCAGAGAACTGTTGCCAAGGGACTGATAGGTGTCTTCGGAAAGGTCTGGAATCATGCCGATGGATATTGCGGATTCAGGCTTGATAAATGAGCCGAACGTACCGGCAATATAAAACCTTGAAAAATCATCAAACGTGACGCCCACATACCGGGCAATGGTTTCGAGGATAGTATACATTGCCGCCTTGGAACGGATCAGACTGTCGATATCCACCTGGCTAATGGAAAGCTCTTTGCCGGTGGCGGATTCTTCAGCCGGGACAAGCGCAATTCTTCGGATACCATCCGATTCCTTCAATCGGTCCCCGCACTTTGACGGCACAAATTTTCCCCGGATATCCACCATGCCGGATAAAAACAACTGGGCCATCATGTCAATCATACCAGAGCCGCAAATACCTTTGGGCGGCAGTTCTTCGATGGTATGCAAATCAAATTCACCGGTTTCCGGATCAATGACAATCGTATCAATCACGCCGGGCTTGGCATTCATACCGATTTTTGACACGCCGCCCTCCAAGGCCGGCCCGGCCGCGCCGGCACAGGCCACCAGCCAGTCCTTGTTACCCAGCACCACTTCCGCATTCGTGCCCACATCCACCAGGATGGAAATTTCATCCTGTACATGGAGCCGTGAATAAATAATTCCTGAAATCAGGTCACCGCCGAAATAGCTGCCCACATTGGGAAACACAAAGACACGGCCGGTTTCATTAATCCGGATGCCGAGATCGTTTGCCAGAACCGTATTAAATGTGTTCACCACCGGGATATAGGGTTCCCGAATGATATGGTTGGGCGAAAGGCCTAAAAATAAGTGGGACATGGACGTATTTCCGGACACTGCCAGCAGGTATACATCCTTGATGTTTACATTGGATTTTTGGCAAAGCGAAAAAATATTTTCATTGAACCCATCGATGATCAGACGATTAATTTTATTTAGCCCGTCTTCATCAACTGCAAAATGAATCCGCTCCAGAATATCCGGCCCGATTTCGATCTGGGGGTTATCAAAGGCTGTTTCACCAACCGCTTCACCGGTCTCCAGATCAATCAGGCGAAGCACCACGCGGGTGGTGCCCAGATCAACGGCAATACCCGTACAAACGCCTGAATCATCTTTTTTTTTGATCCCGACCAGCTTCCAACGGCCACGATCCTTGAAGCAGACGCACCGAACCTGATATTCGCATTCCCGCAGCCGCCAGGGAATATTTTTTAACAATAACAGGTCGACATCAATATAACCGGTTTTGAGAACAGACTTTAATTCATTGATCAGCCGATCCGCATCTGCGGTATTATCATTTAAAGACGGAGGGGAAACACTGACGCTTACCACCCAGCCGGAACTTTTTTCTGTCATTTCATAACACTCACTACTTCTGTTTATCAGCTAAAATCCGCTCAACTTGAGCTGTAATTTTTCTCATGATTTTACCGGCTTTTCCCTGCACCAGGAGGGTGCTGGTCGTTGCTGTCAAGGGGGTCGGCTCCGGGTTGATTTCGATGACTATGGCCCCGGACTGTTTGGCAATCACCGGCATAAACGCTGCCGGCTGAACCACTGCGGAGCATCCGACCACCAGCATCAGGTCGCACGTGGAAGCCGCAATCTGTGATCGGTCAAGGTCTTTAGGGGGAATCATTTCTCCGAAGAATACGCATTCGGGCCGATAAATACCACCGCAGCCGCATTTCGGGGGCATCTGCGAAAGTTCAATATCAACGGTTTGCTCCCGGCTGCCGCAATCCAGGCATCGCAGCCAGGCAAAATTGCCGTGAAATTCCACGACATCCCGATTGCCGGCCATTTGATGCAGCCCGTCAATATTCTGGGTAATCACTGTCTTTAATATGCCGAGTTTCTCCAGCCGGGCCAGTCCGAGATGGGCCGGATTCGGTTTTGCAGTGATCAGCAGATCTTTCATTTCACTGATCAGTAATCGCCAGACTTTCTCCGGATTCTTCATAAACGAATTGATATGAGCCACTTCCATGGGATCGAATTTTTCCCACAGCCCGCCTTTGCCGCGAAACGGCGGAATCCCGCTTTCAACGGAAATACCGGCACCGGTTAACGCCACCACATGTTTGGCCGCGATAATTTGCTCGGCAACGGTATTTATCAAATTTAATTGAGGGTCTTTCATCATCAGATATCCCGAAACAGACATAACGCTTTATTAAATCTCAAATGTCATATCCATTGCCACTCCAAAACAATCCATTTCCGATTTTTTCTGTTCAATAATCTGCCGGCAATGATCAACAATCCGGTCCATGCCCGCATCGGTTCTCTCGCGGTTTAAATGAAACAGCCCGAGCCGTTTGACACCCGCTGTCAGCGCCATTTCCAGCGCGTCCGTATAGGCGGAATGTCCCCATTCAATACATTCCTTGTATTCTTCCGGCGTGTACTCGGCATCATGAAACATCAGGTCCGCGTTCTCACAAAGTACGGCATAATCAGATGCTTGAAGGCCATTAGAATGAATATATCCCAGTTCATTATCCGTTAAAAAAACAAAGGACTTTCCGTCTTCAATAAATTTGTACCCGCACCCGCCGTTTGGGTGGCTCAACGATATGGGAATCACGGTAACCGATCCGATTTGAAACTCGGATGGACAGGCCCCTATGTATGTTATTTTGGCTTTCAGGTCCGAATACCGCACCGGAAAATGCGGCGGCCCCATCATTTTATTAACAATTTCCTCGATAAACTTTCCGGGAAACGGGCACCTGTATATTTGAATATTTGACTCGCTCAGATAAAGCGGCTTGAAAAAAGGGAATCCGATCAAATGATCCCAGTGGGAATGGGTAATCAGTAAATGATATACGTTACATTGGTCCTCAACCAGCTGGTTGCCCAGCCGCCGAATGCCGGTACCGGCATCCACAATGATCAAATCATTGCTTGCCGTCCGGATTTCAATGCACGTCGTGTCGCCACCGTATTTTAAATAATCCGGACCGGATACCGGGATTGACCCTCTTGATCCCCAACATTTGATATGCATGCGGCTCCTTTAATAAGAGATCTCCTGATCCACCCTGCCGAAAAGCGTATGCCAAACCCCGTCTCTTACCCATTTTTCAATAATGGTGACCGGTTTCTGCGATAACTGCATTTCAATGTGACCGGTCTCTGTCCGCAATAAACCCGACAAAATAAACCATTTTTTCTGCAAAAAGCCCGGCCGGACAATCAACTTTTTCATCACGTCATAATGAATATTTGCAATCAACAAATCCGCATTCCAATCCAGTACATCTTCCGCGCTGCCGCATACAATACGAACATGATCATCGAGCTTATTTAACGCCACATTTTTCCGGGCGGTTTTTGCGGCCAGAAAATTATTGTCAACCGCCACATTTTGACGGCATCCGAGGCGTGCGGCGGCAATCGCCAGCAGGCCGGTTCCCGTGCCCAGATCAAGAGACGATTCAACTTTTTCATTATCACATAAAAGTTTAATCGCTTCAAGGCAATCCCGGGTGGTGGGATGTGTTCCCGCACCGAATACAACGCCCGGATCCAGAATAATCGGGATATCACCTGCTTGAGTATCCGCCATCCGCCATGGCGGCATAATCGAAAATCGGCCGGCCCGGAAAGGATTGACAGGTTCCCCATGCCATTGATCATAAGACATACAGAAACGGTCTTCAAGGGTCAATTGCGGCTGAACCCTTAATAATTCATCGATTCTGTCATTCGCTGATTCGGAAAAAAAGAGAAACGATGTATCCCCTTCTTCCCAGTTACCGATAAAGCTGCCCCCGAACGATTCGGTCTTTGACAACAATTTTCCCTGAAAATAATATATAAACAGCTTGTTGTATGGCGACAGCTTATCCGCCTTATGATCATCCATACTGCTTAATCAATTATATTATCAAAAATTTTAAACGCCGCCTGCAGCGCGTTGTTGTCTTCCGGCAGTTCCACGGTGGGTTTTCCGGCCGAATCAAAATCATACACCACATCATCTTCAGGAACCATACCGGCAAATTCCAGGCCGTTTTCCGCAATCAGCTTCAGAATGTCGTCGGGCACGGAATTTTTAACCTGATTTAAAATCAGGTAACTTTTCTTCACCCCGATATGTAATTCCGCAGCCAGCTTATCAATACGAAAAGCCGCCTGAAGTCCTCGCCGGGAGGCATCGGCGACTATAATCAGCGCATCCACATTTCTTGTGGTCAAACGGCTGATATGCTCCATTCCCGCTTCATTGTCCATCACAATATAGGGGTAATTATCGGAAAGCCGCTCCAGGCAGTTCAGCAGAATAGTGTTTGCAGCACAATAGCAACCGGTCCCTTCCGGCTGCCCCATGACAATCAGGTCATAATCCCCGGTTTCAATCACTGCTTCTTCAAGACGCATGGAGATAAATATGTCCTTCGTCATACCGCCCGGCACAGCCCCTTTTTTCATATCTTCCCGGGCATTTCCAAGGGTATCCGAGACTTCCAGCCCCAGCACTTCATTTAAGTTATAATTTGAATCCGCGTCCACGGCCAGAATCGGGGACTTTCCATTTTTAATCATATATTTTATCAACATGCCGGCAATCGTTGTTTTTCCGACGCCGCCTTTACCCGCCAATGCAATTGTGTAAGCCATTCGTTTTCACTCCTTATATGACTTCGCAAAAAGTCCAAATTCTGCGTTACACGTCATTCTTCGTCACTGCGGAGTAGCAAGCTACGCCTCATTCCGCAGAATTTGTGTGCCTTAAATTTGGAGCTTTTTTCTTTGTCATCTTAACATTATTAATGATGAGATCATTCTTAAAATTATAAAATTTAACGTAATGGAAAAGCTAAGACACTTACACATGACAGTCAAGCATCTTTTAATATAAGCATTTCAAACAATATATAAAACCCTGCGGCCGCATAATAGCATGGACAGAGGACATGGTTGAAACAATCTTTTTTTCGCATTTACATCCTGTATTGCAGAAAATAATTTTTTGTGGAATAAATATAAACAATCTATTTCACACAGCATTCAGAAATTACAGGAGATCTGAAATGTCTAAATCCAGCAGCGAAATTTTAAAAAAACCGCTGACACTTCCCTGCGGTACCCGGATCAAAAACCGTTTATGCAAGTCAGCCATGAATGAAAACCTGGCCAGCGTTAACCACTCTCCAACGTCTCTTCTCACAAACCTCTATGGGAAATGGGCAGACGGCGGCATCGGGTTGTGCATCACCGGCATAAAAACTTGATAAAATGGCGCTCCTGGAAGTCACCTGGTATGAGCAGCAGCTGACGTATATTGCAAAAGGCAAAGACCCCAAACCCAACCAGGGCATCTGGTTTTCTCTGGCAAAGACCATGATGTCAACCGGGTTTCAGGTATTTCAGAAACGAAGGGCTTAGACAGGTGGAAGGTAAGAAGGCTGAAGGTAAAAGGTAAAAACTCAACGTTGAACGTTCTTCCTTTCTAATGATTAAGCCGGATTAGCCCTTAGAGCGTTATCCATTTTATTGATTCATCCACAAGAGGAGAAAACACCATGGCCATCTATCTTGTTCAGCATGGAATAAGCGTTTCCAAAGAGATTGATCCGGACCCGGGTCTTTCCGAACAGGGACGGCACGATGTCCAACTCATTGCCAACGTTGCGGCATCATATAATATCCTTCCCGATCGAATTAAACACAGCGGGAAACAACGGGCCAGGGAAACAGCCGGGATTTTTAAAGAAACCCTGAATGTTAAAAAAAAGACCACCCAAATGAAGGGAATGAAGCCATTAGATGACGTCATTTCCTTTGCACAGAGCCTTGACGGAAACAACAACCTGATGATTGTCAGCCACCTGCCGTTTCTTGAACGTTTGACCGCCTTTCTTACAAGCGGAAATCCGGATGTTACGGTTTTCAAATTTCAAAACAGCGGAATTGTCTGCCTGGATCAACTCCCGGCGCCATACGGATGGGTTATCAAATGGGCGTTAATGCCAAATATCTCATGAGCCGGAGCAGATCAGGAACTGTGTTATTCAGCCATTGAAATAAAAACTGTGTCTTCGTCGCTGAAATGCCTTGCTCCTGACCCGCTCCGACTCATGAGGAATCCAGGCTAAGATTAATAAAAACGAACAATCGCTCAATTATTTCGAAATTTATTGATCCGGCTTTTGAAATCTGGCATATGTTTTTATTTGTATAAATAAATAAATTATTTATACAAATAAAAACAGAATCAGTTGTTAATAATTTAAAATGACATATAATCATCTATTTTTTAGATGGCGAAGATATCTGAACATACGTAAGGAAATGGCATGAATCTGGAGGTTTCGAGAAAAAAACAGGAAGTCGCTGTTGATATAGATTTACTGGCCGCGCTGCTGGCCCGCCTGCAAAAAGACAGTGGAGAAATTCCCTGGAGCGAAGGGGGTAAAACCGATCCCTGGGATCATATTGAAGCCGCCATGGGACTTTGCATTGGCGGCTATATCAATGAATCCCGCCGGGCATATGAGTGGCTGAAAGCCATTCAGCTGGAAGACGGAAGCTGGTATGCTTCCTATATAAATGGTAAGCCGCTGGACAAAACACGGGACACCAATGTTTCCACCTATATTGCCGTCGGGGTATACCATCACTACCTGATAACCAAAGATACTGATTTTTTAGTACAAATGTGGGACACAGTCTGCGCTGCCATGGAGTTTGCAATCAGCCTCCAGGCCCCTACCGGAGAAATTTACTGGGCCAAAAGCCCTAAAATGGAAATCGATCATATGGCCCTGCTCACCGGGTCCAGTTCCATCTATATGAGCTTGAAATGTTCCCTGGCTATTGCAAAAATCCTTGATGAAAAAAAACCGGCGTGGGAAACCGCCAAAGCGAGCCTCGGTCATGCGCTGCGTGACGGCTTGCACCTGTTTAACATCACCAAATCCAGGTATTCCATGGACTGGTTTTATCCGGTACTTTCCGGCGCTGTCACCGGCGAGCAGGCCCGAAAGCGAATCGACCAGCACTGGAAAAAATTTGCGGTCGAAGGAATGGGCATACGCTGCGTATCCGACCGGCCGTGGGTCACTATTGCCGAGACATCCGAACTGGTGCTTGCCCTTGCCGCCATGGGAAATTTCAAACTTGCTGAAATCGTTTTCAACTGGATCAGCGAACGCACGTTTGACGACGACGGATCCTACTGGTGCGGGTTCACATTCCCGGATATGGTCATCTGGCCCGAGGACAAAATCACCTGGACCAACGGCGTTGTCATTATGGCCGCGGATGCGCTCTACAAATTATCCCCTGCATGCAATTTATTCAGCCACGAATTCTGGGAAAAATCAGAACTCGTATAACCCCTTTTTAAGGTAAGTTTTCTTGCGTAGAGATCATCGTCCGTATTGGATTAAAAAATTCCACTTAAAATTCCAGGAACTGTATGCCAGGTATTTTATAAAACCGCAATTTGATTATCTTGGCGACGGCTTTACGTTTTTAAACCCTTGGAATATTGAAATCTTTGGCGCCCCCATTACAATCGGCAAGCATGCAAACATCATCACCACATCGGATCACAAGGTAAGATTTACGATCTGGGCCAAACAAAAAGACAAGGGGAAAATCGATATTGGTGATTTCTGCCTGATTTGCCCCGGGGTCCGGATCAGTTCTGCGGAAAAAATCATCATCTCAGACAACTGCATGATTGCCAGCGGCGCGTATATTACTGATACCGACTGGCATGATATATACAACCGTGTTCACTCTCTCGGAAATCCCGGGGCCGTTCACATCGGTGAAAATGCATGGATCGGTGACAGCGCCATCATCTGCAAAGGGGTGCACATCGGAGAAAACAGCATTGTCGGTGCCGGCTCCGTGGTCATTCATTCAATCCCGCCAAATGTTATTGCTGCAGGAAATCCTGCCAGAGTTGTCAAAAAGCTTGACCCGGACATCCCCTTTGTCAAACGCGCCGAATGGTTCTCCGACCCGACCATGCTTGCCAATGATATTGACCAGCTGGATAAAGACAACCTAAAAGGCAACACATTGCTTCACTGGCTGCGGACACTGGTCTTCCCAAAAAACACCGATTAATCCCGGCGGACCTGACCTGCTCGAAGAAACCGCTTTCTTGCAAATTGGTGTCTTTTTGTCTAAGATTGGCCAATAAACATAAAAAGGAATGCAACCAAATGACCACAATCAATGATATTGTTCTGATATATTTTGAAGACCAGCCCTTTTCCTATGCCCGGATAGAAGACATCATGCCGGACGCAAAAAAAGACTGGTACCACATTAAACTGCTGCTGCTCCAGATTCCGCTGGAAACCGTGTCCTGGATTTTAAAGGATACGTATATCAACGGCGATGAGTTCACCATGGGCGGAAACCGGATGCGGCTTGAAAAAATCGAGGCACCGGATGAAGA
>JAQYVU010000027.1 GCA_030145385.1 Desulfococcaceae bacterium
TAGCAGGGAAGATGCCCAGAATTGTTTAATACATCTGCCGACTCAAAAAGGGAAAAAATATGAAGTACAGGCAATTATGTACGGAGATTTGTCCCAGGATGCGTTTTCCAATAATTTTTTTATTTTCATGCTCGATGAAGACGGTAAAATTATCGATAAAATATTTCCCGACCAACCCCATGAGCCTGTCCATTGATAAAAACAGTTTAACGAGCTGATTTGTTTTTTTGCCGGTTGACGATTTCTTGAATTATTGGTATGTATTTTTCTCATCAATCGAGAATATACTCATTTAAATAAATATAAATCATAGATATTCTTCGGTATTTAGTTGTTTGTTAAATATAATTTCTACATCTCTGCTCACTATAAATGAACTATTTTGTTCCGGTCGCTAAGGGGAGAAAACTATGAAAAAAATAGGTGTTTTAATGTCAGGATGCGGTGTATATGACGGCGTTGAAATTCATGAAGCAGTCATCACCCTTCTCGCCCTGGATCGAAGCGGCGCTGAAGCAGTCTGTATGGCGCCGGACATTGAACAACATCATGTTGTCAATCATTTAAATGGTGAAACCAGTGATGAAAAACGGAATGTTCTTGTTGAGTCGGCAAGGGTTGCAAGGGGAAATATAAAAGATATTAAAGCCGTTAATGTTGAAGATATTGACGGACTGATTCTGCCCGGCGGATTTGGAGCGGCAAAGAATTTAAGTAATTTCGCGCTTAAAGGTAAAGACGCGGATATTAACCCGGATGTTACAAAAATCGTCAGGGATATGTTTGATGCCCAAAAACCCGTGGGCGCGATATGCATATCACCGGCCGTCTTATCTAAAATTCTGGAGGATAAAAATCCGGAAGTTACCATTGGAAATGATTTCGGAACGATTGAAACAATCGAGGAGATTGGCGGGATTCATGTTGTCTGCGCAGTCGACCAGATTCATGTCGATCATGTTAATAAACTCATAACAACACCGGCATACATGATTGGCCCCGGCATCAAGGACGTGGCCAAAGGAATTGAAAAACTGGTTGAAGAAGTTTTAAAGTATGCCTGAATTTATAATATCAAAAATGTCCTTTAAATAATGAAAACAATTCTTTCAAAATTTAAACCGCTCAAATTAGATAATTATTAATCCGGCAACAAGTCATAAAAATAAAGCATTGCATCTGATCTTGACATGATTCCAATAATTTTATCGTCCTTGACGACCGGCAGCCTTCCGATATCGTGTTTTACCATTATCCGTGCCGCCTCCATAGGGCTTTTGTCCGGTTCAATCGTAATATTCCTCGTATTCATAAATGCTTTGACCGGCGATTGCAATTGAGATCCCTTTCTTATTTTTTTAAAATCACGTCGTGAAATTACACCGACAAGCTTTTCATTATCAACAACCGGCAACCCCGTACATCCCTTTTCTTTTAATAAATCGGCGACAACACTCATGGGCGTGTCTGAAGTGACGCTGAAAACAGGATAAGACATTAAATCACTGATTAGCACCGATGCCTGCTGATTGCCTTTGAGTAATTCAAGCAGCCAGTCATTTAATGCAGAAGGATTAACAGACTTTATCATAGCCGATCCGGCGCCAGGATGACCGCCCCCGCCCATGCTCCGCATAATTGAACCCACATTAATATCCTCAACACTGCTGCGGCCGATAACAATACATTTTTCATGGTCGTTATGAACAAATATTCCAAAAGCGGCATCAACATTTAAAATATCCCTGTACATATGCACAACCAGCGAAAGATTGCTTACATGACCGGCGATATGCATAATATTAATACTCACCGTGTAGTTATCAATTTTTGTCCGGGGGGCTGTTTTAAGCATTTCAAATAAAATATTTTTTTGTTTTTCTCCGTAAGCCGGCTGTAAAAATGTGGAAAGAATATTTAAGTCTGCTTTATTTTCCAGCAGGTAACCAGCAGCATATGCGTCTTCGGCTGTTGATGAAGGGAATGTCAGGCTTCCGGTATCTTCATATAAACCCGTTAAAAAAAGTGTGGCCTGCATGGGGGTTAAAAGAATCTTTTGTTTTTTGATTTCACGGATCATTAAAGTGATATTGGCACCTATTGTCTCCTGACATGTCCAGGTCGGATTTAAATCACACTGGTTTTCATGATGATCCCATAAAAAAATTTCTAAATTTTCATTGTCTTTCAGGCTTTTCATTTTTTCAAGCCGGGACCATTTACTTGTATCAACAACAATCAATCGCTTTACTTGCGCCAAATCAATTTCATTGACGCTTTTGGTGTCAAACAGGTCTTTATGTATGGACAAAAAGGCTTTGACGTTCGGATTCAGCGTTTTGGGTAATATGGGAATTGCCTGAGGGTATAAAATAGTACCGGCAATAACAGAAGCAAAGCCGTCAAAATCAGCGCTTCGATGAGTTGTTATGATCTGCATAACAATATCCTGTGTTCCTATTGGAAAGTTTTATATTTGGGATGGGAAATTCTTAAGAATAAAAAATTCAAATAATAGTGACAATACAATGATGGTGCGGATATATGCATGAATTTATTTTATGACGTTACTCTAAAAAGTCAAGCTGTTTACTTAGTGGCCGAACGAAAACCGCCAATTTTCCCAATTTCTGCGTTGGGCTCAAATTTTAATGCTCAAAACACTCTATGCATGGCTCCGGTTAAACCAGAGCTAAAATTTGGCTGCCCGCCTTGAACTTGAAAAAAATTTCAGGTTTTCGTTCAGGCAGTGCTGAATAAAAAGTACAACAAACTGATTTAAAAGTTGTTTTCAGTTTCAATAATTACAGGGTCGGTAAAAATGCCTATAAACAAGCGATTTGCAAGGTATGGACATAGAACTTACTGGAATAAAATGATTTATTTCTTGACTTAAGCTGTGAAACCGTATTAAATTAAAATAATTTCCATTTACAATTTTACAGGGGTTTCCTTAAAAAGCAAATGGACTATATCGAGAAAGTCAAAGAAAATGAAGCTCCAGAGGCCTCGAGTAAAACATCAGAGGCCTCGCTACGTATTATTGATACCGATCTTGATGGACTTTCTCCTCCCCAAAAAGTACTCCAAACCGATAAAACCGTCAGGCGAAAATCTCTCGCCAATAAGTTAAACCATATTAACTTTAAAGATGAAACTGTCTGTATCAATTTTCAGCATGTGCGCGATAAACAGATAATTTCTTTTTACGGGACACCTCAACCCTGCTTTGGCAATCATCTGGTCTGTCTCTGGAAGAATGAGCCGAATATCAATCAACTGCTCGCCGCTTATCAATTTCATAATTTTATTATTAATGACAGTCAAAGTATCATAACAGTTCCGGCTGATCTGCGCAGCATAAATCACAGAGGAGTCTGTTTCACGCTTCCTGAAAAATCGTCACAAACCAGTTCCCGGAAAACAAAACGCTTTTCCTGCGACAATCTTGACGTTAAATTAATTCAAAACAGCATAATATTTTCCGGTTTACTTGAAGAATTCAGCCCTTCGTCTTTACGGATAAAAATGGAATACTCTCCTGCCGCACCATTCCAATGGATTAATTTAAAAGATCATGTAAACCTGATTGTATCTAATGGCATGGACACCCTTTATTCCGGTGAATGCAGCATATTAAAGATAACCGGGTCTTCAAAAAAGAAAAAAGCAATTTTACAGCCCACCCATGATACAATTCAAAGATTTAATCCCAAGGTATATCGAAGCAACCGATTGGAACTCACACCTTCGCCTGATATTCTATTCAACCACCCATTTACGGATAAGCTGGTTAATTTGAAAGTGATTGATTTATCCGGTTCAGGTCTCAGTGTCGAAGATGATGAAGACAGTTCTGTCCTTTTACCCGGAATGATCATTCCGACCATGACCCTTAACTTTGCCAACAGCTTTAATTTTCCATGCAAGGCCCAGGTCGTTTACCGAAAAGCGTTTGAAGATGAAAATAATAAACGGATGATTAAATGCGGTATCGCCTTTCTGGATATGAAATCCGATGATCACATACGGCTGCTATCTTTATTGTATCAGGCAAAAAATAAAAATTTTTATATATGCAATGATATTGATATGGATAAATTATGGGATTTCTTCTTTAAAAGCGGTTTTATCTATCCGAAAAAATATTCCTTTATTCATGAAAATAAAAAAAGAGTCCGGGCAACTTATGAAAAGTTGTACAACAATGATTCGAATATTGCCCGCCATTTTACATGGCAGCGGAAAGGAGAAATCCTCGGCCACATGTCGATGCTTCGATTTTACCAAAACACCTGGTTAATTCAGCATCTGGCAGCAATCATGTCAAAAGATCAGCTCAAAGTCGGTATTGAAATACTTAATCAGATTGGCGCGTACGCTTACGATTCCCACCGTTTGTTTTCAAGCCATATGGATTATCTTATATGCTATTTCCGGCCGGAAAATCATTTCCCCAATCATTTTTTTGGTGGTGTTGCTAAAAACATTCAGGATTCCAAGATCTGCTCAATTGATACATTCGCTTACTTCCATTTTCACAAATCCACAAAAAGTAATCAGGAATTACCCGCAAACTGGCATCTTGAAAAATCCGAATTTAATGATCTTTCCGATCTGGAGAATTTTTATGAGCATCAATCCGGCGGATTGATGCTTGAAGCGCTTGACCTGATACCTGAAGATATGGAAATGTCCGATCATCATGATCTGTCATCTGAATATACGAAGGTAAAATTAAAACGGGAACGCAGACTTTACTCATTAAAATATGACAATGAGGTAAAAGCCGTTCTTATGCTTAATATATCAAACTTTGCAGTTAATATGTCTGATTTAACAAACTGTATCAGCATCTTTGCAATTGATTCGGAAAATCTGACAACGGAAATTATATATTCGTCTGTTTATTTGCTCTCTGAAAAATATAAAGAAAAAAAATTTCCGATATTGCTGTTTCCTTTGGCATTTGCAGACACCCATTCCTTAAAATATGAAAAAACATATAATCTATGGACATTGAATATGCAGCATACTGACGATTATTTTAAAAATTTTAATTATCTTATTTGATTGTTTAACCATATTGATTGGAAACAGAAGAAATGACTGACATGTTCGCTTATGAATATCTGATGGAAAATGACCAGGAAACGCTTCGGCTGGCACTTAAAACTGATCGGACAACACTTGAAAAGCAGGCGAAATGGGCCGGAATCAAAGCCGGGATGCGCGTTGCGGATATCGGATGTGGGGCCGGTAAAACAACGTCATATTTAAATAGGTTAATTCAGCCAGGCGGCGAAATTGTCGGAGTAGACAGTTCTGAAAAGCGCATTGAAGATGCCAGAAAAAAATTTTCAAATGGCTCAGTGCATTTTGTATGCAAAGATGTAACCCAACCATTGGATGACATCGGTAAGTTTGATTTTATTTGGGTTCGGTTTTTACTTGAATACCATCGGTTAACCAGTTTTGAAATTGTTCAGAATCTCTGCAAAATATTAAAACCCGGCGGGATCATCTGCCTGATTGATCTTGACCATAACTGCCTGAATCATTTTGAAGCCCCGGAGCCCTTGATCAAAAGTCTTATCGGCTTAATGGATATATTGGCAGCCAATAAGAATTTTGACCCTTATGTCGGCAGAAAACTCTATTCTTTCCTCTATGATTTAAATTTTGATGACATTGATGTTGATTTAGCCGCTCATCACCTGTTTTTTGGTGAATTGAATCAGACGAATGCCTTCAACTGGATAACAAAAGCAGAAGTAGCCGCAAAAAACTCCGGATATGATTTTAATGAATTCAATGGCGGGTATGATGAATTTTATGAAGTGTTCAAAGAATTTATTTTAAACCCGAGACGATTCACATATACACCGGTTATTTCATGCCGGGGACGCAAACCGTTAAATGGCTCATCCGGATGATACGCGAATACCGGAGTGATTTAAAAATTCGGATTGATAATAATTTATAAATGCGTCAACAATCTCTCCGTCAAAAAACGTGCCGATTTTATCCTTTAAAATATTAATCACCTGCTCCGGCGGCATGGGTTCGTTGTAATACCGATTAGCAGTTAGCGCCTCAAAATAATCCGCAACAGCAATAATTCTGCCCCCGAGCGGAATCTCCTTGCCCCGAATACCTTTTGGATAACCACTCCCGTCATATTTTTCATGATGTGCCGCAGCAATATCCGGGACATCTTTTAAAGGGCCTTCAAAATTAATCTGGTCAAGGATCTCTTTTGTTTTATTGACATGGAATTTCACGTATTCATACTCGTGTTCGGTGAGCTTGTCGGGTTTTTTCAGCATGGAATCAGGGATCGCAATTTTCCCGTAATCATGCAGCAGGGCGGCCACACGAATGACCTCGCGATCTTCATTATTTAGTCCCAGCTCCTTACAGATACCGACTGCAAATTCAGCCACCCATTCGGAATGGCCTTTTGTAACCGGATCACGAGCGTCAATACTTGATACCAATACTTTCAGTACGGTTTTTAATTGATTTTTCTGTGCTTCAAGATGCTCAGTATGGCGAATGCTGATACCGACAAAATGCGAAATTCCCATTAACAGACTCATATCGCTGTGAACCAGCAGGCGTTTGGAACGGATATTATCCACGGCTAGAATACCGATACTTTCTTTATCGCAGATGATTGGACAGCAAATAAAAGATTTAGCACCCATTTTTCGGGCAAAACTTGAACTCCGGTTAGAAAGTTTATCCTGGAATTCATTTATATCATTGATCAGCAGTGGCTTTTTTCGTTTAAATGAAACAACAAAAATACCCTTTGAATTCGGATTATCTAAATGAAAATAAAGTTTTTGTAAAAAATTATGGTGCTCGGAACTATAACCGAATCCCGCCCGAAATCCCATCAGTGTCTTTTCTTTATTCGCCAGCATGATCATTCCGCGGTCAAAATCAAGCCGTTTCTCCAGTACGGAAACGATCTCGGATAAAACATCTTCCAAATTTGTATATCGATTGACAATCTGCCCGATTTCCCGGGTGATCAGGCGGTTGTTATAATTTACTTCAATCTGATCAACAAGCTGGTCAGACGCGTCTTTCAGACTTTTGACAGCAACGTTTAAATCATTTTTTTCAACATATACAACTGCATATGAAATAAGTAAAATCAAAAATAATGATACCGAATAAATGGAAATCAATTTTTCGGTGTTTAAAAAGGGAATCAGCATAATTCCGATAAAAACCGAAATTAACGCGCTGTAGTTTCTGACAAGTTTAAGGTAAGTGGCAAACGTTTTTTCCCACGAGATAATATATCGGCAGCATCGGTCCCCCCTGAAAATGCATTCGGGATGTTCAATCCGGGGGCGCTGATAATTAAAAATCATTGTTATGGCTTCAAAAAAGCCCTTGCGGTTCTCGCATTGAAAAGATTTTTCTTTTATGTCTTTGAAAGGTGTTACAGTGATTTGAACCGTATTCGATGACAGCATTTCCGATTTGTAGGCAGACGATTTTGTAAAATTAGCTGATGATTTAGCAATCAACTCATAGACTTTAGCCGGCGTTACCATTCCCAGGATAGATTGCCGCATCACACCAATGGTTTCCGGGGATGCTGAAAAACGGCCGGCTTCTCTGGCAATATTTTCCCTTCCGGTGAAACTGACAAGCCGCTCATAAAATCTGTCAATCTGATTCTGAGTAAACCAGTGCCCCTGATCATTAACCTCATGCGGTTTCATTCCTGCATAATCTAACAGGTTTTCCAGATCAACATCCGGGTAATTTTTTTTGATGAGTTGAATATACGATTGAATAATTCTGCTGTTGTAGAGTTGGGGGTCCTGCTTGTGTAGGATATCAGGCATGCGAGGTCCTAATAAATATTATAACCATTCATTATAATTATCTTTAAGGAATTGTAACATTACATACTAAAAATGCAAGCAATATTCTTTTAATTTAAAAATAGAAATCAGATAACAGGACTCAGCAAAAAATGATTCTATGTATTGATAATTTCAATGGCAGAACGTTTTATCCATCCCAATTTGCCGTTTGAAAAATAGATTTTTACATAGTTATTTTTTTCTGATTGTATTTTAACTTTCGATCCGGCATGCAGAGTAAATAGTTCTGTGGAATCATCTGACAGGCCGGATCGTATGGAAATTTTTTCAGGAAGAATTACTGCCTGCTTTACATGTATGAAATCATAATAATTATAAAATCCGGTTAATATCAGAACAGCGCTGATATTCAATAACGAGTAATATATAATATTGAGAAAAAATGACTTTAATTTTTTGGAATAAATACATCGGAAAAATGTCATCAGCCAGAAGCTAATGGAAAAACCGATGCTCAGCAGGATAATTTCAGAAAAAGACAAAATATAATTCCAGAAAAATAAGGATTTAATAAGAGGCGATGTTTTTTCTTCAACCTGATCTTTTACCAGACCTCGCGCATATTCCAAATTAAATCTCAGGTCCGGATCCCTTGGCATTAGGCGATGCGCCCGTTCATACCATAAAACAGCCCGGCCAAGATTTTCCTGTTTTAAATATGCATTTCCCAGATTATAAAACAGTTTGCCGTTGTTAATTCCGCTTTGGACATTTTTTGTAAATTGGGAAACCGCCTCATCATAATTTCCTTCCTGATAGGCTTTAATCCCGTTCATATAGCTCATTGTCTCGGAAGCATACAAAATATTAAATAAAATAAGGATGCCGATAATGCAGCAGACGGTTGCTTTGATGGCTTTTATTTGCATAATTCTTTAATTACTTTTTCTGATTTGGAAGCTAAATCTGATCGGTCGGCCTGATCCAGTCGTTTTCCACTGTATTTAATCGATTCAATCTCTTCAAGCAGTGCTGCTGTTGATTCAATAATGATTTCAGGGCAGCCTGCGGGTTTTAAGATGCGTTCAACTTCAGAACTCGTTATCGAAAGTCCTTTGCCGCCGGCTTTTGACCGGATTGCAAAACATAACGATTGATACAAAGATGTCAGCAGTTCATTTTCCGGTAAACGATCAACTGACATATCTTTTAAAATTTTTAATGCTTTTTTCCGGGAAATTTTTTCTTCATTTATTTGTTTCTGATATCCCAACAAAAAAAAGGTAAAAAAGCAAAACAGTAAAGGTGGTGCCCCGACACAAACCAGGTAATTAAATAACGGCATGTGAGATTGATTTTTCATGGCTGTCAAATCGTCTTTTATCGGTAAAATGTCGTGGCCAATAACCTTAACAGTGATTTTTTTCGGCAAAAGCGATTTTTTATTTTCTGTTTGCACGTCATCGGCAAATATCGCTTTATTCGGATCACCAGACGGTTTAACGGACACGGCAAATTGTTCAGTGGAAATGGGTAGATATTTTTCCTGATCAATATCAAAATAGACTAAACTTACGGGACCAATAACATAATCATCGGATTTTATTGGAACCATGGCATATTTAAAGGTTTTCCGTCCGTAATATCCCCGGGGTCCGGTATTGAGCTCTTCGACTGGTTTGTCTTCATAAATCTTCCAGTGATCCGGAACCGTTAAATCAAGACGGCTCAGATCAATAAGATTGCCCTCACCTTCTATGGTCACGGAAAATGTCGTTGAATCACCGACTTCAACTTGTTCGTTACTTATTTCGCTATTTATGGAGAATTTCCCCACAAGACCTGAAAATCTTTTTACGGTTTCCGGCACGGCAGGCAATGAACGTATGTTTAAATTTATGCTTTTCGTAATATACTGTTTGGGTTCAAGTTGCCGGGTGTTGAAAAATGAATCAAAAGGAAAGCCCCGATTTGTCCTGCTTCTGGATGCGGCCCGGGCAATGTCACCGGTTAAAACCGAAGGTTCAATACGAATTTTTCCCGCTTTATCCGGAATCAGAACATATTGGAGTTCAGTCACTGAATAATTCCTGCCATTGATTATTTTTCGATAAGTTTTTTCATCACCGATTTTTATAGAAAAAAAACCTTTAAATTCAGGTTCCTTTAATCGGGCATTTGCTATTTTAACTGCCTGGAACAGTTGAAATGTATATACGATTTGTTCACTGACAAATGGATCTGTTTTTGAAACATCCGCCGTTATAAATATATCCGCCATTCCTGATTTTTCAGATGGCGAATCAGATACATTCACTGTTATCGCCTGAGTGTAGAAAACCTTGCCGTCTTGATTAACCGGCAATGCAGGTATGGAAAGATGCCCTTTTCTTATGGGAAACAGCAAAAAATTATGGCTGACTTCTTTTGAATATTTAGAATTAATAATTTGAATATTGGTGCTTTCGCCACGCGGCGTGACTTTGAAATCTTTAATCAATGACGTATCAACATCACATCCGCCATCATTTACAATTACTTTCAGACTGACGGATTCATTTAAAGAAATATTGGTATTATCCACTGTGGCCCGGACATCGGCACCAAAGGCGGGTGATGAGGAAAAAAAGATAATCAATATGATTAATGCTGATTTTTTAAAACAAGGATCAAAATTCAGGTACATTTTTATTTAATTTCCACTAATGAGCTACCAGTCCTTATCAATTGATTTATCCATGTATCTTGGAACCAGTGCCGCGCCGGGGCGGTCTTCAAGACGATCAAGGGCACGATCACCCGCCTGTCTCTCCTCTGAAGAAGGTGATGTCGGCATTTGTTCAGTCGAAGAATCTGCTGTCGGTGGTTTCGAGCTTTCTTCTGCGCCCCTATTCTCCTGATTCTGCTGACTATCATTCATGGAATCGCCGTATTGAGTGTTCTTATTTGAATCTGATGAATCCGGCTCAGAGGCTTTTGAGTCACTATTATCCGATTTATCCGATTCAGAACGATCCTGCCGTTTATTGTTTTCATCCGGTTTGTTCTGTTTATCTTTTGAATCGTCAGCAATATCTCCGGACCGGTTTTTTGATTCGCCTTCATCCGTATCATCTTTTTTGTCTTGTGGCTTGTTGTTTTCAGATGACTGCTGTTCCTGCTTCTGTTTTTCAAGCATTTTTCTGGCAAGTTTTAAATTGGCTGCAGCCTTCTGATCTTCCGGATTCATTTTAAGATATTTTTCATAAGATTCAATCGCCGGTTCAAATTGTTGAAGTCGGAATTCTGTATTGCCTTTATTATAATATGATTTTTGTTTTAATTCATTGTTATCGCTGATTGTTCCTTTATCAAAATGATTCAGCGCTGATTGATAGTCGCATGATTTATAATAGGCAGTTCCTATATTGAAATTAATCATATCATCATCCGGGGATAGAAGCTGACCGTCAATAAACGATTTTAATGCTGCGGCATAATCCTTATTGTCATACGCACTGATTCCTTTATCAATGAGGTCATGTGCGTCATCGGCATAAGCATCATTTGTAAATCCGCCAAGGCTGAGTGTGAAAACACACATCAGTATTGGAATGATTTTATTTTTTTTCACAGATGAAAGGATCATTTCAATCATTAAAAAAAGCAGCGCAATACCTAAAAACCACTGATAACGGTCTTCCCATATTTTTTTACGACCGGAAGAGATTGTCGCAGATTCCATATTACCACGAATTTTATTTGAATAAATGTTCTCAAGATCCATATCTCCGGCAACGGATTTAACATAAATCCCGCCGGTCAATGAGGATATTTCTTTGAGTGTACCATCATCAAGTTTTGTCAAAACAATATTGCCCGAATTATCTTTTGAAAATCCGCCTTCTTTTTTTAAAACAGGAACGCCTTCTTTTCCGCCGATACCGATACAGAAAATTTTGATTCCCTGATCTCCGGCTGCTTTAGCTGATTTAATCGGATCATCAGCAGTACTTTCCCCATCCGTGATCAGGATAATTGCTTTGTCTGAATTGCTGTCCGGATCAAAGCCTGAAATGCCGGCAGCAATTGCTTGTGAAAGATTTGTTCCCCCGACCGGCATGAAATCAGGCGTCAGGGAATCTAAGAATAAATAAAACGTTTCATAATCATGGGTCAACGGGCACTGAAGAAATGCCGTTCCTGAAAAAGCGACCAACCCCACCCTGTCGCCTTTTAGCATATTCAATAAATCGATAATTTCGTACTTGGCCCTTTCCAGTCGACTCGGCCTGACATCTTCGGCAAGCATACTCCGTGAACAGTCCAGTGCAATAAATATATCAATCCCCTTTTTTTCTACGTCAATCCATTTATACCCATATCTTGGACCGGTCAAAGAAATAATAAAAAACAAAATTCCAAAAATCATCAGCAGCGCCTTGAACCATCGTTTTTGAACAGAAGCGTCCGGTATGATGATTTCAATGGATTTTTTAGAAGAAAAGGATGAAATAATTTTTCGCCGTTTTCTCATCCCCAGGTAATAAACCAGAAATAAAACCGGTACTGCCCAGATCAAAAAAAGAATTTCAGGATTTGTAAAGCTCATGGGATCCTTAAAAATCGAGTATTAGTTAAAACAATCAGCACTACCAGTATCAAAAAAGCCGGCCACAGCAGATAACGGTAAAATTCATCATATTCAGCAAAGGTTTTGATCCGGGTTTCTGTCTTTTCAAGTTTATCTATTTGATCGTATACCTGCTCCAACTGCGTTAAATCTTCTGCCTTAAAATATCTTCCCTGAGTTTCACTGGCAATGGCTTTGAGAGAATTCTCGTCCATATCAACCTGCTGATAAACATATTGTTCCCCTAAAAACGGATGTTTGATTAGAAAAGGCGCTTTTCCTTTACTTCCCACACCAATCGTATATATTTTAACGCCTCTTGCAGATGCGATACGGCTTGACTCTTCTGGTGTTAATTCACCGCTGTTGCTTCTTCCGTCCGTTAACAGAATAATGATATTCGATTTACTGTCAATGTCCTGCAGCCGTTTTAATGAAATGCCGATTGCATCACCGATTGCCGTGCTCTTGCCGGCGGCTCCGATTTCGATCTTTTCCAGTATCGTCATGATTGTCTGGTAATCTCTGGTCAGGGGAATCTGTGTATATGCATGGCTCCCGAATACAACCAGCCCGATTCTGTCCCCATCCCTTTTTGATATAAAATCAGCGACAACTCCTTTTACAGCCTTTAAACGGTTGACGATTTGTCCCTCTTGCTTAAAATCTAAGGCCGCCATGCTTTCTGAAATATCAACAGCCAGTATGATATTAATACCTTCAGATTGAACCGTTACACGATGGGTTCCCCATTGAGGCCTTGCCATGGCGATAATCATCAAACAGAATGCGAAATACTTTAAAACAGGCAGCAGCCATTGTGCCTTTAATACCAGTGACGGCTTAATTTGATCGATCTTATGTGTGCCGGATATATATATGGATGGATAATTATTTTTTCGTTTTCGCAAAAATAATACAATCGGAACCCAGGCAAGCAGCAGCAGAAATATAGGGGATGCAAAACGAAACATAAAATATATCCGGTAAACAATTATTTTTAAGTTATTTCAGGCTTAAGTTTTTCTTTTGCCGGGGTTGTCGTGTTAACAAAGCGGAAAGCCAGCTGCAGATCATTTGCAGCGTTATCCCTTCCCGTTGTCATTTTGGCAAACTTTATTTCATCACTGATTTTAAGAAAATTTTTTATATCACGCTTTAATTCTTCGTTTAAATCAATCTTTGAAATCATTGGTAAAATTTCTTCAAGTGTCATCTCAACGGCATTGATATCAAATCGACCCTGTATGTATTGCCTTAAAATCAAAGAAAGTTTAAAATAGAATTTTTGGGAAAAAAAGTCCGTGTATCTGGAAAGATTGTGCAGCGCATTTAATGCTTTTTCTTCAGGCGAAATATATATCACCTCATTTATTTTATGTGACTTTTTGCGGCGCTTATAAAGATAAATTAATATGGCCGCAATTGCTATGATGCAAAAGGCAGCAGCCGTTATAATCAGAATAAAGGATAAATTATCTGCCGCAATTTGCTCGGGCGGTAAAATATCATAAATTTCCGAGATGTCTTCTGCTTGTGCCTGAGAGGCTGCAGGTAGTGGTGGATTTTGGATCTGACTGTCACCTATGTCCGGCTGCTGAGTAAACCCAAGCGCGCACAAACCAATATTTACGAGGCAGATAATCAATAGCGTTTGATAGAATTTCATCAGTGGATCCGTTTTTCCCGTAAATGAAAATATCGGATCAATGCATCTGTTACAGAATCAGCTGTACTGATTTGAATGGTGTCAATTCCAGATGTCTTTAGACTTTCTATGCTGCTGAAGTATTCTTTGCGTTTTATCTGACTAAAAAAATTTCTGTTCGATTTATTGGCCGCATCGAGTTGAAAACGATTTCCTGTTTCCAGATCCTCGACAGTAACGATTCCGTAATTCGGTAAATTAAAATCTCCCGGATCAGATAAAATAACCCCGATAAATTCATGTTTTTTTGCACTGATTTTAAGGAGGTGCTGATAATGTTGCGCCAGAAAATCGGAAATAATAAACGAGGTGGTGTGCTTACGGCAAACCTGGCTTAAATATCTGATGGCGCATTGAAGGTCCGTTTTTTTGTTTTGCGGTCTAAAAGTATATATTTCTTTTATCACACGCCAGATATGAGAATTCCCTTTTTGGGGCGGAATAAATTTTTCCACCTGGTCGGTAAAAAATATAGCGCCGACTTTATCATTATTGCGGATGGCATTAAATGACAGAATCGCAGAAACTTCTGCAGCAATGTCCTTTTTGGTATTTTCAGTAGTTCCGAAATTTGCTGATGCGCTCATGTCAATAAGCAGCATCACAACCATTTCACGTTCTTCTCTGTAAAGCTTTATAAAGGGGCGGCCCACTCTGGCTGAAACCTTCCAGTCAATGCTTTTAACGTCATCTCCCGGCGAGTATTCCCGCACTTCTTCGAATTCAATGCCGGAACCTCGGAAAACGGATCGATACTGACCGGCCATCATACTGTTAACCGTTCGGCCGCTTTTGATATGCAGCTTTCGAATTTTTTTTATTATTTCAATCGGTATCATTTTATTACGGGACTTCTATTGATTCCAGCATCTGCAAAATGATATCATCTGTTGAAATATCTTCAGCTTCTGCTTCATAGGAAAGAATGATTCTGTGCCTGAGAACTGATGGTGCTACCATTTTTATGTCCTGGGGCGTCACATAACCACGGCCATTTAAAAAAGCATATGCACGGGCAATAATACTAAGAAAGATGGTAGCTCTCGGAGATGCACCAAATTGAATATATTGTTCTAAGTCTAATCCATATTCTGCGGGTTTTCTGGTGGCAAAAATAAGATCAACGATATAATCCTTTAGCTTTTCATCCATGTAGATTTCGTATTTGATAAAATCAGAAATGTCATGCAGTTGATCCGGGGTGATGATGTTGTTAATCTCAGGCAGATTTTCAAACCCCACACGTTTCATTATTTCCTTTTCTTCGCTTTTGTTCGGGTAATCAAGAACTAGTTTGAGAATAAATCGATCGATTTGGGCTTCCGGCAGCGGATAGGTCCCTTCCTGTTCAATCGGGTTCTGGGTAGCCATGACTAAAAACGGATCGTCTAGTTTAAAAGTTGTTTTGCCGATGGTCACCTGTTTTTCCTGCATGGCTTCAAGCAGTGCGGACTGAACTTTAGACGGTGCCCGGTTGATTTCATCGGCCAGAATAATATTATTGAAGATCGGACCTTTGCGAATGGTAAAATCGCCGGTTTTCGGGCGATACACTTCAGTGCCGATCAGATCGGCCGGCAGCAGGTCCGGCGTAAACTGGATTCTTTTGAAATCCACCTGGATGGTTGCAGCCAGGGCATTAATAGCACTTGTTTTGGCAAGTCCCGGAACACCTTCGATTAAAATATGCCCTTTGGTAAAAAGCCCCATTAACATGCCATTGACTAAATCATGCTGACCGACAAGGACTTTACCCAGTTCTTCCTTAATTTTATGAACAATCAGACTCTTTTCTTCAACAAGGGTTTTTAATTTTTCCATATCCATAATATGTGCTGCCTTTTACCATTGAATTGATACAACTTTTTGATAAATATTGCTTAAAATAACCGGGTGTAGAAATTTTGACGACCCAGCGGTTTTTTAAACGTAAAATTTAATTTTAAAAAAAAATAAACAATAAGGATTAACGTGTCAAGTTTTCACAATAAAAATTCATCACTTAATAAAGACCATTCATATATAAAGCAGATATGATTAAAAGAAGGTTAAAATTAGATTAAAATTTTCTTATTTTTTATTGTTCAAATGAGGATGGGTCAACTTGGTTGCAATGACGGCCGGTCTGAAATGATCCGGTGCGAATAGAAATAAAATTTAATATTCGGACGAAAGTGATATGATAAGATTTCAATATAAATTTTTGATTTAGGATTGTTTCTTTCACGGTGCTTTTTTATAAAACACCACAGTGCCGGGATGAACTGTCATCAAGTATCTGAGGCAGTCCGCCCTTTTCTGCCGGCAAAAATCCCAGAGATTTCGTCCACACCTCATCATCTCCCATGCAAAAATAAAGTGTAACATCGGGTGCAAATTCCCTGATATAGGAAACAATCTTTTGATAAAACCGGATTCGAAGCGGTTTAAAATATCGCATCTTACCATCAATACCTTTGATAAATTCACCGTATACGGTCTTTGAGTGAGCAAACCTGTTTTCTATGATTGACTTTAAATCCGGCATAAATCGAAAGGTACCCAGGCTGATCCATACAATATTTTCCGGAGTGATATACGTAAAAAGCTGTTTGATTATTTTTCTTTTGCAGAAAAAGGCGGTCAAGAGATTCGTCGAAGTCTTTATGATTTACATAAAATTGAAGTAGCGGCGGATGAAAACAGGATTGCAGAATGCAATATGAGCAATCCATCGTACAAAACGTACCAATGTGCAATATCATGTAATTACAGCAAGTCTAATAATTCGTCCCTGGGCATTGCCTGACAAATTTCCCACGGTTTTTGGTTAAAAAAAGAATTTTTTCCCCTGCTCAACCGGGATATCTCTTTGGTTAAACGAATAATTTCTTTTTGATGATTAAAGTTGGATTTAATTCTTCAATGATTCGTGCATCAACATGCCGCCAACCTAAAGAGCGGCATGCTTCAATTCGTCGAAAACCGCTAACAACAGCATATTGGCTGTTAGCTTTTCTTTTAAGTATCGGGGGCGAAATTAACCCGACATTTTCAATCGATTCAGTAAGATCGGCCGTCGAAGTGTCCGTGGTTATTTTAAATGAGGTATCATTTATCTTATAATATGATTAATCTCAAGCGTGTCAGAAAAAATTTTCATGAGATTAATTATTGGGTAAGGGAGGTCAGAGCCTCCATATATTTTTGATATGTCTTTTTAATTACCTCTTCCGGAAGTGAAGGTGCGGGAGGATTTTTATCCCATTTTATTGAAGTCAGGTAATCGCGTAAATATTGTTTATCAAAACTGTTTTGAGGGCCACCGGGCTGATAGGTTCGTTTTGGCCAGAATCTGGATGAATCCGGTGTTAAGACCTCGTCAATTAAAATTAATTGCTCATTGATAATTCCAAATTCAAACTTGGTATCAGCAATGATAATGCCTTTTTCCGCAGCAAGTGCAGCCCCTTTTTTATAAATTGCAATACTCAAGTCCCTGACCTGCTCAGCCAGTTCAGCACCAACTAAGTTAACCGCTTCATCAAAATCAATGTTAATATCGTGCGCCCCTAGTTCTTCTTTGGTGGAAGGCGTAAAAATGGGTTCCGCAAGCTGGTCGGATTCTTTAAGGCCGGCCGGTAATTTTATACCACACACTTCTCCGGAATCCTGATATGATTTCCATCCGGATCCGGAAATATATCCGCGAACAACACATTCAATCGTCAATGGCTCAGCTTTTTTAACAAGCATGCTTCTGCCGTTTAAAGCATCAGCATATGGCTTGCAGATCTCAGGGTATTCTTCAACATTGCTCGAAATCAAATGATTTGAAACAAGATCTTCCATGATTTTAAACCAAAAAAGTGATATTTGGGTTAAAATCTCACCCTTTCCGGGAACAGCATTCGGCATAACCACATCATATGCTGATATACGGTCTGATGCGATCATTAAAATTTTATCATCCAGGTCGTAAATATCTCGGACCTTTCCTCGTTTGATTAATTGGAGTTCGGGAAAATCAGTTTCAAAAATTGTATTGATAGCCATTAAAAACATCCTTGATGGGTAATAATTAAATATTTACTTTAACAAAAGATCGTAACCTATTCATTAAATTGCTTATTAAATTCACTAATATATTTTTTTAATACAGCAAGAGCATCCTGCTTGACCTGGATAAATTCCAAGCCGGTTTCAAACTTGCCGGAGTCACCGCGGTTGGTATAAACGACCTTTCCTTTAATCTCGACCAAGTCGTCCTCAATACCGATTGAAATCTGCAAAATATATTTGGTTTCAATCGGTTCATGTGTCTCAAGCTGAAGGCCGCTTTCACTGATATTTAACGTCCGGCCCATTCCCTGATTCCACTCTTTGTTGTCTGAATCAAGAATGACATAGGATAAAAGATTTAATGCGTCGACTCTTTCATGTTTGCGTTTATTAATTCCCATTGCATAACTCCTTATCACTAAGAAATATTTTATCTATTACAAAAAGATGAGTATTATAATGCTGATGTTTATTCTAATCAAGTTATAAAAAAAATAGAAAAGAATCAATGCTCATTCAGGTATTAGCCGTTTGAATTTTTTAAAATATCCATCAGCCTTCCGGTTGTTACGGATAAACAGGTGGAGGTGTGAAAAGCCATGTTCTTTAACGTCGTGGATAATTCATCATAGTCTTCTTTTAAATCAATTAAATCGATTTCTTCTGTTGCAAAATCATCGGAAACATAAACCTCGGCAGAGTGTGGTTCGTGCGAAGTACTTAAAAAAGGAATGTTTCCGATAATGTCATCCGCCTTTAACAGGCACAAATGTAAAAAATGATTGTTGATTTTTTTTACGACGACAGCTGTGCCGTTTAATATTTTATAGATTATATCATCCGATTTTTGGGAAATTTTGAATTGTTTGAGTTCGCCCATGTTTTGATGGATTTTTATTTTTTTGAAATGTGCGTTTGCGCAAATCATTGTAAGTTGTTTCAATCGATTTTCTATTGAAAATAAAACCTCCTTAAAACTTTCCGGTATTTTGGAGAATTCTTCCAAAATCCGATGATAATCCAGTACGCCGAGCTGGACACTGGTGACCGCAGAAACGGTTGCACTTCTGACATTACTTTTTTCTTTCAGCGAGCTGATACTGCCGATAAAAGAACCTTCAGTTAATTTACTAATCGTCACCTGGCCTTCCGGCAATGAACGGGCAACCTCAACTGTGCCTTCCAGGATCACCCACAGCCAGTTGCCATATTTTTCCTGAACAACGACTTCCTGACCAGCGGAAAAGTCATCCTCATCAACAATGTAGAGGTAATCAACAAGCGGACCTTTTATTATCGGGATACCGGATTCATCTTTAATTTCGGCTTTTGTTTTCTTTGACGAAGTTTCCCCGACAATTTTGATTAATCCATCATCAAGCATCCGCAATCCATCAAGAATTATCTCCATCCGATTTTTCTGAATTGTCTTGCGGTGCAGAATTTTTTCATCACTGAATTCAAACCCTGCGTCCACCCAGCCGAAAAAGGAATTTAAAACTTCATTGCCTTTTTGATCCTCAAATTCAGCATCTATCGGATTGCCATCGATAATGTAGATAAAACCGGGATTTTCCGTATGCATGCTCGTCAGCTTAAGAATACCTGTACTTCCGGATCCGCCGAAAAGCTGAAGCAGTTCTCCCAGGCCTAAAAAACTCAGATTTCCCTTTAATACAATATTAGAGCTCATCATTTAAGTTATTGCGCCCATTTGAATTCATTCTGCAGCGACTGTAATGTCAGTTTAAGCGCCTGGTTTAATGTGTTGCCAACACCTTCTCCGGATAATGCACTGGCCGTAAATGAAGGGACTTTCAGTTGGCGATTCAGTTCATGATCCATTTTCTTAAGAGACATGACCGGTAATCCCTGTTTCTCAAGATCCCGTTTATTATATTGGAGCACAAGAGGTATCTTACGGATACTCAGCCCCATTTTTAAAAGGTTTTCATGAAGATCCTTTAATGAAACCATATTTTTCTCACGCCTGACCGCCAGTGAGTCGGCAACAAACACGATACCGTCAACGCCTTTTAAAACAAGCTGTCGGGTTGCTTTATATTTCACCTGACCGGGAACAGTGTATAACTGAACCCTTACATCGCATCCTTTAATTTTTCCCAAACCAAGGGGTAAAAAATCAAAAAACAAAGTCCGGTCACCTTCGGTATCAATGGAAATCATTTTCCCGGCAACCTGCTTTTTAAACGCTTTGTGAATATATTCAAGATTAGTTGTTTTACCGCTTCGACCGGGTCCATAAAAAACAAGTTTGCATTCAATTTGCCGATTTTTCAGATTAATTACCGCCATTATCAACTCCCCAAAAAAGCCGTCATGAATTTTAAATTTTTGCAGAATCTGATTATCGTAGAATTATCTCCATTATGAAACAATTTTAATTATTTTAATTTCAAGGCTGTAGTCAGCTTTTTTCGGGCCTGCATCAATTTCGTTTTTTGATGAAACGTAGCCTTCACCGGAAAAAATAGCCACCGGAGAATAGAACACAATCTCCTTGAGCAGATCACCGGGGTTTATACTGTCTATCAGATCCTTTTCCTTTCGGGGAATAATCATTCGAATGTATTTCCCCGACTGGAAGCTGATTTCCAGTTCAATTTTTTCGCCTTCCTTCGGCCCTCTTGGCAAAACAAACCTGACCGCACTGATGTCAAGGATCTCATCATCATCTATCTCTGAATCCGGTTCAACCGTCCGTTGTGACTCAAGTTCGTCAATTTCATGATCACCACCTGCACTATCAATCAGTTCAGTAAAATAGGCTTGTATGGAATCAACTTCTTCAGGCGGAAATAATTTATTTTTACGCCATTTCTGATAGAGAGAAACGGCATAGTCTGTATAATTTTGCTGAACCCAGCACCAGAGAATATTTTTTGCTGCTTCAAGGCGAAGTTTGTCATATTCAAGCAATCTGTTTAGTTCTTCAATTGCCTTATCATATTGTCCGAATTTGGCCAGCGCAATTGCGCCTCCTAAGGCAGAAGAGCCTTTGGCTTCCGGATCATCAAAAGTGTACATCTCTTTCATGAGCGACTGGGCGTCTTCGGCTACTTCCGGTGTTGCTTTCACCCCATCTAATTTTTGAAGTTTTTTGCTTGTTAATTCGATCTTTAATGCGATTTGTTTTAAAATGCCCTCTCGGTTTCGAATATTTCGTGTTGATTTGACAAGGCCGTCAATTGATTTGTATTTTTCAAGAGCTTCGTTCAGCAATCCGTGTGAATTGTAGAGTTCCGCCTCCTTGTAATATTTTTTAATTTTATTCCCAAGATCCATCAGCTGAGCCCCGATTAAAATTTACTATAATTATTGCTATATAACATATTAGAACTATTGATTGTACAAAAAACTGAATAATGATCCAATAATCAATGAATCAATATTGCAAAACCTTTTTTATAACTATTTTTCAAATTTATTTTCCGGACAATTCATTTTTAATTGCCAGTCCAAGTTCTTCAATCGTATATGGTTTTTTTAAAAATTGACCGGCGCCTAAATTCTGGACGGCTGTTACATCATTATTTATTGAAAAGCCGCTGGCAATAATGGCTTTCTGGCCTGGAAAATATTTTAGTATCTGTTTATATGTTTCAAGGCCATTCATTCCAGTGGGCATTATCATATCAAGCAGTATTAAATCAAATGAGTTTTTCTGTATTTGTTCAATTGCAGCCTGGCCGCTTTGAACCTCGGCGGTTTTATAGCCTAAGGCTTTTAACATTTCACAGGCAATATCTCTTTGGTTTTTTTCATCATCAACAACAAGAATATCTTCGCTGTTTCCTAAGTATTCATCAATAGATATTTTTTTTACTCGTTCCTTGATGCTCTCCCGGGTAATAGGGAAGTACATGTCAAACCGGGTCCCCGCCTGATTGCTTGTCACAACGACATAACCGTTATGATCCTGAACCGTATTCCAGACAACCGTTAATCCTAATCCCGTCCCGCTTCTGCCCATCACTTTTTTCGTATAAAACGGTTCGAATATACGATCAATTTCTTCTTTTGAAATACCGCTACCGGTATCCGAAATTGATAACACCGCGTATTCACCGATCTGCACGTCATTATAAGCTTTTAAGGGGCGATCGATATATCTGTTCGCTGTTGAAATTTCGATGTTGCCGTTTGTCTCAATTGCTTCTGAAGCATTTGTCACAAGATTCATAATACTTTTTCGAACATGCAATCGGGAAGCATCAATATTGAACAAATCAGGTTTAAGATCGGTTTTGAGTTGAATATTCGTTTCCAGCAATTTTAGCTTATAAAATTCAGGAGAAATTAAATATTCTTTAACAATGCTGTTTAAGCTGAGCACCTCTTTGTTACTTGCAATGCCTCTTGAAATCGTTGTCAGATCGTTTACGACTGCTGCTGCTCTTTCACCTGATTCCTGTATAACCTTCAGAGCTTTGCGCGTCTTTGCATCCAGTCCTTCTTTCATGAGCAATAATTCGGGATAACTGACAATTCCGGAAAGGATATTGTTCAAGTCATGCGCCACACCACCGGCAAGAAGCCCCAATGCTTCCATTTTTTTAGATCTTGCCAGTTTTTCCCTTAATGTCTGTGTTTCAGCTTCAGCAGCTTTCCTGTCCGAAACATCCCGAATAACCGAGACAAAAACATTTTTCCCGTAATAAATCATTTCCTTAGTCTGAATAATTAATGGAAAGGGTGCGCCGTCATATCTTAATCCCATAATTTCAAGAAAAGTCGTCTGTCTTAAAATTATTTCAGGTTCAAACATTTCTCTGAATTCAGGTGAAATGGTATTAATAAATGCCATCTTTCCAATAACTTTTTTACGGTTATATCCGAACATTTTTAAAAATTGATTATTGACCTGAAGAATAATGCCGTTGTCATGGATAACGATTGCTTCCAAGGCAACTTCCGATAATTGGCGGAAGCGGTCTTCGCTTTCACGCAAAGCCCGGATGGATTTTTTTAAATCCGTCACATCCCTGAAATTCATTACCGAGCCAAAATTTTTTCTGCTGTATATTAAGGGGCAGTAAACCCTTTCAAAAACCCTGCCGTCATTCAGGTAAAGTTCTTCAAATAATTCTTTGCCGTTTTCAAAAAATTTTGAATGAAAAGTTTCCGGATTTTTTAATTGACCAAGCATAAACTTAGTCAATTCCAAATCTTTATCTTTAAACTTAAACTCTTCAGGCATCTTCCACATTTGGTAAAAACGGTCATTCGCATTGATAATGTGGCCATTGTTATCCGTAACCAAAATCCCGTCTGACGAAGCTTCAAAGGTAGCCCTTAACTGCGCTTCACTATTACGTATGGCTGATTCCACTTTTTTTCGTGCATTAACTTCAAAGCCCAACTGGCGGTTGATATCCGCAAAGGAATCTTCACGACGCCTTATCTGGTCTGCCATAAATCTAAAATCTAAAATGATGGATTGAAACTCAATATGTTTAAATTTTTGAAACTCATATCCGTAATTCCCGCGAGATATCTGGTTCATACCCTGAATAAGAGAGTGAAGGGGTTTTTTTACCAATAAACGAATTAATACAGCGGTTAAAATTACTAAAGACAGAATAATCAATAACAGGATAAGAATATTAGATACCAAAAGTTGCCGAAGGTTTTCCTGGTAGTAGCGACGCGTAAGACCAAGTTTGACATTTCCGATATTCCTTCCGTTATGACGAATTTCAAAATCTCTGAAAATTAAATCCGGATCATTGGATTTTGATTTACTAAAAACATTTTTGTCATAGGGAATACGGTTTGAATCGTAAAATTTTTCACTGACCTGAATTATATCCACCAGTTCATTGTTGAAATACGATTCTGCAATTTTCGCTGAAATTTTTCGATCCAAAGTCCAAATTGGCAACTCAAGACTTTCAATTAAATAAGACTGGTATTCGTCAGCAAGCTGTTCAAGCCTTTTTTCTTCAACATGCGAGGTATACAAATAATTAGACCAGATAGCGATCATCGAAACTGTGACAACGATCAAAACTAGACTTAACGTTAAATCTTTTGTTATCGTTCGTCTTTTATTTGTGTTTTGTCGTTTTAAGATTGGTTGAACAGTTTTATTCGCCGGCATTATGGGGTTATTTAAACTCCTTATTCATTCACTGTTCAAAACAAGATCCCATTGTAAGATCTAAATCAAAGAAATAGTGTATGGACAAATAAAATTTAAGGGAATTGAGGGAAATGGCTTAATGTTTAATAAGGATCCAGCCAGATTCGGTTATAATTATTTTTTTTATAAACATACATGACCGTCAAAATTTGATTAATTTTAGTTAATCATCATTAATTTTTAAATACCTATAATGGTGAATCTTGTCAAGTATAGTGTTTTATGACGTTTATTACCTCATTTCTCAATATTATTTAATTTACAGATAAGTTAATTGGTGCCCCAATGCTTTTTCAATAACCGAACGAATACTTAAATCCTTAACGCATTGCAAAATTTTAAATTTCCATTGATTCGTTCATCCCCTTCAAAGTAAGCAAAGCTTACAATTTTTGTTTTTAAATTTAATGCTAAAATATCAATATATTAAATTTTCTAACAAAAAAAGATTGACATGATTCTTACTATAAGTAATACATACTTACAGTAAGAATTGTTTTCAATTTAAAAATCAATACCTCATAAAATTTATCATAGGAGGCAATTATGGATAAAAAAGTTACGGTTATTGGGGCAGGAAATGTCGGAGCAACGACAGCTCAGAGACTTGCTGAAAAAGAACTCTGCGATGTTGTTCTCATCGATATTGCAGATGGAATGCCCCAGGGAAAAGCCCTGGATCTGCTTGAAGCAGCACCCATTGAAAAACATGATGCGTCTATTCGGGGTGCCAATACCTATGAAGCGTCCGCAGGTTCTGATATCATCATAATTACAGCCGGAATCCCAAGAAAACCGGGAATGAGCCGGGATGACCTGATCAAAACCAATATGAATATCATGAAAAATGTGACCGCTGAAGCGGCTGAACAATCGCCGAATGCCATTATCATTATTGTCAGCAATCCATTAGATGCGATGTGTCATGTTGCTTATGATGCCAGCGGTTTTTCCAAAAACCGGGTAATCGGCATGGCCGGTGTCCTTGATTCTGCGAGGTTCAGAGCATTTATTTCCATGGAGCTTGATGTGTCTGTTGAGAATACGCATGCCTTTGTTTTAGGCGGCCACGGTGATACCATGGTTCCCCTTCCCCGCTATTCGACGGTTGCCGGGATACCGATTACAGAATTAATGTCTGCCGAAAGAATCGAGGCATTAGTGGATCGGACCAGAAAAGGCGGCGGTGAAATTGTCAGCCTTTTAAAAACCGGCAGTGCGTTTTATGCGCCCTCTTCTGCCGCTGTTGAGATGGCGGAAGCCATATTAAAAGACAAGAAAAAAATTCTGCCATGTGCGGCATATCTTGAAGGTGAATATGGAATTAACGGCTTGTTTATCGGTGTTCCGGTTAAACTGGGGGCTAATGGCATTGAAGATATCATTCAAATCAAACTGACGGACAGCGAAAATGCCGCTTTGCAGAAATCGGCCGATGCGGTTACCGGGCTGGTTGAAGATCTGAAAAAATTAGCATAACCATTTAGCTTGATATTCAGGTAATCTTATTCAGGGCGGTTTGAACGATTTGAGCCACTTTCCGATTCATGCCGGGCACTTCGGCAATTTCATCAACCGATGCCTGCGCAAGCTTTTTAAAACTTGAAAATTTTTTCAATAAAGCCGCTTTGCGTTTTTTGCCGATTCCGGGGATGGAATCAAGGCTTGAATGTAAAGCGGTTTTCGACCGTTTCTGCCGGTGAAAAGATATGGCATACCGATGGGCCTCATCCCGGATACGCTGCAGGAAATACAACAATTCAATATCCTTTCCAAAGTTAACCGGATTCACCCGGCCGGGTTTGTATATCTTATCCTGGGGTTCTTTTTTTTGAATGTCTTTTTTGGCGATTCCGATCACGTCAAACGCATTTTTCAAATTTAATTTTTCCAGGACATCTATGGCAATATTTAACTGTCCCTTTCCGCCGTCCACAATTAACAGTTCAGGGAATTCAAAGTTCTGGTTATTTTTTTTAAACCGTCTTTCAAGCACCTCTTTCATGCACGCATAATCATCCTGAATGTCGACTGATTTAATGGTGTACCGGCGATAATGTTTCTTGTCCGGTTTCCCGTCAACATAAACCACCATACCGGCCACCAGGTTTTTGCCCATCATTCCTGAATTATCAAAACATTCAATCCGATGGGGAAGACTGCGAAGTCGTAATTTTTCCTGAAGATTGTTTAAAAGATCGGCCTGGGCGGATAATTCGTCGACCATCCTGGTTAATCGTGATTCCGCATTCTCACGAGCCATGGTTAACAGGCGGACTTTATTTCCCATTTTCGGAACCAGAATATTGACTTTCGACGCTTTGATGCCGGACAGCCATTCTTTATAGACAGACGCATCAGAAAGTTTTAAGGGGAGTAATATTTCCCTGGGGATATAGTCGGAATCCCGGTAATATTGTTTGACAAACGAATCAATAACCTCATGATCGGAAGAGATCGAATCCTTAAATGCAAAATGCCGAACTCCCTGTAAAAAGCCCTTTCGGATTAACAGTACAACAACCACCGTATACATATCATTTCCGGTCAAACCGATGACATCCCGATCCACAAAATCCGTGGTAACAGCCATTTGTTTTTCAACTGTTTTTTCCAGGGCAAATATTTTATCCCTTAGTTTTGCCGCATTTTCAAATTCTTCTATTCGTGCGGCGTTAATCATTTCGCCCTTTAATGTTTTAACCAGTTCATGGATTTGACCGTTTAAAAACATCCGGACTTCATTGACGATTTTGTTATACATCTGTTTATCAACGTCATAACAGCAGGGTGCGAGACATAGACCCATTTGATAATTAAGACAAGGCCGGGACCGGGGTTTAACCGGTTCGGAAATACATTTTCGAAGTTTAAATGTTTTATTTATCAGTTTCAACGTATGGCGGACCGCACCGGCAGAAGCGAACGGCCCGAAATAAACGGCATCATCATTTTTCATTTTTCTGACAATCTGAAGGCAGGGATAGTCGCTTTTAACAGCAATCCGAAAGGAAGGATACCGTTTGTCATCTTTGAGAATAACGTTATAGCGTGGTTTATAACTTTTGATCAGGGTGGATTCAAGTATCAGGGCTTCTTTTTCAGAAGCAGTGACAATCGTATCAAAAGAAACGATTTTTTTGACCAGTATTCCTGTTTTTAAATCCGGATGAATTTTCCGGACAAAATAGGAAGCCAGCCGCTTTTTCAGGTGAGCAGCCTTTCCGACATAAATGACTTTGCCGTTATTGTCTTTCATCAGGTATACTCCCGGACCGGATGACACAGAATGGAGTTTATCTGAAAGGTTTGCAGTCATGAGCGGTTATCTTTTTAAAGTACTTGTTTCAAAATCAAAAATAATTAATTTTTTCAATTCCCGGATGCGATCCCTGTATTCAGCCGCTTTTTCAAACTGCAGTTCTTTTGCCGCTGCATTCATCTGTTTGTCAAGGGATGCAATCTGCTCTTCGATGTTTTCATATGAGTCATATTTTACGTGCTTTTCTTCCACCTGAAACATCTGGCTGTTAGATTGGGGATAAAAGGATGAAATTAATCCAGCAGAAATTCCCTTTTTAATCGTTGCGGGAATAATATTGTGCTCGCGATTATATTTTTCCTGAATTTTTCGCCGGCGAACGGTTTCATCTAAAGCCATCTGCATCGAAGCGGTAACGACTTCGGCATACATCAGAACTTTGCCGTTAATATTTCGGGATGCACGGCCACATATCTGTATTAAGGAACGGGCAGAACGCAGAAAGCCTTCTTTGTCCGCATCAAGAATTGCCACTAATGAAACTTCCGGAATATCAAGGCCTTCACGAAGGAGGTTGATACCGACCAGCACGTCAAACTCTCCTGTACGAAGATCCTGTATAATTTCAAGACGCTCAAGTGTTTTAATATCAGAATGAAGATATCGGACCTGGATACCGAGTTCGGAATAATAATCCGTCAAATCTTCTGCCATTCGTTTGGTCAGGGTGGTGACCAGAACCCTTTCATTTTTATCAATCCGAAGCTGAATTTCTTCAAATAAATCGTCCACCTGCTTTTTTGCATCACGGAATTCGATTACCGGATCAATTAAACCGGTGGGCCGGACAATCTGCTCGACAATTGCGCCTCCACTGATTTCAAGTTCATAATCAGCGGGGGTTGCTGAAACATAAATTATCTGAGAAATACGAGACTTGAATTCGTCAAACCGTAACGGCCGGTTATCCAGTGCCGACGGCAGTCTGAATCCGAATCCCACCAGAGTTTCCTTGCGGGACCGGTCTCCCTTATACATTCCCCGCAATTGGGGAAGCGCAATGTGGCTTTCATCAATAAAAATCAGGTAATCATCCGGAAAATAATCCAGCAGCGTCGGCGGCGGCTCTCCTGCCGAACGTCCGGTGAGGTGGCGGGAATAATTCTCAATACCCGTGCAGTAGCCGATTTCCTGGATCATTTCCAGGTCAAAATTTGTTCGCTCTTCAATCCGCTGCGCCTCAATTAATTTATTTTCTTTGACAAAATAATCGATACGGTCTTTTAATTCTTCATTGACCACTTCAATCACCCGTTTTCGGGTACGCTGCTGAGTGACATAGTGACTTGCGGGATAGAGTGTTATGCGGTTCAACGCCTTCTTTTTATTTCCGGTAAGCGGATCAATCTCATAAAGGCCATCAATCGTATCTCCGAAAAATTCGATGCGGACCGCAGTGTCTTCTTCATAAGCCGGAAAAATTTCCACCCGATCTCCCCGGACACGGAAGATTCCCCGATAAAAATCCGTATCATTGCGTTCATACTGAATTTCAACCAGGCGCGACAACAATTGATCCCTGGAAAATTCCATGTCATTTTCCAGTTCAAGACGCATGGCAATATAATCTTCCGGTGCCCCTAAGCCGAAAATACATGAAACACTGGCAACCACAATAACATCCGGCGCGGATAAAACCGATCGGGTGGAAGAATGTCTCATTTTATCGATCATTTCATTGATCGAGGAATCTTTCTGGATATAGGTATCGGAAACAGGGAGATACGCTTCCGGCTGATAATAATCATAATAGCTGACAAAATACTCCACTGAGTTATCCGGGAACAGGGCTTTAAACTCGTTGTACAACTGAGCCGCCAGTGTTTTGTTCGGAGCCAATACCAAAGTCGGTTTTTGGACTTTTTCGATAATATTGGCCATTGTAAACGTTTTCCCGGATCCGGTAACACCGAGCAGCACCTGGTTTTTCTTGTCTGCCATAACGCCCCTGCTTAAAGTGCTGATGGCATTCGGCTGATCCCCTTTCGGGGTCATTTCGGAAATTATTTTAAATCGTGACATAATACTTATATATGAATAAAAGGTTGTGGTGGATCAGGAGAGAAAATGGTGATGATAGCAGGAAACTAAAATTTAACATAAATTGAGCGTTTATAATTATAAACGCTCAATTTATATCTTATCTAAAACAATGATCGCAAATTGTTCTTAATAGCTATGGCAGAACCTTCCAGATGGTTTCTTCCGGGCGATCCTCAATTTCAATATTCATTTCCTTTAAGCGGTCTCTGATTTCATCTGCCTTTTTAAAATCCTTTGCTTTTCTGGCATCCTGGCGTTGTTGAATCATTTGCTCGATCATTTCCGCATCAAAAGATTGTTTATTTATGATTTTGTCTTTTTTTTGTTTAAAGTATGTAGCGGGCGATACCGCCGGCAAACCAAGGATGTTGCCCATTTTCATGATATTAAGGCATTCATTGTGTATGACCTGACAATTTTCAATATCATCCGTTTTACCCATTGGGCCTGACTCATCAAGGAACCTGTTTAAATTCCGAACCGAATCAAACAAAACGCCAATCGCCTGGGCAGTATTGAAATCGTCATTCATGGCATTACAAAAAAGCGCCCAGAAATCCTTTTGGGGACGGAGTCCATCGTGATATGCAGAGTCTGTTGCCGGTAATGCCCCCAGATATTTTTCAGCCCGTTCAAGCAGTGCATATATCTTATCCAGACCGGCAGCCACATTTTTAATTGCCAGGTCGGTAAAGTCAACCGGAGACCTGTAATGATGGGAAAGGAGAAAAAGACGAACCGCCTCCGGGTGATATTCTTTGACGATATCTTTGATCATTAAAAAATTGCCCAAAGATTTTGACATTTTCTCGTGGTTGATATTTACAAAGCCGTTGTGAATCCAGTATTTCACAAATTGTTTACCAAATGCCGCCTCGGATTGGGCGATTTCATTTTCATGATGAGGAAAAATCAGATCTTTTCCACCGCCATGGATATCAAAACTGACGCCCAGATAATCTTCACTCATTGCCGAACATTCTATATGCCAGCCCGGCCGCCCATTGCCCCAGGGACTGTCCCAGAAAGGTTCATTGGGTTTTGAGGCTTTCCACAATACAAAATCAAACGGACTTTTTTTGCGCGGATCAACTTCAACACGCGCACCGGCTGCCATGTCTTCCAATTTTCGACCGGAAAGCTTTCCATATCCTTCAAACAAATCAACAGAAAAGAACACATCGCCGTCAGAAGCATATGCATATCCTTTATCCACAAGTATTTCAATGATCCTGATAATATGATCAATATGATCCGTGGCCCGGGGTTCTAAGGTCGGCCGTAAAACATTTAACAAATCCATATCATCATGGAATTCATCAATATATTTTTGCGCAAGGGATTCCGAAGTAACACCGAGCTCATTGGACCGATTGATAATTTTATCATCAATATCCGTAAAATTTCTCACATATGTGACATCGTATCCAACTGCGGTCAGATATCGATATATGACGTCAAAAACAATGACTGATCGAGCATGACCGATATGACAGGAGTCATAAACAGTCGGACCGCAAACATACATTTTGACGCGGCCGGGTTCAAGTGTTTCAAACGGTTCCTTTGATCGATTTAGAGAATTATAAATATTTATTGTCATGGATATCGCTTTAATCTTTTTAATTATGGATTTTCTGTTTATCGACTATGAGCTTAATCTCATAATCATGAACTGGTAATAAACTATGATTTTTTGGCCAGGTCAATCAATAAGTACAACACACATGGCGGCAATTCCATCTTTTCTGCCGATAAACCCCAACCCTTCGGTAGTTGTCGCTTTAATGTTCACCTGATCGGAATAAATCGAGAGTGCCGAAGCAATTTTGTCTTTCATTTTATCTGCATACGGTGAAATTTTAGGTGCCTCGGCAAAAATGGTTGTGTCAATGTTAATGATGGAAGAATAATGGGGCCTGACGATTTTCCATGTTTCTTTCAAAAGTTCGATACTGTAGATATTTTTATATGCCGGGTCCGTGTCCGGAAAATGTATTCCGATATCGCCCTTCCCGGCGGCGCCCAAAATCGCGTCACACACCGCGTGCAATAGTACATCCGCATCCGAATGGCCCTCAAGGCCTTTTTCAAATGGTATCTCAACACCCCCTAAAAAGAGTGGTCTTCCTTTAATTAAACGATGAACATCGAATCCATGGCCAACGCGCATTATATCAAGCCCGATATATTTAAAATTTTTTGGTAAAAGCTATAAAAGAAAAAAACGTCGATCATTTGATTTTGCATGCGGGATATCATTTTTTTTCTTTAAATGCACTATAAATTCAATAATGACAGCAATAGAGTGTATACATGTATTTTCAATCGGATTACAGGTACATTCTGAATATAATTCCCCTTCATCATATTCAACCTTTGTCGCAAAAAGTTCTTCTGCTTCGACCCAGGCGAGAATACCGCCGGTTTTTGTCAATGACAGCTGCCGGACCTCTTTTCGCTGAAAACATTCCCGGCCTTCAGAAACAATTTTTTTGCCGGCCCATAACGTCAGGTCTACCCATGTTAATTCTCTGAAACGATGGTGTGATAAAGTCATAAACGTCAATAATAACACGGCAAAAAGGAATTAAAATCAGGCGGACATCCCGTTAATCAATGCGGTTGCATTTTGTCCGAGCACCTTATGGTTGTACCCGCCTTCCAGAAGCGCAAAATACCCGGCATCGCACGCTTTTGCAGCTTCTTTGACCATGCGGCCGATCAAAAAATAATCTTCAGTAGACAAAAGGCCGCCCCAGTCATCCTTATGATTATCAAATCCGGCGGATATACCGATTATATCAACATTGATTCCTGAAAGTATTTCTTGTACGTCATTGATATATTGTGCCCGATTATTTTTTTCCGGATTATATATTTTCAGCCAGTTAAATGCCCCCAGTATATTGTCGGTTCCATCACCATAGTGGAGATCTATATCCAGCACAAATGCTGTTTTAATAAGAAACTCAGATCTTAATGTCAGCAATGATACTGCCATATTGTTAAAATAGCAAAAACCCCAGGCAGACTCCGCAGACGCATGATGCCCCGGCGGACGGATCAGGCCAAAACACGGCTCATTCAATCCGAATCTGGCAGCCTGGATCGCACCGCCGGCTGCCAGGGCGGCAATTTCAAATACGCCTTCGTTTTTAACGTCATTTATATGGTCAACGGTATGAGCGAGTTCCAGCTGTTCCATGGCCGCCGGTTCTGCGGCAATAAAATCCGTATCTGTTGGAAGCGCTGCGACAATGGCTTCCATGCGCCCTTCAGCAGACGCTGGATCTGAGGAATAAACAAAATGAAATAATTCATCAAAAACAACTTTCATTTTTACCTCATATAAAAATTCATTTCTATGTCAAGGATCGCAAACTCAATAAATTGAACAATCTTTGTTCAATTTATTTCGTCCCGGATCCTAAAACCAGAAACTGTTGTTAAAAATGATAGAAAAATCCGAATTTAAACGTCCAGCCGCCAATGTCTGTTTTGTTGTCACCGAACCGGTCAATCTGAGAATAGCCGCTTTCAAGCAGGGCACCGGTTCCTTTGAATTTTTCATCTGTATTGTATAACCGAACTCCGGCTTTGCCATGAAATCCGCCCACCCATTCTTCGATTTCTGGATGTTCTATTTTATCGTCTGTTTCTTCCTGGCAATACCAGTAGTCCGGCCCAACGCCGATATATCCGACAACATAAGGTAAAATTTTCATGTTAAATTTAACTGACGCGGAAACGGGAACAAGGGTTATTTTAGTGCGGATATTGGTTTGTTCTCCTGATTCTGAGAACAAATTCCCTTTTTCTTTCATAAACCCGGATTCACAATCAATTGAAAAATATTTGGAAATAAAACGTTCGTAAAAACCGTAAACCGGGAAATTATTATCACCGTAATAATCTTTAAAATCTGATTCCAAAGGAATGTAATACCCCACAGAAACACCGATGATATTATTCCCCGGCATTTCAGGCATATCCGCATTTGAAATACTGAAGGAAAACATGACAAACAGGAAAGAAAGAAAAAGTATCCGAAAATATTTTAAAATAACATGTATATTCAAAAACAGGATCAGGGCGCAGATCATTAAAAAGAAAATTTGAATATGTGAACTGGCGTCTTTCCCGGACGTGCCGATAAAACATCCCCCGTCAAAGTCGTCCGGCTGATTCAAAAATCGCACGGTTTCTTCAATGATCACTGAAATTTCATCAGTTGCCGCACTCTCATTTTCTGAAAAGTCATATGATGATGCAGCAAAATACCAGGTGGATCCAACCGGCAAATCATTTAAGACATAGGAAAAAGTATTGCCCAGATCAACACTGGTATCTAAATTGCCAGCAGCATTCCCATAATAAAGAATGTTACCGGTAAAATCCGCCATTTGAGAATTTCCGTCGGAAATGGTCACGGTAATTGAATGGGTGCCACTTAAGACTCCGGAGATGCCGTTGGGTCTGTTCGGCGAAAAATTATCTGCCAGGGTGTCAATAATCAATTCATCTGCTTTTTCCGATTCATTGCCGGATGTTACGACCGCCGTGATTGAAAAATAATACCGGGAAGAATTGGTCAAACCGGAGACAGTAAATGACGTCGAATCAGAATCATTTGCCTCAATGACATTATCATAGACGCCTGAAGTCGTGCTGTAATAAATATTATAGTGATCCAGGTCGGATTCCGTGTTTTGATCCCATTTTAGTCTGACAAAATTTTCATCAATATCATTAATTCCGGTTATTGAAAGACCGGTGGGAGTTTCCGGGATACCGGTATCTTCTAAAGTTGCAATGGATTCAACATCCGACTGATCGCTTTCAACCGAATTTTCAAATGAGGAAACAGCAACATAATAGGTTGTTGCAGACTCAAGGCCGGTAATCGTATATTCAGTTACCGAATCATCGACTGTGACACGATTATCCAGATTGCCCGATGACGTTCCCCAGTAAACAAAATAATTATCCGCATCACTATCACCTGTCCAGTCAACGTTTATTGTTGTTTCAGTCGCTGACAGTGTCACATTGGTCGGAACGTTGGCTGCTAACGCGCTATGAGAAATCAGCAGCAACAAAAAGCAGTAAATCAATCGAAATTTCATTTATAATACTCCAATATAACAGGATTATGATTTTAACAGTGTAATTATTGCGTATTTATCAATTTAAATAAAAAGGTTTTTTCCACATTATTAAACATTAGACATTAAATCAAATTGTTTCCACATGCTGTTGCCCGGATCATCCGTCATTATCACATCAAGATCCAAATCAAGCAGATGCCGAAGCGTTTTTAGCGAATTGCAGGAATATGCCATGACGACCTTATTCTTGCGATGCACATTTTCAACAAACTGCCTGCTTAATTTTTTATGTTCAATGCAATATCCGCAAAGTATTTCAGAATCGATGTTTTCGCGGTTCTGATCAATCAGCGGGGCATCTAAATTCAGGACATAGTTTAAATCCGGATCATTGATATATGCTGATTTAATAATTTCCGGGTCAAACGAAAGAATATACATATTCGGGATCAGGTCTTTAGGAACAAGTTTTCTGACTGACTCAACAACTAACCCGGCAAGTTTGTAATACAAATTTTTTGTTTTTATTTTTGGGGATGGCTTAATTTCAATCAGCAGATGAATTTTGGACCCGTAATTTAATAATACCTGATCCAGCGTAAGAATTTTTTCATTTTTAAATTCTTTGGAAAACCAGCTTCCCCAGTCATAACCGGATAGCTCGTGAAACGTATGGTCCGGAATGGATTTCAAACTCCTGTTAATTTTTGCCAGTGATTGATCATGAAAAATAACCGGACAGCCGTCACTGGTTACCTGAACGTCGAATTCAATTCCGTCTACAGAATAAAAAACAGCCTTATCAAATGCCGCTTTCGTGTTTTCAGGAGCATCAAGCATCGCCCCGCGGTGTGCGATTATTAAAGGAGTCAAAATAAGTACCCCGTCAATTCGTGTTTCGTCAACTATGAAAAATCAGTTTTAATGTTTGTAGTTTTCAATATTGTTCACGTATTCATCAAAAGCGTATTTTTTCAAAAATGATGAAACCATTTCATTGACTTTTTCCGCCGTATCCACGCGATATATTCCTTTTTCATCCGTACCGGCAATTTTTTTGGCATTTTCAACAATTGTTTGAAGTGTTGAAGCGGCGATATCGATGGTAACATTTATGGAAATCTTATCATTGGTTGCAGACAATTTTCAATTCCTCTCAACATAGATCCGGTTAAGATATTAATAAACAATCTTATTGACAATTAAACGATTACTCAGATTTATTAATCCCATGTCCCTTAGAATGACACGGTTTTATTGTTATTTATATACACAAACAAAGGTCCTGAAAAGTATTTATATGCATATTTGATTTATTTTATACTATTCATCACATTATAACAAGAGGTTAGAATGGAAAAATTATTCAATCCGGAATCCATTGTCATATTAGGGTTATCAAAAAAATCATCAAACGTACCGCGCATCATATTGGAGAATCTTATACGCTGGGGGTTTATGGGAAGAATTTTCGGCGTCAACCCCACTTCACCGGACATCCATGTTGACGGTGTACGAATGTATCAAAAAATTGAAGACTTGCCTATTGTACCGGATCTTTGCGTTTCTTTGATACCGGCAAAATTCATTCCGGATGCCGTCGAATCCTGTGGGAAGTTCGGTATTCACTGGATGGCCATACCTTCCGGCGGATTCAATGAAACCGGCGAAGAAGGGAAAAAACTGGCAGATCTGACCATGGGCAATGCCAAAAAATACGGAGTCCGGTTTGTAGGCCCTAACGGGTTAACAGTTGCCAATACATCCAATGGTCTGTGTCTTCCGTTTGTCCCGCTTTACAAACCTTTAAAAGGCGGATTTTCGATTATCACGCAGAGCGGCGGGCTTGGACTGATGCTCTGGAATTTGATGAATAACGGGAATGTCGGACTGGCCAAGTTTGCAAGTATCGGCAATAAACTGGATTTAACTGAAATTGATTTTCTGGAATATTTTGGTGCGGACCCGGAAACGAATGTCATCGGCGTGTATCTTGAAAGTATTACAAATGGAAAAAAATTCATTGAAATTGCCTCTAAAATCAATAAACCGATCATTGTTCTTAAGGCGAATACAACATCAGCCGGCAACATGGCTGCCATGAGCCATACCGCTTCGATTAGCAATAACGACGATATTATTGATTCAGCGTTTGAACGATCCGGGATTATACGTATTTCAAGCTTTTCCGATTTTATCTCCATGGCCAAGGCGTTCAAACTTCCGCCCATGAACGGCAACCGGATCATGGTCATGAGTCCGGCAGGGGGCTTTTCTGTTATCCTGGCCGATCTTTGCGAAAAAGCCGGTTTTGAATTTGCTGATCCCGGTGAATCGTTTTACAAAGAGCTTGAAAAATATTCCAATGCCGGGGTGATTAATTTTTCAAATCCGCTGGATATGGGTGATATTTATGATCCTGAAATGTATGCCCAGGTTTTCTTTTCCGTTCTGCATAATGAGTATGTTGACGGTGCAATCTACCTTACGCAATGGCCTACCATGCCCCGGGGCGAAGATGTATTTACCAAAATGTTCAATACGGATCTTTCAAAAGATGCCATTGGTGCGTTGCATTCATCCGGAAAACCCATGGGTGTCTGCCTTTATGGATCTGCCGGCACCATGATGAAAATCAAACAAAATATTGCCTTCCCGCTTTTTGACAGTCCGGAAGAAATCGTCAATTCATTGAAAGCTCAGAAAAACTATTATAAAAGGCGCTTGCAAAATGCGTTTGTATCCAATCGTCCTGCCGAATACGACCAATTACAAGCAACCCAATGGATAACCAGTCATAATGATGACATCGGTGAAGAGTCGTTGGCGTTGATTGAAAAGGCCGGTGTCAAAACCGCAAAATCAATCGTTGCCCAAACCCTTCAGGATGCCATTAAATCGGCCAACCAGATAAGTTATCCGGTTGTTATGAAAGTCGTTTCACCGGATGCATTGCATAAATCCGAAGCCGGGGGCGTAATTGTCGGCATAGAAAACGATCAGGAAGCGGAAAAAGCATTTCACCAAATTAAAAACAATCTTATCTCTTTCAAGCCGGATGCTGTTTTCAAGGGCGTGCGTGTAATGGAAATGGCTGCCGAAGGCCATGATATGTTTATCGGCGGAAAAGTCGATAAATCTTTCGGCCCGGTGGTTTATTTTGGATATGGCGGAATTTACATTGAAGTTTTTAAGGATATCCGCAATGTCCTTTGCCCTTCAAATACTGAAGAAATTACCGAAAAACTGAAACGTTTAAAATGCTTTTCGATTTTAAAAGGAACCCGGGGAAAAGCTGCCGGTGATATGGATGCGTACGTCCATGCCATTGAATGCGTTTCTCATTTATTATCGGATAATAAAGAAATCAAGGAACTGGATATCAATCCCATTCGCATTCTTGCCAAAGGCTCAGGCGTCATGGCTTTGGACGCACGAATGAAAATCAACCGAACTTAATATCAGGCTTCATGCAAGACAAGTCCGGAAGGCAGCGATTCGCCAAAGATAGTGCTTTCTTCCATGGTTGCCATGGGTTTTACGGAAGTTAAAAATTCCGTTTCCGCTTTTAAATCCATTTTAATCAGCCAGTGGATCACCTGATCCATTACAATCGGATCAAGATCACGCATGCGGTCGCCGGTTTTTCTTGCCATCTGGGCAAGTGCTGCGCCGACAGGCTTGGGGTTTGACCACTCTTTTTTCAGTATTTGTGAAATCCATGCCTCAACTTCTTTTGGCGGAACAACACGATCAACGGGACCGTACAGCAATTCCCGCGCACCAATTCTGGATAATGCCCATAAAAGCGGCGGACGGCTCTTTTTGGGGTGCAGTTCGGAAAGAAGACGTCTGCCGTATTCGATTTTATCTTTGACCGTCAGTCTTTCCATGTTGGCAACCGCCATCCAGATTTCAATCCGCTCCTGATTGGAAATTCTGACTTTGGTTCCTTTTTTCGGCATTAACAGCGTCCGCAGATCCTGAATAAATTGACGCTGTTTCCCGGATATCAGTCCGGCGGCAACCCGACGCCACAGGATCCACCACTCATTATTGACCTGCGCATTTTTTTTATAGCAAATCCCCTGCTTATAAATTTTCCATAATGCTTGAATCCGCTGTTCATCCATTCCGTCACCAAACCCCGGGCGCAGGCAATAACCGGCTAAATTCAGCCATCTGATTTCATGTTCGGTTGAAAATTTCCTGGTATCAATGACGTTAAGAAGTTCATCCCCCAATCTTCTAATCAGCGCAAGAGGCCATTTTTCTTTCGACCGGCCGACACTCCTGGAAATTGTTTTCATTAATTGAATCAATGCCGCCGGATCGACATTGGGTGAAAATGATGATTGGATATCAGAAACCGCAGAATCGATGATTGCGGAATCAAAAACTTCATAATCCAGAACTTCAGGTTTTCCGGCAGTATCTCTTAGCTGAAACTGCAGTCTCCAGCGGTGGGAAGTGGAAAGAGAGCGGCACCATAAAAACAGAACCCCCATCTCGCTGAACTCAGCTTCGACCTGTATGGGAATTTCCTTTTTTGACCCTTTCTGGCCGAACTGGATGACCGTCTGAAGCGGCGGCAAGGGGGTTAACGTATCATCTATTGGAATCAGATCACCGCTCCGGTCGCCGGAACGATAAGTGGAACTGTATAGATCAAAACTCACCGGCTGATTGGCCAGCACCTGGAATTTTTTATCCGGCAAGCTGATCTGAGACCCTTCATCAAGACCTCTTTCAACCAGACATACAGCTGATTTTTCGGCTTTCGCATCACCATTTTTTCTTTCAAAACCCAGATAATACGAACGGGCACTGCCGCTGCCTACCCGGACACCTTTACCGATTTTAACGAGCCCGTAATAGGCGGCCCCAAGCGCGACCGCAAGATCCGGGGCAGAATTTTCAAGAACAGACGGCTGGCGGGAACCGGCTTCGCCGAACCAGTGCCGCACGGAATCGGAAATTCTGTTTTGAATCAAAGAAGACTTTAACGATCCGCCGTTAAACAGAATGAAATCCGGAAACGGTTTTTTATCCAGAATTTTTTTTACATCATCCTTGTGCTTTTCTAAAAACAAACCAATATGACGCGTAATGGCCGGCTCGGTTTCATAGGGGAGTCCGAACTCGGAAATTCCTTTTCGAATTTTTTTCGCCGCCGGATTATGGTTTTCGATCACCGGGAAAAAACCATCCATTAGAATCTCTTCTAATTTTGATCGTTGCAGCCGTGCGGTAAGCGTTCCGCCGATCAGACTGCTTCCTTCACCTATCATGGTGATGGTTTCAGAATCAACGCCGTCATTTAATATACTTTCCTTGGCCTGACGGCAAAGATGACAAAGGGTTTTCCAGCGATCGGAACTCAAATGACTGGATTGCTTAAATTGTTTTTCAACAAATCTTGCCAGGGCAAGATCAATATTATCGCCGCCCAGTATTAAATGATCTCCAACGGCAATCCTTTCGAATCTTGGCGTTCCCTGGGTCTCACGCAGCGTAATCAATGTAAAATCACTGGTACCGCCGCCAACATCACAAACCAGAACCAGTTGTCCGGGTTTGATAAAATCCTGCCAGTTAAGTTCGTGCTTGATTAACCAGCTGTAAAATGCAGCCAGCGGCTCTTCCAGCAAGGTAACATTTCTCAAACCGGCGAGTTTAGATGCTTCGATGGTCAGGTCCCGGGCCACTTCGTCGAAGGATGCGGGAACGGTGATGATAATCATCTGATTTTCAAGATAAAGTTCATCCTCATCACCCTTTGTGCTGTTCCACGACAAACGGATATGTTTCAGATAGGAAGCAGTTGCCTGTACCGGTGATATCTTATAAACATCATCACCGGAGCCCCAGGGCAGAATTTTTGCTCTTCTGTCTGCGTTCGAGTGACACAGCCAGCTCTTGGCTGATGACACGAGGCGGGACGGAACCTTGCCCCCATGGTCCCTGGCAAATTTCCCGACAAAGTTCATCTCATCAGTGACCCAGGGAAGCCGGATCGAATCCTCGGCAATATCATATTTTCCGGGTATGTAACAAAAAGACGGAAGTACCGGCAATGGCGACAGTTCACCGGCACCGGTCAGCTGGGGGACTTTAAAGAGTTTAATCCCTCTGTTTTTTGCTGTATCTTCCGCAAGATCAACATAGGATACAGCAGAGTTGGTTGTACCAAGGTCAATGCCAATAATATATTTTTTGTTTTCAAAATCCAAGCTAATCCTGCTCCCGTACATTAAATTCTAGTTTCCACTTTTGTTCAGCTTTGAAAGATTCTTCATCTTCGTCAGGCTGTTCGTGGACAGCCACACACCATAACTCCAGCGTTCCGATTTCCGTTACTTTAATTTCGAGTGAGACTCGCACAAACTGACCGTATTCCCCGTCAAGGGTTGTCTCAATAGAAGTAATTTCTTCGATTTCATCCTGCCAGTCTTCAACAATTTCACCGGCAATATCCTTTTTACGGGTTGAAGAACCGAAAAAGTCAAACCGAACCGGTTCGCCGACAGCCAGGACAAACTCCTGGTTTTTAAGGTTTATATCCGTGCCTTCTTCCATACCGAAAGACGCAACGCACAGTGCTTTTACCGGAACCGGCATACCCGGAACGGCCGGCATGGAAGCGGCAATACCGATATAATACGACCTTCCCAAGCCGCCGCGAATCCGAACGCCTCTGCCCCGACGGGCCAGGCCATAATACGCGGCGCCACGAGCAACTGCAAGATCCAGGTCTTCTGAATTTATTTCCCGGATAGAATTTGATTCATCATTGGCGCCCCAGGAATCAAGAATGCCGGTGATATGTTTGCGGACTTTATCGGACTTCATCACACCGCCATTAAACAAAACAGCGGTGGGCAATGCCATTGAATCATCAGTGTCGTTCTTCTGATGATTCAGGAAATTCGCAAGATGACGTGAAACAGCCGGGTCGGATTCGTAAGACAAACCGGCCTCTGCAAGACCGATTTTCTGTGTTTTCATCGGTACTGACGAGATTTCACAGGCCGGGAAAAATCCATTAATAATTGAATTTTCAATTTCTTTTTTGGATATGGATGATTTTATGGTGCCGCCGATCAGGCTGGACCCTCTTCCTAAAATGGTTACCGGATGTTCCTCTGTTTCCGGATCCGACAGAACTTTTTCTTTGGCCTTACGGCAGCTGTGGACCAGTCCGCGCATTTGCCAGGAATCCAGGCGAGTACCGGAATCCGCCATTTTTTTTGCAATCGAATATGCCAGTGCCAAATCCATGTTATCTCCGCCGACCAGCAAATGGTCACCGACTGCCACTCTTTCCAGTACTAAGTCACCGTTATCTTCATTAACATGAATCAGGCTAAAGTCACTGGTTCCGCCGCCCACATCACAAATAAGAATCCGGTCCCCTTTTTTTACTTTTTTTCTCCATTGATCATTTGATGCTTCAATCCATGAATAAAAGGCCGCCTGGGGTTCTTCAAGCAGTGTGACATTGGAAAGTCCCGCCTGACGGGCTGCCTTAAGCGTCAGTTCACGTGCGACGGCATCAAAAGAGGCCGGAACCGTTAAAAAAATTTCCTGATTTTCAATTTTTAGCCTGTCATCGTCTGAAGCCATGAGATGATTCCACACATCACGAATGTGCTGAAGTATCAGCGAAGACGATTCAACCGGTGACATTTTGGATATGTCATCCGGACTGTCCCACGGCAAAACCGATTTATTCCTGTCGATCATAACATTACAGAGCCAGGATTTACTCGACGAGATAAGACGCTGGGGAACTTCTGCCCCTCTATCCCGAGCAAATTCACCGACTATTTTTTTATTTTCACGATTCCACGGCAGCGACATGCCGCTGTCTGAAATTTCATGATTTGCCGGCAAATAGATAAACGACGGTAAAATATTTCGATTCTCTACCACCCCGTCACTGATAACTTGCGGTATATCAAGAACCCTGATTTCAGGTTTCCGGTCGTCATGTTGCGGGTCTTCCGATATTGACGCTTCAGTATATGCAACAATACTGTTTGTGGTTCCCAAATCAATACCGATAATAAACTCTGGATTCAGCACCCTTATACTCCTGATTTTTTTTATTGAACAGTCCGATAGCAGGCTGCGCGGTTTTATTCAAAAGACACCTTCTTTTAACATTGACGCAGCGGAGAATTACACCTGAAAAGATTTAAATCACATAATTTCAACTTCGGCAGGGGCAAGTATACCCGGATCTTTTACCGCAGCTAATGTCGGCAGCTCAAGACGTGACGCACGCCACCCTTTATGTCGCAGCGTTCCCTGAAACGGCGGCTCACCGGTCACGTTCCCCGTCAGCTTGATGGTATTCGGATCAAAGTCGGCAGGAACAGAGATGGGGTCTCCTTCGTTCTGATCAATAACCGCTTTGGGGTTTAAATATTTTTTTAATGAGTTCTTGCAGTTGTCCTGAATACTTCGGACTGCGGCGCCGATCTGCGCGTCTTCATACAAGCTGAGATCTTCGGAAAAAAAATCGATTAAACGCCCTTCCCGTTGAAGAACGGAAAGCAAGTGCAGGTAAAACCGTTTGTTTGTTTCCGCTAATTCCTTTTTTGTGATCACAGGCTCTGCGTCGGGGTCAGCTGATAATTTATCTTTTTTCCCTTTTTTCTTTGGAGCGGCAACACGTTGATCAACAAGTTCGGATTTTCGAAGCAGCCGGGCGATGGAGCCTCTTAAAAAAAGCCATAATATTAAGGCAAATATCACAAAAACAGATGATACGACAGGAATGTAGAAATTTTGTAAAATATTGATGACAGGCAAAACTTTTTCCAGACCGATTCTTAATTGTTCAGAATGAATGGAAGCATCCTCCAAAACCTGAATCGGCAAAGCGTTAAACAACAACCGAGCCCCATAGTAACCTGCTGCAATAAATAATATGGCAAGCAACATCATGAATATAAAAGACCATAACAAAATACGGCGGGAAAAAGATTTTATGACATTCATTGCAAATTCTCCTATCAAGTATCCTTAAGACCGGTAAAAATAAAAAAAAGATAAGGCGTTTATCCTGATTATCAACAAAAAAACTCCGCCCTGATTCATCATACGCATTATTTTATGTGTATTGTTAAAGCTTGAATAAACGGCATTTGTTAAATATATTGACCATCTGTGTCAAGAATCTTTTGATTTTGAAATACGCTAAGATTAAATTATTACAGAATAAAAACCCTATGTTTCAAAGATTAAATAAAATTGCGGTTTTTGGAATTAATTTGGAAATAATATTGATACGCAACGCAAGCCGGATACGCTCTAAAAATTACCATATTTCGTTTTAAACAATTTAACAAACGATGATCGATTATGCTTGATAAAAAAAAAATTAATATGATAAGTTATTTTTCATTTAAAAAGGTGCCAGTACATGACAGTGACAAAAAATAAATTTGATTTTGAAATCGGTTATTTAGTAAAAAGCCCATGTAAAGAATGCCTTTATCGTAATAATCTGCCGAAATGCTCTGACGATTGCAGTTTACTTGATAAAATTCAGGTAATTCTGTCCAGGGGCATTTCCTGCACCGGAAAATACCCCTCCTCTAATTTCTAAAAAAGTCCGTTTCATTTAAAAATATTAATACATGTAATTTAATTTTATTCATAAACATCTATTCTTTGCTCTGAAATTCACATTTGTTAAACTTGTTTAAGGAGAAAATTTTTTAATGAAAAAAATTACTATTTTGTTAATGACGATAGGTTCCATTTTATTATTTTGTGTGAACAATTCTATGGCGAATGACTACAGTGTCAGACTTTCCGCCAACCAGTATGCCCTTGATTCTGAATTTAACGGTGTATTTAATATGGCGGACAATATGTTAACGGCCGGAGTCAGTGGTGTATATGATAGTGATGATTACAAAATCTTATTTTTGCAGGCTTTGGTCGGGAATGAAATTTTAGATGGATTTACCGGCGGGCTAGGATTTAAGGGAGCATGGGGTGAAGCGGAAAAGCGCTATATCGATGGTGATGTGCTTAATTTAGGTTTTACGTGTTACGCCAGTTATGATCTGTCAAAAACCGCTTTAAATAATTATCCTGTGATCCTGTCGTCAAGTTTATGTTTTTCACCAGAGCCGCTTTCATTCAGTGACACGAAAAAATTTGTTGAGATTTTGGCCGAATGCAGTTGGAAAGTTTTGGACCAGGCATCCCTGGTCTTAAACTACCGGTATCTTGAAATCGATTTTAAGAACCATAAGAAATGGGAAAAATCAGACAGTGCCGGATACTTAGGGCTGAAATTTTTCTTTTAATATTTTAAAAAAAAATTAAAAAAAGAAGCCCCGTGCCGGATCGGCACGGGGCTTCTTACTTTTAAATATTATGAAATCCAGCTATTAAATGGTCATGCTGTCCGCATTCTCCGCCAGAATCTTGGGGCCGATTCCTTTTATCTGCTCAAGGTCTGCAACGCTTTTAAAAAGTCCGTGTTCTTCCCGATATTGAACAATACTTTGTGCGATCTTTTCACCAACTCCCTTTAACTGTGTCAACTCTTCAGCAGAAGCCGTATTAACATTGATTTTTCCATCTCCATCTGCGGCTAAAACACTACCGGAAAAGCCCAAAACAAATCCAATAACAGTTACCAAAACAATCAATCTTTTCATCTTTGTCATTTTGATCTCCCTTTCATTTGTTGGTTGGTTTCCTGCTTTAATCGATCGCAGTCTATCGTTTGAAAATAATATCAACGTTAATTTCAAATATTTTTAGGATTTAGTCAAGGCATTAGTAAAAAAAAACTAACATTTTATCCATTCACACGATTTAGGAAATCAAGCTGATATGCCAGAATCTTTGACTTTTGCATATCATACCCTGTCTTCTCTGCCGCGGCAATGGGGCGCCAGTAGATATTTTCAATTTCCAATGGCCTTCCGGCATCATAATCAAGCTTCATGCTCGGGCTGTAATCAACCATCTGTTGCGTGGCATTCAACATTATTTCAGCAAAATTATCTTCAATTTCATATCCGCATACCCTGGCTCCCTGAATCACTTCCAGCATGATCTCGTTGACCATCGCCCGGGAGGATTTATTTTTCATGATCTGATCGGTTGTTGCATTTAAAATCACCGTTGATCCGTTGAACCCCATATTCCAGACCAATTTTTCCCATCGTGCCTTTCCAAGATTTTCTGCCAAATGAATGGGGATTGTCGCCTTGCCAAAAACATCTGCAATTTTTTGCAGCTCCGGGGTTATGCCGGCTGCCGGATTATCTTTTCGGTATTGCCCCAACCGGATACTGCCATAATCCAGGTGACGAATATGGCCGGGTCCGATTTTATTGCTGCATAAAAAACATAATCCACCGATAATCGTCGATGAAGGCACAATTTCAGAGATGTCTTTTTCAATCCCCAAACCATTCTGGAGCGCCACGACAATGCCATTCTTTTTTATGGTATTCGGCAATATTGATTTCAGCTGATCATTATGTGTTGTTTTTAATGCAACGATAATCACGTCACATTTCGGCATATCTTCGGAACGGCAATATGCGTTAACAGAGTCTAGTGCAAAATCACCGTTTTTAGATTCAACCAGCAGGCCATTGTTCCGCACATGCTCAAAATCACTTTTAAGCAGAAAGTGTACATCAAATCCGTTTTGAACGAGCAACGCCCCATAATATCCACCCACTGCACCTGTACCGATTATCCCTATTCTCACATTTCCTCCTGACGTTATAGACCCTCTCAAGCTGTATAATCCATGTTTTAATGAACCGAAAAATCATGATTGTTGAAATTTTTTGTATTGAAATAAATATAAAGTGCAATAAAAAAACCAGGTGATTAAGACAAGTAAAACTTTTAATTTGCGGGTTCTCAAAAATCAAAAATTACGGATATGATATGTACATTTATTTCTACCTGTAAACCGAAAAGATATCTTATGGTTTATTTTTATTGAAAAAATCGTTTAAATAATGATAAATAAATAAATTTACTTTTTTTGGAAATCTGATTTTTTAAGATCTGTTAATTTATCTTTTATATATTTACAATCAATGCTCTGTTTACAATATTTTTTGAGCAATGAGGAGGTCAATCAATGACGGACGGATCAACAAGTACAAAGAAAAAACCAACCCCCAAGGGCCTTCTTGGTGAAGAACTTGTGAGTTCAAAACTGATTACCCGGGATCAGTTGAAACAGGCCCTCGTAAGACGATCTCAAGTGGATATGCCGATAGGATCCTTACTGATTAAGATGGGTTTTGTTTCTACCGATGACATGCTTGATTTTCTATCAAAAAAATTCGGAGTTCCCTGTGTAAATATTTTTAAAAGATATATTCCGCAGGATATCATAAACCTGATTTCCCTTGAAAAAATCAAACAATACAAGATCCTGCCGATTTCCAAAAAAAATAATACGCTGACCCTTGGGATGGTCAGTCCCCAGGATTTTATGACCATCAGTGACCTTGAATTTACCATGGGCATGAAAATAAAGCCGGTTGTAATCCCTTTCTTTATGATGGAGGCTGCTCTTAACCTGGTTACATCGAGTTTTGAGGATGGCATTAGCGGTGAAACAGTCAAAAACATTGCGCTGGAAGATAAAAGCGAAACACATTCATCTCCAAAAATTGAAGCTTTGCTTTCCTACCTTGTTAAAACAGAAGCCAGTGATATGTTACTCACTGCCGGAGTCCCGCCGTCAATAAAAGTGGCTAATCAGGTAAAACGCTTGGCAACAGTTGCGCTTAAACCATCGGACTGTGAATTATATGCCAGAGAATTGCTGGCAAACAGAGATGAGGACTGGGAAAAATTTCTACAAACAAATGATCTGGATATTGCCGCCACCTACCCCCATTTAGGACGATTCAGGATTAATTTTTACAGACAGCGCCATTCCATTTCAATTACTATCAGAAGACTTTATGACCGTCTTCCGACTTTAAAAGAACTGAGACTCCCTGAATGGATCCGGGACTATGCATTAAAACCCCAGGGTTTAGTGCTGATATCCGGTCCTGCCGGCCACGGAAAATCGACAACGCTGTGCACGATGATTGATATCATAAATACCACCCGTCGCTGTAATATCATTACTCTTGAAGACCCCATTGAATACCTGCACAAACATAAAAAAAGCAATATCAATCAGCGTGAAATCGGCAGTGACACGGAGTCGTTTGAAAAAGGCATGCGTGCGGTTTTCAGGCAATCACCGGATGTAATTGTAATCGGCGAACTCCGTGACAAGGAATCATTTGAAATTGCGTTGCGGGCCGCCCGGACCGGCCATCTGGTTTTAAGCACAATGAATGCCGCCAATTCTACTGCTGTAATTCGAATCATTGTCAACATGTTTCAGGAAAGCCAGCAGAATCTGATTAGCATGCTTCTTGCTGATTCTTTGCTGCTATCCCTTGCCCAGCGACTGGTACCGACCAAGAATAAAACAGGGCAGGTCCTGGCATTAGAAAGATTCACCAATTCAAATCGTATCAGCAACCTGATCAGAGAAGGAAAACTCCATCAGATCCGGTCTCAGATGGAAACCGGCTGTGAAGAATTTACGCCTTTAGA
>JAQYVU010000147.1 GCA_030145385.1 Desulfococcaceae bacterium
ATGCTCTGCTCCAGCAGGACTTCACCAACACCGGAAATAAGTACTTTCTTTTTCTTCATAAACACCTGTTATCTATTCTGTAATTTTAATACCTTTTTCTTTGAAATCTTCCAGAACCGCTTCCAGCTGCGCTTTATTGCAATCGTCGATGCGGTATACATTTTTCACCCCATCGACAAAATTCAGCACAAATTTGCCGTCCGCGTCCAAATGGGCGTCTCGAATATAATCACTGTCAATCCATGGCTTCACTGCTTCCAGAAAATTGTTCAGACTGCATGTTTTCATTAAAATGCCTCCATTTTTCACATCAGGTAAAGATGATTTTCAGGAATGACATAAAATTTTTTCAAACATTTTTGCCCGATAGTCAAAAATGATTTTAAAATCCAGCTCAGCAGTAGTGATGGCGTTTAAATGGTTCGGGTCCTTTATAAAATCCCACACCTGCTCAAGACTCGCCGGTACGACCTGTTCCCTGTGGATTTTGTGCATTTCCGCCTGATATATTATTCATTTTTGAATTGATAACCAGTTAAAAGCTTATAAAGTATTTCAAACCTAATAAGATAAAAATAAGATATGAAATAAGAAGACCTATAAATATTGTCCCAGTTAAAATTCTGACTAAACGATTATCATCATGCCTTAAAATCTTAACACTATTGGTAATATCCCAATTGTGATTTACAAAAAAGCTTACTGGATAACCTCTGCTTTTGCAGATAAATTTTAACGTAAGCCATAAAAGGCTGCCAATAGCACATGACAAAACCAAAATGTCTTCATAAGAATACAATTGTTTATCCTCGTGATACCTATGAGTCGAATTATCAAGCATATTAACATCTGAGCCATAATATATATAAATACATATTGTTACAAAAAAAATTAAAAAAATTATTATCCAATTAATTGTTCTTTTTTCCTTAAGCCGATGTCTGCTCATGAAAAGTATAACAGTAAAAACTATTACTGGTATTATATAAAATAAATTATCTGATATGAAGCACATAAAAAAGAGTCACTTGCTATATGTAAAATATGGTTCATTCGATTTTAGTGCGTTTGAATATGATCAATTTCAAGGCATTTGAGATGAAGCTGTATTTCGAATACCGCGAATCTCGAATAACGCAGAAAGGGATTATATTCAAACGATAATAAAATCGAATTAAGGGAGGGGGTGAGCAGTGTACGCCACATCCGCTTCCGCTCCGGTCCGTGGTTTCAGCGGTTTATTCTCACGAATATCCGCCACCCAGTCGGGATTCAGCAGAAGCGACTTGCCGGACAAGACAATATCCGCATCTTTTAAGGCATCATCGGCACTTGCCCGGTCAAAAATATTGCCGCAGACGATCATCGGCTTTTCGGTGACCTCCCGGGTCAGCTGTGCCATGTTCAGGTCCGTTCCAAATGCATTGTCCTGATAGTTCATGCAGGAAACGGATATGGCATCCAGCGGCTCCGCATCCAGATAGTGGATCATCTGCTGCCATTGTTCTTTGGATTCAAACAGGGAAACCGCCGCATCGGCCACCCCCCAGTTGGAAATCCGGAAGAAAAGGAGCCGGTCATCAGGGATCACCGGTTTGACTGCCCGGATAATCTCTTTGGCGAACCGGAACCGGTTTTCATCGGACCCGCCGTAATCATCGCTTCGTTTGTTGGAATACGCGGATAAAAACTGGTTGATCAGATACCCGTGGGCGCCATGGATTTCCACCCCGTCAAACCCGGCTTCAACAGCACCTTTTGCGGTTTCAACAAACCCGTTGATCACGTGCTCAATATCAAAACAGCTCATTTCGTCCGGCACGGTATAGGGCTGACCGGTCAGGGGATTATCCTGTTTTGCGGTGACCGGGCTGGGGGCGATCACCCGGCCGGCCGGATTGATTTCCGGCCAGGCCATTCGCCCGCAATGAAACATCTGCATCACCGCAACAGAACCGGCATCCTGAATTGCGGACACCACAGGGCGCCAGGCATCTATCTGCCGCCGGGTAAGCAATCGGGACTGGTTTGGATATCCCTGGGCACTTTCATAGTCGGTTACAATCGCCTCGGTGTAAACAAGGGCCACTTCGTTTTGCGCCCGCCGCACCAGGAACTCGAGCACATCCTTTCGCGGAATACTGTCACCCGGAGATGACACCCGGGTCATGGGAGCAACACCGATTCGATTTTTCAAAGAAAAGTTTTTGATTTTTAAAGGAGAAAAAAGTTTGTCGTCAGCCATGGCCTGCCTCCGAAAATTTAAAAATGTGACTACCGGATAATTTTACAGGAATCGGTTAACGGCAAGGTAGACCAATCCCGTTGAAATCCCTGGCGCAGGACTCAGGATATCTCTTTTAAATGAAAAATACAGCGTAACGCAGCAGTTTAAGTTTTACTTGAAAAATCAGGAATTCACTGCCAGCAGACTGATTCCCAGCTTTTTTTCAAGACTCTCCACCTTGGCCAGCGCATCATCCGTCAGGATTGCCGATTTAACGTCATGACAGGAAAATGCCAGCAGGGGATTTTTGATTTCGGTTTCCAGCTGATTGATTTCCTTAAGGTCGTTTTGAGATAAATTTGAAAGGCTGCAGATCATGATTTTTCTCCTTAATTATTAATAAGTTCAATCATTTTCGGAGCAAACATGTCAAAAAAATATTTATTGCGGTAAACAATAATATTCAGCATACCCGAACTTTTGAAAAATACAATACCGGAAACAGCAGACGCTGATAAATCAAATTAAAAAAATTAAAAAATTTATTTTATCTCACGCCTGTTTTAATTTATAATATTCATTTTCATATGTCATGCTGTGTCAGCACCATTGTAAACGGAGAAACCAATGAAAAAATCATGCGTCAGTATTTTATTATTGAGCAGCCTCAGCCTCCTGTGCGTTGCCGGATGCCAGACCATAGAGCCTTTTTTCCAAAAACCCACAGTTACTTTCAATACCATAAAAGTAAAAGACATGTCCCTTTTCAATGCAACAGCGGTTTTTCACTTTGATGTCAGCAACCCCAATCCCGTGGGCGGCACACTTCAGGATCTGACTTATGATTTGACCGTTAACCAAAAATCAATTGCCCGCGGAACGGCGGACAAAGGTCTCCATATTCCTGCAAAAGGTTCAAAAACAGTTGAACTACCTGTATTCATAAATTATTTTGACATCATCGAGTCTCTGACCGAACTGATTACAAAAAACGAAATCGCCTATGATCTTTCCGGCACGTTTAACCTCATGGGATTCAATATGCCCTATCATACCAGCGGCAAACTACCCCTGCCGAAACTGCCCTGCATCACAGTAAAAAAAGTAAATATAACTGATTTTTCCTGGGCGGGCGCCGCACTCGACTTTGTTCTGGAGCTGGAAAACAACAATTCTTTTGGCCTGACATTAAACGGACTCGAATACAACATTTCCATGGGGGGCAAACCATTTATAACCGGCACGTCTCAAACCGGCGCGTCTATTCCCCAAAACGGAAAAACAACAATGGACATCCCGTTTGATGTTAATTTTATCTGGCTGGGAAAATCCGCTTATGATTTGCTGGCCGGCGAATCAAGCGAGTATGAAATAAACGGCGAAATGGTATTTAATGTGCCGGGGGTCGGCGAAAAACGGTTGCCGTTCAGCAAAGTTGGAAATGTTCTGCTGGTGAGGTAAGAAGGCCGGAAAAATTAAAGCGGAAAAATTAAAAAAGGGCATTTTCGGAAAATCCGAAAATGCCCTTTGAATTTTGCAGATCAATCAGTTAAACAACTGTAACGTTAACTGCTGATGGACCTTTAGGTCCCTGCTCGATATCAAATGTTACGTTATCCCCATCATTAAGGGTTTTAAAACCGCTTGCATTGATACCTGAGTGATGGACAAATACATCCGGTCCACTTTCAGCTTCGATAAAGCCGAAACCTTTTTTCTCATTAAACCATTTAACTGTTCCATTCGCCATAGTGACATCCTCCTTTCATAAAGTTTTCTTAGTCCCAAACTTCAGGTTGCCACTATTACAATGGTTGTGCCCTTGGAAAGAAACCAGCCTGACAATCAATACAGGCCATTTAAAGATTGGCAACAAATATAGTTCCTTTTAATTTAATGTCAACAAATTTAAAATTTCAGTTATTTATTTCCAAATACAGGACAAAACATAGCCGGTACTTTTGTTTTATTTATGAAACCGTCATAAATGACCTTCCCGGAGATCGACCGAAGTTTTAATGATCGACACCGGATATTATGTTGAAAAAAAAACTAAATTCGGGGTAAAAGGGGAACATCAACATTCAAAACAAAAAAATCCAGCAAAATAAAACCGATCAACAGTATCTTGACGGTACAAATCCATCATAGAAAGGGAACACCATGAACCAGCAACCGGACAAAATCATTTGCTCGATGATCCGATTAAGCAAATATTATGATAAAAAACCAATTCTTGAAAATATTTCCCTGTCATATTTTTACGGGGCTAAAATCGGGGTTCTGGGCTTAAACGGCTCGGGAAAGAGCTCTCTGCTGCGCATTATGGCGGGCATAGACAAGGAATTTAACGGGCAGATGACGTTAAGCCCTGGATATAGCGTGGGATTTCTGGAACAGGAACCTGCTCTGGACGAAAATAAAACCGTCCGGGAAACGGTTGAAGAAGCGGTTTCCGAAATCGTTGAACTGGTCAAAGAATATGACCGGATTAATGAAAAATTTGCCGAACCCATGTCGGATGATGAAATGGACCAGCTCATCGCTCGCCAGGGAGAAGTCCAGGAAAAACTCGATGCCACCGATGCGTGGGATCTTGACGCCCGCCTGGAGATGGCCATGGACGCACTGCGATGCCCGGACGGGGATACCCCGGTCAATGTGCTGTCCGGCGGTGAAAAACGGCGGGTGGCCCTTTGCCGGCTGCTGCTTCAAAAACCGGATATTCTTCTTTTAGACGAACCCACCAACCATCTGGATGCCGAAACCGTGGGCTGGCTGGAGCGTCACCTGCAAAAATATGAAGGCACGGTTATTGCCGTGACCCATGACCGTTATTTTCTGGACAATGTCGCCGGCTGGATACTGGAACTGGACCGGGGTCACGGGATTCCCTGGAAAGGCAATTATTCCTCCTGGCTCGAACAGAAACAGGAACGGCTCCGGCATGAGGAGAAATCGGAAAGTCAGCGCCAGAAAACCCTTGAACGCGAGCTGGAGTGGATCCGAATGTCCCCCAAAGCCCGGCAGACCAAATCCAAAGCCCGCATCAGCGCGTATGAAAAACTGCTGTCCTCGGAAAGTGCATCCCAGTCCCGGGAACTCACCATTTTTATTCCCCCCGGCCCCCGTTTAGGCAACGTGGTTGTTGAAGCGGAAAATGTTTCAAAAGGTTACGACAAACGATTACTTGTCGAAGATATGTCATTTTTGCTCCCCCCGGGCGGCATTGTCGGTGTCATCGGTCCGAACGGGGCCGGCAAAACCACTCTGTTCCGCATGATTACCGGACATGAGAACCCTGATTCCGGAAGCCTGAAAATCGGTGAAACGGTTTCACTGGCGTACGTGGACCAGAGCAGGGAAAGCCTGGATCCCGAAAAATCAATCTGGGAAGTAATTTCAAACGGGAATGACGTGATTCAGCTCGGCGATGTTCAGGTTAAATCCCGGGCGTATGTGGCCCGTTTCAATTTTACCGGCAGTGAACAGCAGAAAAAGGTGGGCATGCTTTCCGGCGGTGAGCGCAACCGGGTGCATCTGGCCTGCATGCTCAAACAGGGTTCCAATGTCATTTTATTGGATGAGCCCACCAATGACCTGGATGTAAATACCATGCGGGCATTAGAAGAGGCGCTGGAAAATTTCGCCGGATGCGCGGTGGTGATCAGCCATGACCGGTGGTTTCTCGACCGGATTGCCACCCATATCCTGGCGTTTGAAGGCGACAGCCGGGCCGTCTGGTTTGCCGGTAATTACTCGGATTACGAGGCTGACCGGAAAAAAAGACTGGGCGCGGAAGCCGATCGTCCCCACCGGATTAAATACCGGCAGCTGACCCGGGATTAAAGTATCGGATTTCCAATTTCACCACATCTACTGCGTCAAATGCCGCCTCGCATGGTTCACTATAGCGAAGCGGCATTTTCCTTGTACCTGTGGCAAACTTGAAAATCCTTTTAGTAAAAAACTTTTCACAATAACGAATCGCCACTGTATCGCTAAATAACTTATCTGGCATTTTTAATGATTACGGATAAGTTATTTGGAAGCACTGAATGGCAAAGAAAAAAGTCCCAAGATCAAGGCGCGCGAGTTCTGAGAAACGAGGCGTAGCTTGCTACGTTGAGTGACGAAGAATGAAGCGCAACACAGATATTGGACTTTTTACGAAGCCATTATTTATTCTTCGACAACTGAGGCCTTGGTGATAACAATCGGGGTCTTGGGCACGTCATCATAGGTGCCCTTCTTGCCGGTATCAACGCCCTTGATTTTGTTGACCACCTGATGGCCCTTGGCCACTTTGCCGATAACCGCATATCCCCATCCTTCCGGTGTTTTACTCTTGTGATCCAGAAAATCATTGTTTTTCACATTAATAAAAAACTGGGCGGTGGCGCTGTTGGGGTCCGATGTCCGGGCCATGGCCACGGAATAAGACAGGTTCTTCAAACCGTTATCCGCTTCATTTTCAATGGGCGCGTTTGTCGGTTTTTCCTGCATATCTGCTGTCATTCCGCCGCCCTGAATCATAAAACCGTTGATCACACGATGAAAAATAGTTCCGTCATAGTGGCCGGCATTCACATATTCCAGAATATTAGCCGCAGATTTCGGGGCTTTCTCCTCATCAAGAGCAATCAGAATATCCCCCATGCTGGTTTCAAGCTTTATCATTTAATTTCTCCTTTTCATTAAAATAGGGGTGCAAAATGCACCGGAAACACTGATTTTTAAAATATCTGTTAAATCGGTTGGATATCAGAATATAGACTTAACTGTCAACCGGCAATCTCTGCGGCCAAATCAGCCTGAAAATTCAGCACATCCGCTCTGCCTGCCCAAAAGCCTGTTCCCACTTTTATCCGCTTTTTTCCGATTGACACCACCGCTATTTAATGCAAAGAAATTAGTTATTAAACAACTTCCTGCTTCCATCTCTTTTATTTTTCCGTCCAAAGCACATATTACTCCGGGATCATCCCGCATTTCGCATGAAGAAGATTAAAAAAAAACGGGTTAAACAATCTTCAGGGTTCTAAATTACTTGGATAGAATATGTTGCGATTCACCATTTTTCAAAGGCTCACCCTGGGTTATCTGGCCATTTTAGTGGTGGTTATATGCCTGGGCGGATACTCGGTGTGGCAACTCAGCCGGCTAAATCAGATTGCCAGATCATTGAGTTCCGTGGACAGCGAAATTATCCGAACCGCCAGCAATTCAAAAGACACCCTGATCACCCAGGCGGCGTATGAGCAGAAATTCATTGTTTCCAAAGACAAAGACTTTTATCAGCAATTCCGTCTGGCCGGGGATTTTTTAAATCAAAGAATAACCCTGATGGATGCACTCTTAGCCGATAGTAAAGTCAAAAAACGACTCCTTGCGGCTTTTCGAAATACGTATGAGCAATATCTTTATGCAGCTGAAAAGGAATTCGGCCTGGTAAAAAATAAAAAACCGTATGATCAACAGGCGCTTCAAACCAGAAAAAAACAACTGGTGAATGGACTGCTAAGCACCCTGGAAAACATCATCCGGCTGACCCGGATGGATATGCAGAAAAAAATACAAATCGCCAATACAATCGGTGAACAGGCTGTAAAGTTTACTGTCATCGCGACCTTTGTGGCGATTGCAATGGCCTTGTTGATTGCTTTTTTCAATGCCCGGACCATTAACCATCCAGTGGTATCCCTCATGAAGGGAACAAAGCATATCGCGCAAGGCGAGTTTGAAATACCGCTGAACATTTCTTCTCCGCCGGAAATAAAAGCGTTGGCCGAATCTTTTAATATCATGTGCGCGCGACTTCAGGAAATAGACCGGATGAAAGCGGACTTTATAGCACATGTATCCCATGAACTCCGAACTCCCTTAACGTCCATCCGGGAGGCAACAAGTCTGTTGCTGGCGGGCAAACTGGGCCGTCCTTCGCCAACCCAGGGCAACCTTTTAATGATTATCCAGGAAGAGTGTGAACGTCTGATCAATTCAGTAAACAGAATACTGGAGCTGTCACGCCTGGAAAGCGGTATGACGGGATTTCAAATGGGAAAATACAGTCTCCCGCCCCTGCTGAAAAAAAGCATCGCCCGCCTGCATCCGATTGCCAAACGCAAAGGCATTGATCTGCAATTAAAATTGTCCGCAGAATTGCCCCTGGTTCTTGTGGATTGGGAAAAATTGGATCAGGTGCTGATCAATCTTTTAGGCAACGCCTTGAAATTTACGCCGCCGGGCGGACAAATCACCATAACCGCTGCTCAAAAAACAAGAAACGTAGCCGGCAAAAACGCTCAGCAAATCATTGAAGTCTGTGTTTCCGATACGGGCTGCGGGATTGCACAAGACGATTTATCCAACATATTTGAAAAATTCAGAAAAATCAAAGGCAAGGGATCCGGACTGGGGCTGGCCATTGCCAGACATATCACGGCCGCCCATGGGGGAGAAATATGGGTAGAAAGCAAACTAAACACAGGAAGCGCCTTCTTTTTTACTTTGCCTGCTGCCTGTTAGCATGCCTGACATTTAACGGGTGCTCGTCTGTCGGAGAGTATCATAAAAAGGCCCGGATTTATCAACACCTGGATCGGGCAAAAGAGCTGGCGGGAAGCGGTTACTGGTGGCAGGCAATCAGCGAACAGGAAAAAGCCCTGAAGTTATCTCCTGACCGGCCGCCGGGCGACCGCATCCTATATGAAATGGGACTGCTGCTGATTGATTCCCGCAACCGCGACCGTGACTACAATAAATCACTCAAAATTTTTCATCAATTACTCCGGGAATTCCCGCAGAGCGGGTACCGTGAGGAAGCTGAAACCTGGGCATTTGTCCTCACGGCACTCATTCAGGTTCAGCAACACCTTAAAAAAAGTGAAACTCATGTCAAAGAACTCCAAAACAAAATACTGCACAAGGAAAAACTGATTGAAACCCTGAAAGATCAACGTAAAAAAATGAAACAAATAGATCTTGAGCTGAATAAAAAAAGGGAACTGAAAGTCCCTGAGGAAAAATAAAATGGCAGGCGAAAACATTCTTATTGTGGATGATGATCGAAATTTACTCGAAGTTCTGAGACTCCGGCTGGAATCAGAGAATTTTCAGGTTAGCGTCGCCAACAAGACTGAAAAGGCCTTGAAACTGGCTACGGAAATAAGCTTTGATCTTGCCCTGATTGATCTCAAGCTGGATGAAGGCAAAGACGACGGCATCAAGCTCATGGAGGACCTGCACCAGTCAAATACGGAAATGCCCGTAATCATCCTGACGGCATACGGAACGATTGAAAATGCAGTAGAAGCCATAAAACGGGGCGCCTATAATTACCTGACAAAACCCTTTGATCATTATGATCTGTTGATGCAGATCAAAAACGGTCTGGAAAAAAGCCTTCTTTCAAGGGAGGTCAAACGCCTCAAAGCACTGGTCAAAGAGCAGTACAGCCTGACCAACATCATCGGCAAAAGCAACGCCATGCTGGAAATAATGAAAAAAACCTGCCGGGCGGCTGAAACGGATTCAAATGTATATATATACGGTGAGAGCGGCACGGGCAAAGAGCTGATTGCCAAATCTCTGCACCTGCTGAGCACCAGAAGAAACCGCCCCTTTGTCGCCATCAATTGTGCCTCAATCCCGGAAGGACTCCTTGAAGCCGAACTCTTCGGCTATGAAAAAGGGGCTTTTACCGGGGCGGTCAGAAAAAAAAAGGGACTGTTCAACCAGGCCCATACCGGCACTTTGTTTTTGGATGAAATTTCAGAGACCCCGATGTCCATGCAGGTCAAACTGCTTCGGGTGCTGGAAGAAAAGCAGTTTTATGCCCTGAGTGGTGAAAAACCGTTGACAGTGGATATCCGTATTATTGCAGCTGCCAACAAGGATCTGGAGCAGGAAGTCAAAGCAGGTTCTTTTCGGGAAGATCTTTTCTACCGACTGCATGTTATACCCATTCACATACCGCCGTTGCGGGACAGAATGGAAGACATCCCCATTCTTGCCGATCATTTTCTTCAAAAATATTCCCGCAAACAGGATAAAAAATCTCTGACGCTTTCTCCCGGCGCCATGCAAAAACTTCTGTCCTATGAATGGCCGGGCAATGTCCGTGAACTGGAAAATACAATTGAATATGCAATCGCCATGAGCACGGGGGATGTTATTGAAGCAGGCCTGATTCTTACCCGCCTGAAGCAGAACAGCAAAGCGCTGCAACCGCTTAAAGAAGCAAAAAATGCCTTTGAAAAAGAATACCTGATCAAAACATTGATATTGTCTAAAGGCAATGTCAGCAAAGCGGCGGATCTGGCCGGAAAGTACCGGGCGGACTTTTATGATCTGCTAAAAAAACACAGTCTCAAGGTAACAGATTTTAAAAAT
>JAQYVU010000028.1 GCA_030145385.1 Desulfococcaceae bacterium
CGAAAGTCTTTCATCAAAAGACGGATTAAGATTATGATGATGATTAGGATTATGAAAATTGAGTATTGGTATCATCAATTTAGTAGACCATGCCCTTTGGGCTTAACCCAATGCCTGGCCCTCTGGGTCAGGATTTTTATTTTTATTTAAGGATGTTGATCTATTTTAAGTTTCAAAATTTAAAACACTACGGGAATGCCGATCTCACCGAATCTGCTGCGTCAAATGCGCTACCGCATAAACGACTATAGCGGCAACGCATTTTCCTCGCATATCCGGCAACCTCGGCAATCGCTCAACTTAGGATAAATTAAAAATGAAAAAAAATGTTAAGCGCACCATAACTGTTTTAATTCTCATTGCCTTGATCATAGCGGCAATTTTACTGGTTCGCCACCGGAAATCGGAACTGGCGAACCTGGAACTGCCTTTGATTCGTCCCATTCCCGTTCATATCAAAACGGCAGTCAGCGGCAGCCTCCCGCTGACCGAGCATTATCTGGGAACCATTGAGCCTGTGGCCGAAGCGGTGCTTTCCGCCCAGACAACCGGATATCTCATATCCATCAATAAAGATGTAGGCGACCGGCTTAATGCCGGAGAATCGGTGGCTGAAATTGATGATCGATTGCCGGGCAGCCAGAAAAGTGCTTTGCAAGCGGAACTGGCCGGAGCGCGAGAAGAACTTGAAGTCAAAAAAACGATGCGGAACCGGCGTAAAGCACTGCTTAAAAATAAAGTGATTCCCAGAGAATCATTTGATGAAGCCAATCTGGCGTATGAACTGGCCTTTTCACATGTGCAGCGATTGAAACAGGAATTTGAAGCCGCAGATGTTTCGCTGTCATTTACCAGCATCCGGTCTCTTTTTGACGGAGTGATTACCGGGCGCATGAAAGATCCCGGTGACATGGTCATGTCCGGGACACCCGTATTAAAGATTGAAGACACTCAACAGGGGTATAAAGTCCTTGTTCATGTGTCCCAGGAAACCGCCACCCGAATATCACCGGACACACCGCTCCAGTTGGTTCAAGGCGTCAATTCCATAAATGCAACTGTTTACCGGATTCATCCGGCCATTACTATCGGGAATCTGGCAACTTTGGAAATTCGCGTTTCTGAACGGCCGTTCGGGCTGCCGAGTCACGGCACGGTCGGCGTGGATCTGATCGTCGAAGTGCCCCAGGGCCTTGTTGTGTCTTCAGACTGTATTCTGGAGCAGGAAACCGGGGCCTTGGTATTTGTGGTCCAAGACGATCAATCGGTTCAGCCGGTGTCAGTGAACATACTTGGATATCATGAAGAACAGACGGTTGTTGAAGGTCACCTGACGTCTGGATCTTCTCTGGCAGCCGGTCCTGAATCCATGCTTCTGCAGTTAAGCCGTCATGGGCGTGTTGTGCCGATTACCGGAGAGGAGAAATGAACTGGATATCCGCCTATCTTAAACAACCCCAGGCGATCACCGCGTTAATCCTGCTGGGCGTGGCATTTGGTTTTATCGGTTTTAAAACCCTGCCCTTAAATCTTTTTCCTGATGCCAATTACCCTCAGGTATCGATCCTGTTGACCTGGCCGGGCGCATCAGCTGAGGATATGGCAGATAAAATTTCCCGGCAGGTGGAAAAAGAAATGGCCACGCTGGACAAATCCCGGTCCATCAAATCCACTGTTCGAGATGAAACCGCTGCTGTAAAAGTGGAATTTGATTATGCCAAAAGTCTGGATGCGGCAGTCTCGGATGTGAATGCCGCCTTAAACCGAATCATGCCGAATTTGCCGGCACAAATGCTGGCGCCAAGAATTTTTAGGATCAGCGATGCCACAGCACAAGTAGTGACCCTGGCTGTTTTTCCAAAACCGGAATCGTTTTTGACGCTGTCTAAGGTCCGGCAATTATGCGACAATGAAATCCAGGAAGCGTTTCTCCGGGTCCCGGACATTGCGGATGTTGAGGTATTCGGCGGGTACGTGCCGGAGATCAGTGTCAATATTGACCAGGACCAACTGGCCCGATTCGGATTCCCGGTCGACAATGTCATCGCCGCCATAACCGCCCAAAACCGGAATATTCCCAGCGGGCTGCTGATCCGCAAAACCGATGAACTGATGATCAAAATCCAGGGGGAGCGTTCTCAACGGCATGAACTGGCTGAAATTGTTGTCGGGCAAAGCAAGGGAAATGCCGTCTTTCTGAAAGATATTGCCGACATTACCACCACCCATGAGCAGCGGCGTTCATTTTTTCATGGAAACGGTAAGCCGGCCATTGGTATTAATATTCTTCGCACGGAAGGCGGGCATGTCACAACCACGCTCAGTGCTTTAAACAAAATCCTGCCGGATGTGCGGGCCGCATTTCCGGAACTGGTGTTTGAAGTGGCCGACACCCAGGGCGAACTGATCCAGACATCCGTATCCAATCTGGTGACATCTCTTCGCGATTCCGTTATTTTAACGGTTGCCGTTATCTTTTTGCTGATTGCCCGTATGCGAACAACGCTTTTGGCCGCCATATCCATTCCGTTTACCTTTCTGCTGACATTTGCCGGCATGAAGCTCATCAATTATGAACTTAACATCGTTACCATGACTGCCATTATCCTTGCTGTCGGCCTGCTGGTGGATGATGCCATTGTGGTGATTGAAAACATCGACCGGCATGCTGCCCCGGGAGACAAATCCCTTTTTCAAGCATCGGTTGACGGCACAAAAGAAATCTTTTTATCTGATTTTGCCGGTACCATCACAACCCTGACGGTTCTGGTGCCGATTATGTTTGTGGGCGGATATGCCCAGCAAATTCTTCGGCCGTTGACCGTGGTGCTGTCTCTGGCCCTTTTGTCGTCATTTCTGGTCTCTGTTACGGTGATTCCGTTGCTGGCACCAAAGTTTATGAAACCCGGCCGTCAGGCAAACCGGATCGAAACCATGCTCCAGCGGGTGTATGAATTCTGGATCACGCCGCTGCAGCAATTTTTTATCCAAAGCTTTCGTCTTGCAAGTTCGAAACGGGGCCTGATGATTTTACCGATTATGGTCGGCCTTCTGCTGATCAGCCTGAGACAGATGCCGCTGGCCGGGCGGGATCTGATGCCGGCCATGGATACCGGCATTATTAAGATTGAATTTGAAACATGGCCGAACAGCACTGTTGAAGCAACCGAAAGGGTGCTGGAAGACATGGAGCGTTTCATTCAACAGGTCCCGGGTTTTGTGCGTATGACCGCAATCATAGGGGCTGAACCGGATGTCATCAGTTTTGGTGCGGACCGCACTTCCCAGGAAGGACTGATCACGGTCCATTTTCATAACCGGTTTGAGCGGGATGAATCTATTTGGGAAATCGAAGCAGGGCTGCGCAAGGCATTCCGGGATGTGACCGGGCTGAAGCGGTTTAATGTCTATGATTACGGTGCCACGCCCTTGTCCTCGATTGCAGCACCCATTGATGTCATGATTTCCGGCCCGGACCCGCAAATTCTAAATCAGCTTGCTGATGAGGTGGCCACCCGGCTTTATCAGGTCAGGGGACTGACATCCATATCCCGTTCATGGGACTGGTCGAAAAAAGAAATTGCCATCGATCTTGACGAAACAAAACTGGCCCGTTTCGGCATTTCTTCTGATGACGTTTCCGAGACATTGATGACGGCAACAACCGGAAAAATCGCATCACATTTCAGTATTGCCGGTGAAGACGGTTACGGCGTTCGGCTTCGTTTTGATCAGAATGAGATGAATACAGTTGCCGACTTGGCGGTGCTGCAGATTCCGGGACCGGCAGGCACCGTGCCGCTCAAAGAGATCGCTCAAATCCGGCCCGCCTGGCGCCAGTCAAAGATTACCCGCCAGAACCTGTTGCCGGTTGTAAACATCCGGGGATATCGTGCGAAAACCGCCATCACCCACCTTCAGGATCAGGTCTCTGCCGTGTTGTCTGACTTGAAACTGCCTGGTGGTTATACGATAAGCCAGGAGGGAGAAATTCGGCAAATGTCCGAAACTTTCGGCAATCTCGGCAGCGCCGTTGCGCTGGCGATTATTTTTCTGTATTTTTCTCTGGTGATTACGTTTAAGTCATATCTGCATCCCGTGATTATCATGAGCGCCATTCCTTTGGCCTTTATCGGTGTGCCCTGGGGCATGCTGCTTTTGGAACGGCATTTATGCATGCCCGCCGCCATGGGCATGATCCTGCTGGCCGGCATTGTGGTGAACAACTCCATCCTGCTGGTTGATTTCATTGAAACCGCGCGTGCCAATGGCGCAGACATTCATACGGCCATTGAAGAAGCGATTCGCCGGCGGACGCGACCGATTTTGATGACAGCCATGAGTACCATTGCCGGAATGCTGCCGATTGCCGCAGAAATGGCTGTGGGGTTGGAAAGGTTGTCACCCCTGGCGGTTGTTGCCATTGCGGGCCTTATGGTTTCTACTTTTCTTACCCTGGCCTATGTGCCAATGCTTTATTTGGCAGTCGATCGAATCAAAGTAAGCGTAAAGCAATGATGGATCCAATGGCTGGTATTTCAAACGATTAATAATGTCTATTGAATGAATAGTGATTGCCATCAAAATCTTTGCCTCCAGTGCATCTTGCAATAACAATTAGACACTTCAAAAGAAATTTGCCAGACACAATATATAACAATTCCACTCATCCTGCTTTTTTTAACATCAGGAAAAATTCAGCCATCTGTTTGGGGCTTGTAAGCGATACCGATTAACCTAAAGACTTCAAAAAAAAACCCACCGTCCAAAGACGGTGGGTTTTCTAATCCCACTGACGACTAATGGGACATGTGATTAAATCTTCGGCAATGACTATGTCATTCCCTTCAATCTTCAGCCTTCTACTTAAACCCCTACCCTGCCGCCACCAACTCAAACACCTTTTTCATGGCCGCATCCAGGTTTTCCGGTTTAGATCCCCCGGCCTGGGCCATGTCCGGCCGTCCGCCGCCGCCGCCGCCCACTTCGGCAGCCACCGCTTTAATAATATTTCCCGCATGAAACTGACCCACCAGGTCTTTGGTGACAATGGCAATCAACAATGCTTTTCCTGCATTTTCCGCACCCAGCACCACAACACCGGACTTGATTTTATCCCGGAATTTGTCAGCCAGGTCTCGCAAAGCCGCCGGTGTTTCCACCACAACCTTTTTCGCCACCACGTTGATGCCATTAATGGACTGAACATCATCCTCGATGTTTTCCGCAGATTTAGCGGCAATTTGTGATTTTAATTTCTCCAGCTCTTTTTCAAGGACTTTCTGGCCGGATAGCAATGCTTCCACCCGGGAAAACAAATTATCCGGCCGCTCCCTGAGCACGTTGGCTGTGTCATTTAAAACCTTTGAGACGGTCTGAATGTGGCTGATTGCGGATTTTCCGGTCAGAGCTTCGATTCTCCGCACTCCTGACGCGACACTGGATTCACTGACGATTTTAAACAACCCGATGTTGCCGGTTAATTCCGTATGGGTGCCGCCGCATAATTCCTTGCTGAATGTATCTAACGAAATCACCCGCACCACATCCCCGTATTTTTCTTCAAACAGCGCCATGGCGCCGCTCTTAAACGCCTCATCCGCGGACATTTCATTGATGGATACAGAGATGTTGTCTTGAATCCGGTCATTGACCAGGGCCTCAATTTCATTGAGCGTCTCAAGATCCACCTGCGAAAAATGCGTAAAATCAAACCGCAGCCTTTCCGGTCCCACATGGGATCCGGCCTGGCGAACATGATCCCCCAGCACCTCCCGCAATGCGGCATGCAGCAAGTGGGTTGCCGTGTGATTGACCTCTGTGGCATTTCGCTTTTCCCTGTCCACGGTCAATGTCACGGAATCTCCTGTCCGAACGGTTCCGGACACAACCTTGCCTTTGTGTATGATCAGACCGGTAGGATCTTTGACGGTCTTTTCAATTTCCACAATCAGATTTTCTGAACTGATCCGGCCGGCATCACCGATCTGCCCGCCGGATTCCGCATAAAAAGGCGTTTGCCGGGTAATAATTTCAACTGCCACACCGGCTTCGGCAACGTCAACAGCGTTTCCGTCATCCACAATCAGTAAAATCTCAGAATCGCAGTTCCGCCGGTCATAGCCCACAAACTCAGGCATTTTCTCGACACTGGCTGTAAAATTTTTATACGCGTCACTGACACTGGAAAATGAAACCTTTGAACGGGATTTTTCCCTTTGATCCGACATGGCCTGATCGTAACCGTCCATGTCCAGATCCAGCATGCTGTCTCGCACCACATCTTTGACAATATCCACCGGAAAGCCGAACGTGTCATAGAGCTTGAAAATGACATCACCGGGTATGACGGTATCGCCGGTTTCTTTCATTTTATTGATCGTTTCATTTAAGAGCTTGAGTCCGTTATCTAAGGTTTCTGAAAACCGCAGCTCTTCATTTTTGATCACATTGATAATAAACGCCCTGTCATCGGTAAGTTCCGGATAACCTGACTGCATGACTTCAAAAACCGTTGCCACGGTTTCATGCAAAAAAGGATCGTTCAGGGAAATATTTCGTCCATAGCGTATCGCCCGGCGAAGGATTCTGCGCAGCACATACCCGCGTCCCTCATTTGACGGCAGAACGCCATCGCCTACCATAAAAGCGCCTGCCCGGCTGTGATCAGCAATGACTTTCATGGCGACATCGGTGGACGGATCATCGCCCAGTTTTCGGCCGGAAAGAGATTCAATCTTTCTCATAATCGGCATAAACAGGTCCGTATCATAATTTGTCGGCACGTTCTGGGTCACTGCGGCAATTCGTTCCAGTCCCATTCCGGTGTCAATACTCGGCCGCGGCAGGGGTGTCAATTTCCCCTGTTCATCGCGGTTAAACTGCATGAACACAAGATTCCAAATCTCAAGATAGCGGTCACAATCACAGCCTGGCGCGCAATCGTCACTGTCACAGGCGTATTGCTCGCCCCGGTCAATCAGAATTTCCGAACAGGGACCGCAGGGACCGGTATCGCCCATGGACCAGAAATTATCTTTTTCACCGAGCCGGACGATTCTATCCGCCGACACGCCGATCTGATTGTGCCATATGTCATAGGCTTCATCATCATCTAAAAATACCGAAATCCATAATTTCTCCGCAGGGAGATGATACTCATTCACCAGAAGATCCCAGGCAAACCGGATGGCGTCTTCTTTAAAATAGTCACCAAAAGAAAAATTTCCCAACATTTCAAAGAACGTATGATGCCGGGCCGTGTAACCGACATTTTCCAGGTCATTATGTTTTCCGCCGGCCCGGATACACTTCTGGGAAGTCACCGCCTTGGTATAATCCCGTTTTTCCTCTCCGAGAAATGTCCGCTTAAACTGCACCATACCCGCATTTGTAAACAAAAGCGTGGGGTCGTCCTGCGGTACCACGGAAGAACTCCGGACCAGCTGGTGATTCTGGCGTTTAAAATAATCAAAAAATATCTTTCGTATTTCGTCTCCTGTCATCAATCCCCCGTTTATTTACTTTGCTTTGGATTCTGTCTTTTTGAGATTTTCGTTTTCGCCTTTTTCGGGATTTTCTTCCGCAGCGATCAGCCCGATGGCTGCTTTTACCTTAAGCATTAACCGGTCAAACAAATCTGTGTTTTCCTTAAAGAATTTCTTCACGTTCTCGCGTCCCTGGCCGATGCGTTCCCCATCATATGAATACCAGGAGCCGCTTTTTTCAATGACATTGGCTTCGACTCCAATATCCAAGAGCTCTCCGGTACTTGAAATCCCCTCACCATACATGATGTCAAATTCAGCCTGTTTAAACGGCGGTGCCATTTTATTCTTTACAACCTTGGCCTTGGTCCGGTTGCCCATGACCTCCTGGCCGTCCTTGATAGCTGACATGCGACGGATTTCCACCCGTACCGATGAATAAAATTTCAAGGCATTACCGCCGGTGGTGGTTTCCGGATTGCCAAACATCACGCCGATTTTCATGCGGATCTGATTGATAAAAATAACCGAGGTCATTGTTTTACTGATGGTCCCGGTCAATTTTCGCAGGGCCTGGGACATGAGCCGTGCCTGGAGTCCCATGTGAGAGTCCCCCATTTCCCCCTCAATTTCAGCCCGCGGTACAAGGGCAGCCACGGAATCAATCACCAGAATGTCTATCGCCCCGCTCCGCACCAGCATATCCGTAATTTCAAGGGCCTGTTCACCGGTATCCGGCTGGGAAACGAGCAGTTCGTCACAATTCACACCCAGTTTTTTCGCATAGGAGGTATCTAACGCATGCTCCGCATCAATAAATGCGGCAATGCCTCCCTGTTTCTGGGCCTCGGCAACAACATGCAGCGCCAGCGTTGTCTTTCCTGAAGATTCAGGGCCATATATTTCTGTCACGCGCCCCCGGGGGATTCCGCCGATTCCAAGGGCTTTGTCCAGTGCCAGCGAGCCGGTGGGAATGGCAGGGACTTCAACGATTGCACTCCCGCCGAGTTTCATAATCGAACCTTTGCCAAACTGACGCTCAATCTGGGTGATTGCGGATTCCACAGCCTTTTCTCTATCCGTGCTCTTGGTCATACGGCCTCCTTGTGTCTTAAACCAAATTATTACAACAGTGATGGCTTCGCAAAAAGTCCAAATTCTGTGTTGCATTGCAATCTTTGTCACTGCGGAATAGACTATCTATGCCTCATTCCGAAGAATTTATGCGCCTTGAATTTGGAGCTTTTTTCTTTGCCATCCGAATCTGACTTTTTTTAGAAAATCATCAGCACCTGTTCTTAAAATAGACCGCTGATGTTCAGGTTATTTCCGATAACTTTTAATAAATTTCAATAATATATTTCAGCAAAAGCAAAAAACTCATTACCCGAGCCGAATGCTTGACAGGTTCGTATATATTGGACCTGACGGCTTCAGATCACTTTGATACACATGAACGGCATCGACTAAAAATTCATCTGACGCCATATCTGCATATGTTTTCATCATATCAATCAATGCTTCCGGATCCGGGTGTCCTTTAAACCGACCGAGTGTCAAATGCCCCGTAAACCGTCGTTCGTCTTTGACAAACCCTAAAGAATTCAAACCGGTATCAATTGCTTTATGCAGTTTTTCAAGCAAATCCAATTGTCCGGATATTCCGGTCCATAGAACCCTTGCCCGCCGGATGCCCGGGAAAAACCCGACGCCTCTGACACAAAGAGAGATTGAAGCAAAGCCATTGACTGAATCTTCAATCACCCGACAGACCGGGCCGACATCATCCGGATGAATATCGCCTAAAAATTTAAGCGTTAAATGAATATTCTCCGGCCGGGTCCACTTAATCCTTAATCCATGTTTCTTCAGGTCCTGCTGTGTCTCGGACAACATTCTTATAACATGATCCGGCAATTTAACAGCAATAAAAGTACGGATTTTCGCGTGGCCTGAGTTTTTCCCGCCAGACGGCGCTTTATTGCTCATCGAGAAACCTTATTATGTTTATTTCATCACCAGCAGGACAATCTGCAGCACCATATTGCTCATGATTCCGGCGGCCACATCATCAATCACCACGCCCAGGCCTCCGGTAAAACGTTTTTCCAGATAATTGACAGGAAAAGGTTTTAAAATATCAAAAAACCGAAAAACAATAAAGCCAATAATCGCCAAATAAATATTGAAGGGGACAGCGAAAAACGTTACCCCCATGCCGGCGATTTCATCGATGACAATACATCCCGGATCCTTGGCTTTGAGCGATTTTTCTCCTTGCCCGGCAACCCATACGGAAAACAGGATAAATACGATCATAAAAGAAAAAGACGCCGGCAACGGCAAAGATGACATGAAATAGAATAAAGGGATGCCGAGGACGGAACCGAACGTTCCCGGCGCAAAAGGAATAAAACCGACATAACCGCCGGTGGCAAGACCGACAAATAATTTTGAACTGTTTTTCATGCACCGTTATTTATAATCTGATGCACATTCTGTCAAGGTATTGTTGGTGGCACAACCGGTTATTTGATCAAATTTTCAGCATGTTGACTGATTTTTTCATAAACTGTTCGAATGGGAATATTTTTTTTATGGGCAATGGCCCGGCAAACCTCATACTCCGGCACAATCCGGAACCGGCCGTCCGGTGTGGTGACTTTCTTGGCTGCGACCGGACCGTAATCGGTTTTGATTGTGACAGCTTCTCTGTCCAGCAGACGTCTTTCCACATCAAAATAACGGACTCCCAGCGTTGTGGTTTCCGACAGAATCCGGCGAATAACAGATTCCTTTGCATTTTGATGACATAAGACCTGAAGCAACGTCCCCGGACGGTTTTTTTTCATAAAAGCAGGCACCAGGTACACATCCAATGCCCCGTCCTCAAACAAGCGTTCCATTAAAAAACCAAATACTTCCGGGTTCATATCATCAATCGATGTTTCAATCATGGTTACGGTATCAGACCGTGATATTGATTTTCCTAAAAAAATCCGCAAAAGGTTCGGGATCTTTTCAAGATCACGGGTCCCGCTCCCATAACCGATTTTCGAAACCAGCATGTCCGGCATCTTGCCAAAGGTTTCCGCCAGGGTGGAAATGATGACTGCCCCGGTGGGAGTTACCAGTTCAAAAGGGATTTCAGTTCCATACACCGGGATATTTTTTAATATCTCAATGGTTGCCGGGGCGGGAACCGGCAGTTTACCGTGGGAACAGTTGATAAAACCGTTTCCAAGAGGAATTTTTGATGCAGAAATCTTCTTAAGCCCTAAATAATCCGCACAAAGAGCGGTCCCCACAATATCGACGATTGCATCAACGCCGCCAACCTCATGGAAATGGACATGTTCTTTGGGGCACCCGTGAATTTTGGATTCCGCATCCGCCAGTTTTTCAAACATTTTAAGGCTTAAATCTTTGACAGCGCTGTTAAGGGAACTGCGCTCAATCATATCACGGATGGCCGCATAATCACGTGCCGCATGACTCTTGACAATCACGTCGATCTTTTTAGCCGCAATTCCCATTTTTGATATTGCAGTGACGGCAAGATCAAAATCGGTTAAAAGGTCCGTCTTCAGGGCATCTTCCAACCATTTCACCGGCACGCCCAGATCAACAAAAGCACCGAGGGTCATGTCCCCGCTGATTCCCGAGAAGCAGTCAAAATGAGCGATCATGATGTATAAGTGCCGTTAGAATGAATAGCAATAATCTCAAGCAGCAGCCTGACGGTCTTTTCCATATCGGCTATCCGGATGGATTCTCGGACACTGTGAATGTCTTTCATCCCCGTGCCGATCACACCGGTGATAATGCCTTTTTTAAAAAAAACATTGGCATCCGATCCGCCGCCGGTTTTTTTCGTTATCACCTGTCTTCCCAGATTTCCAGCCGCCTGCTTTGCCAATACGACTACCGGGTGGTCATCCGGAACAAAAGTTCTGCAAAATTCGTTTTCAATATCAATATCCAGCCGGGGCAGAGAACCCGATACATTTTCTTTTCTGTAATCTTCGACAACATTTTCAAAGGCGGCGACAATTTTGCGGGTCACATTTTCCAGTTTGGCCTCATCATGACTTCTGGCCTCACCTTTAATCCGCACCAGGTTCGGCACAATATTGGTAGCGCCGCGAGCTTCAATTAACCCGATATTGCAGGTGGTTTCCGAGTCAATCCGGCCAAGCTCAAGTCCTGCGATTGCCCGACTGGCCAGCCAAATGGCATTGATCCCATTTTCCGGCTCCGCCCCCGCGTGCGCATCCTTGCCGTGAACGGCAATTTCAAACCGGTTTGCAGCAGGCGCCCGGGTGATAATACATTCAGTGTCTGCGGTATCGACGGCATAACCGTATTTTGCGGAAAGCAGATTAAAATCAAGATTTTTTGCCCCCAGCAAACCGATCTCTTCACAGATGGTGATCACGATTTCCAACGGTCCATGGGGAAGATTGTTTTCATAAAGGATTTGCAATGTTTCAATAATAATCGCAATCGCACTTTTATCATCCGCCCCCAGAACGGTTGTGCCGTCACTGGTAAATACCCCGTCTTTAAATTGCGGTTTTACTCCGATACCCGGTTCCACAGTATCCATATGAGCATTTAACATGAGTGGGGGGACATCCCGGTTGCCCTTGATTTTGACAATGAGATTGCCCGTATCACTTCCGGCCTTATCACCGGCGCTGTCGATTAATATTTCCCGGGCCATGGGTTCCAGCATTTTTCGAATTTCAGTAGAAATGCGGGCTTCCTGTCTTGAAACGCTGTCAATGGAAGCAAGGGATTTAAATGTTTCCGCCAGCCGATCACGATTAATCATATGCTATTACTGCTCTTCTTCTAAAAATTTATTGACATAAACAAGGAGTTATTATTAGTTGAAACAATCACGGTAAAAAAAATGGAAGTGCGCAGCTCACTGGTGGGGCTCCCGGACTTCAAATCCGGTGTGAGGCGTTAAAACCGTCTCGGGTGGGTTCGATTCCCATGCACTTCCGCCATTCTTTTAATTTAATAATTTCTGTTTAATAATTTTAGTCGTTTATACTCTATTTTATCGTTTTTTCTGCTACAAAACAACTACACCATTTATACAAAGAAATTTTAATGCAGATAGTGCCTGCTTTTAAATGGATATAAATCAGGGTGCTTTATCTTTTCCATTCCCATCTAACAATTTCCTCATAAACCGCTTTTGGTATCTTAACAACCGTAACCAAAACCTTTGTTTGTCCCTGCTTGAGAAACCCGTTTAAAGTTGCATTTTCCAGTTCAAAGCCATTGATATCTACTGCGACAACATTTAACATTACATCATCCGGCTCTCCATTATTTTTGACAAACACTTTAACGGTCAGGGAATAATTTTTACTGCCTTTTTCCATGATTAATGTATCGATTTTTAGTACCGAAATATTGTCTGCAGCAATTGCATTTGACATCAGCATCATGTTAAGCGAAAAAAAGAATATAAATATGAGCCTGATTTTATTTTTCATGGTTACCCTCATCGAACTTTATGTTAGTATATTTAAATCGGATTCTATTTAAAGTATGGAAAAAACCTGTTTAATAATATGATATTTATTCAATTTTTCAAAGATTTAGCCATGCTATTGAGACGGTTTTATTATTGTAAAATATATAATATATATTTTTTATAGTCTGGCAACAAGTATATTTATATCAATTCACAAAGATTTTCCAATTCAGACCTCATTCACCGGCCAGACATTGACCGAAAATTTGATCACCAACAGTTTTTCCATAAAGATTAAATCATGAACAGATTTCAATAAAGGTGATACTCGTGCCGCAACCCATAACCATCATCGGTGGAAATATTGCCGGACTTTCAGCCGCTTATTATCTGGCCCGAAAAGGATGCCCGGTCACGATTTATGAAAGCAGAATATGGGACAAACCCTGCGGCGGGGCAATCAGCATTGAGTATGCGAATTATCTGATAAATGAATTGGGCATTGACATCCATTCAATGAACCGATTCATCCCGACTGTTCGTTTTTGCTTTACAAATAATCACACGGTTGAAACAGACGGCCTGTTTGCCATTGTTTCAAGATTCGACCTGCAGCAGCAGCTGATTCGAAGACTTGAAAGAGAAAGCAACATCAATATCATCTTTAAACACATTACCCTTAAAACCAGCGGCTCGCTCTCTTCTCAAACCGTTTTAGCCACCGGTTTTTCCGGATTCACACGCCAGATCATCGGAAAAGAATGGCATCAACGGGAATATGCCCTGGCATTAAAATATACGGGCCTTTGTCGGGCAGTACCCCAAAATCCCGGCCACCTGATGTTTTTTGACAGCCGCTTGAAGGGCTACGGGTGGGTCTTTTGCGGCAATAACAGCCTTTTTAACGTCGGTATCGGCGGACTGATTGAAAAAAAGATTATTTACCAAAAATTTGACGAATTTATCAAACTGGTTAATGACAGGTTTGGATATGACATCCGGCCGAATTCATCCCCGGATGCCTGGAAAATCCCCATTATGCTGAACAACTGGGAGACACCGGTATCATTTTACAAAAACGGAATCGAATTTATCGGCGCCGGTGATGTGCTGGGTCTGGCACACCCGGTCATTGCCGCAGGCATTGAACCGGCCTGGCAGTCCGGGTGGCTGCTGGGCGAAAGCTATGACCGGACGACCCATTCAATAAATATCGCGAAATACCGGCATCTGCTGAAAAAAAATCTGCAGCTCACCAGCCGGAAACCGTTTGATATTATAATTTCCAATATGCTTCGCATGAAATGTTTCCCTTTCAAAGATCATATGTCTTATGCTTTGATGAAGCTGTTTCACAAAAAGATTACCGGCCAGATCAAAAAATATCCCTGGTTTGCCATGGTTCATGACGGGAATAAAAAAACAGGCTTTAAAACCGGCGCGTTTTGAGCATCTTACAAAAACCAGCGATTATCAAAAATCCGGGAAAAGAGTGATAATGTATACTGAAACCACCAAATCATTAATGAACGTTGCACAGGGATCTGAAGCCGCGGACCTGGTGATTACCGGGGGACGGATATTCAACGTATTTACCGGTGAACTGCTCGACGGGTTCACTGTAGCCGTCAAACATGGAAAAATCGCCTATGTCGGCTGCGATCCCGAAACCGGGATCGGGGATCAGACAAAAATAATTTATGCGGACGGCAAAACACTGATACCCGGATTGATCGACGGCCATACCCATATTGCCTGGATGTTTACAGCGGAAAATTTTCTACAGCATGCCATGCGCAGCGGTACCACCACCATTATTACGGAAATATTCGAGCCCTACCCTGTTTGCGGGAATCCAGGAGTACTTGAACTGCTGGCGTCTTTAAAGGATCAGCCGATAAAAATTTTCACGGTTGCGCCGGCCATGGTTTCAATCAGCCGCCGGACCCGGGGTATTTATCCAAAAAACCTGCGCCAACTCCTCTCACGCAGTGATGTGCTGGGCATCGGAGAATCTTACTGGCAGGGGATTCTGCAGGAACCCGATGTTTATCTTCCGGAATATCAAGCGGCCCTGGCCGTAAGAAAAACCATCGAAGGGCATTCTGCAGGCGCCAGCGAAAAAAAGTTAAACGCGTACACTGCGGCCGGCGTGTCATCCTGCCATGAGCCCATCCGGGCAGATGAAGCATTGGATCGATTGAGGCTCGGCCTTCATGTAATGGTCAGGGAAGGAAGTGTCCGAAGAGAACTCAAGGAAATATCAAAAATAAAAGATGCCGGGGTGGATTTAAGACGTTTGACGCTGGTCTCTGACGGTCTTTCCCCATCAGGAATTATTGAAAACGGGTATATGGAATATATCGTTCAAAAAGCAATCGATTATGGATTTAAACCCGAAGATGCCATCCGGATGGCAACCCTAAACATTGCCGAACATTTTTCATTAGACGGCCAGGTCGGCGCCATTGCACCGGGAAGATACGCGGATATCCTGATCATCCCGGACCTTAAGACCATTGCTCCGGAAATGGTTATCAGCAACGGAAAAATCATTGCCCGGAACGGAAAACAACTGGTTGAACCGCGCCCCCATGCATTCTCCCTGAAAGCCCGAAAAAGCGTAACTCTGCCGAAAAAACTTGCGCCGTCTGATTTTTTAATAAAGACGGAAAGCCAAAATTCCTGTCAGGCCGTTCGCATCATCGAGATGATCACCGACCTGGTCACTCGTGAAGAAAAAATTGAACTCCCGGTGACCAACGGCTGTATTGATGCGGATGTTAAAAACAATATTCTCAAAATTTCCGCCATTGACCGGGCAATAACCCCCGGCGATATGTTTACCGGCTTTATTAAAGGATTCGGCCTGAAATCAGGAGCCTTTGCGCTCAGCGCCACATGGGATGCCGCGGACATTATCGTGGTCGGGACCAATGAGGCGGATATGGCAACAGCCGTCAACCGCATTCATGAACTCCAGGGAGGGGCAGTGGTGGCTGACAAAGGAAAAATTACAGAAGAACTGCCGTTTCCGATATTCGGCGTGATATCTGACCAGCCGATTGAAAAACTCGCCGCCCGGACAAAGGCCATCCAACAGGCTTTATCGGATTCCGGTGTGCCCCACCCGGATCCTTTGCTGTCAATTGCCACGCTCACCAGTGCCGCCATTCCGTTTTTCAAAATATGCGAGGAAGGGTATGTCCGGTTTAAAGACGGTGCAACGATGGGAGTGTTTGCCGATTAGCCCGATTTTCTCAAAAAGATATCGAGCGGTGTGCATCATAGCTCAATGTCTGCCAGATACGGAAAATGATCCGACGGATAGCGGCCATCAAATTCATCATGGATTATCCGGGCATCTTTTACATTAAAAGACGGATCGGCCAGAATCCAGTCCATGCGCGACAACTGGGGGACTCCGCTAAATCCATGATGGGTGTAGCTTTTTTCACACTCACTGCCCTGAATCCTCTCCCAGGTATCACAAAGACTGGTTTGCGGCAACGTCAGCACCGCATGGGCACGGGAAACGGGATCCTCATTAAAATCCCCCGTCAGAATGATGGGGTTTTTCTGTTGATTCACCCATTTTGAAATAATTTTTGCCTGGTGCCCCCGGGCTTCAACGCCCATGTTGTCCAGATGGGTGACGGCAGCAATAATTCTTTGATTTGATTTTTCAAGCCGGATCTGAGCAAAGCTGAGCATCCTCGGAAACGCACTGTCCCAATCCTTGCTTAAATGGACATCCGGTGTTTTGGACAACCAGAAATCCTTTCCCGCTTCTATGGTGCACTCTTTTTTTCTAAAAAAAAGAGTGGGGCACTGAATCGTTTTATCCGGGGTTCTGCCCGTCGTAACAATCTCATATTCCGGCAATTGGTCGCGCAGATACGTCAACTGGGTCCATTTGCCTTCCTGGGTTCCGAGTATGACCGGCTGATAACGGTCAATAATTTTAACAACCATTTCACGACGATTCACCCAGGCGTTTTCTCCATCACGATCATTTTCAAAACGCAAATTAAATGTCATTACCTTCATGAAGCCTGCTAACTCCTGCTGGAAAATTGATGATAAATATGATAATCAGTAATCTAAAAATTTATCATATTTCACAGGGCGAATCAACCGCCGCAATTTCAAAGCACAGATCAAAACGATACTCGCAGGAACAGGCATGACGGATCGGCAAAGAATCATCGCTTCAAAATCCACCGGGCTCCATGATGTAAAGCTCAAAGACCGGGTCAGCTGTGCGCCGTTTGAACAGTTGCTGAACATCAGAATCATTGAAGCAGAAAACGCCAAAGCAACCCTGGCTATGCCATTTTATCATGAGAATAAAAGACCGGTACGGGGGTTTCATTCAACGTTTAAAATCGCCAGACACCGTCAGATAAAACACAATTTATGATTTCTGAAAGCGCTTCGCCATGCCGGTTAAAAACAAATTCAAGGAACTGATCTCAAAGTTATCAGCAATTAAAGTATATTATTCAATAATTACCCGGTTTCTCATTTCGTTAAATGAAAAGTTCACACAACATCCGGCGGTTATTTTTTTTCAAAACCTGCCGATCCCCATACGCTTTTTCTCCCGCAAAAACCCTGTTATTAATTATTTTTATAAATTAATCAGTACGCTTGTTGAAGCAGTCCTTCTGGTTGCCGCCACCGGGACACTGTGTTTTCTTATTTATTATACTATGGGCATGTTTTGGTATTTATATCTGGGCACACCAATGGGGGATAAATTTATATCCCTGCATCCTGATCGGGCCCAAACCATTATTGCTCTTTCAGAACTTGACCTGATGTATTTTTGCGCTGAGGTGACGCTGTCATCATTTGTGATTTGCTTTGCGTTAAGTTCCATATGCCGGTTTATGCACATCAGCCACTATCTGTATCTTTCACAAGGATTATTCGGGAAACTGGTATACTGGGGCATCCCGCTCACCGTTGCGGTTTCATATTATATCAAAAAAGAATACGGTTTTTCCGACTGGGAAGTCACCGCCTGTATTGTCATGATTCCGACGTACCTGATGCTTATCAGTTGTTTTAAATATTCCCAAAAATTGATTCCGGAAATCGGAGATGTGCTCAAAATATCAGTACCATGGATCAAACATTCATATCAGCTGATTTATGTGAAAATCACTGATCTGACCCGGGAGTTATGATCCAATAAACAGGAGGACCAACAATGGAATGCAAAAAAGAAGAAAATCTCAGGGCCTGCAACTGCAGCTATGATCCGTGCGCCCGAAAAGGAATTTGCTGCGAATGCATCAGTTATCATTTAAAAAGCCGCCAGCTCCCGGCCTGCTGTTTTTCCAAAAATGCGGAGGCAACCTATGACCGGTCTTTTGAACATTTTGCCAGACTGGTGCAGGATAACAAAATTTAATCACAACCGAATGAGAAGTCTGTCTTTTCAGACGCATCATTCCTGAAGTTACTTATATCATAATTGCTGGAGAAAACTGCTGTGAGAACGATGGCGCACTTGAAAAACCCCATCAACACAATATTGCTGCAGGTGCCTGATCAGTGTTTTCAAGCGATGATTTGAATGTCCGACACAAGCAACATGGGCTTCCTGAACTCCATATGATACCGGTTGACAAAGCGGCTGGATTCTGATTGTGAGATTAATGAAAGGTAACTATATCATTTAATATATGGAGCACATTGATGTTTAATAAAACAGTTTTCTCAATAACTGATAAGATCCTCGATGATAAAGCATATTCTGTTTCCGAACAAGAGGCTCTCCTCCTGGCGGATCTGGCCGAAGAGGACATCATTGATTTTCTTGCCTGTGCGAACAGGATTACATCGGCATTTCTGCCAAAAAAAATTTTCACCTGCACCATCATCAATGCCAAGTCCGGGCACTGTTCCCAGGATTGTGCTTTTTGCGCCCAGTCCGCCCATCACGAGACTGATATAAAGACCTATCCGCTGCTGGGTAAAACGGAAATGGTGAAAAATGCCCTGGAAATGGAAAAAACAGGCGCCACCAATTTCTCCATGGTCACCAGCGGCGAACGGCTGACCGACGCTGAAATCGAAACCATATGCAGCGCAACGACTGAAATAAAAACCAAAACCGGTCTCACCGTCTGCGGATCGCTGGGGATGCTGACAAATCGCCAGGCCCAGGCACTGAAACAAAGCGGAATGACCAATTATCATCATAACCTTGAAACAGCCGAAAGCTTTTTTGACCGGATTTGCACGACCCACACCTATGCGGAAGATATTGAAACATTGAAAGCCGCGACATCTTCCGGGCTCCTGGCATGTTCCGGCTGTATTCTCGGACTCGGGGAATCCTGGGCCCAGCGGGTCGAACTGGCCTTTACTTTAAAGGAGCTGAAAGTAAAAAGGATACCGATTAATTTTTTAAACCCCATTCCCGGAACCCGGCTCGAACACCAGCCGCCCCTGGCTCCCATGGATGCATTAAAATCAATCGCTCTCATTCGATTCATCAACCCGCAAACCGATATTACCATCTGCGGCGGCCGCGAACACACACTAAAGGATTATCAGTCCTGGATATTTATGGCCGGCGCTAACGGGGTCATGATCGGCAATTATCTCACCACCCGGGGCAGAGATATGCAAATGGACCTGGAAATGATCGACACATGGCAGCGCTTGCGCGACCAAATCCGTTAAACGGTATTCATAAAACGCAATATTTCGGATCCGGACAAACCGGTGATAGCGCGAACCGGGTTAGTTTAAAACTATAATTCAAAAAACGCCATTGACGCCGCTCAGGTTTTTCGAACCTAAAAACCTGAGGTTTTTCTATTGACTTTAGTTTTTTTTAGTGTACACTGTTTACAACTAAAATATAAGTTTGATTTCTGAATAAAGCCAAATCCGTTGCGAAACGGAGACGGAAAGCCACGGATCTCATGAAGACAGCCGGGTTGCCTAAGAAAAAGGTACCCGGCTTTTTTATGTCCAAACACTAAAAACAATTATCTATGGGGGGAGAACAATGAAAAAAGTATTCATGATTTTAGCAGTACTATGTTTATGCATTGCTTTCGCGTCCGGCCCGGCTTTCGGGGCATCCTATTTAAAAGGCATGAAATACGGAATATTCAATATCCTGGGAATTCAGGCGGACCATACCTATCATTGCGCGGGCAGCAGCTGCTGGTCATGGACCGGCGGTGAATCCGGGGGATCATACATATCTTACTCTGGGGGATATGGCGACTATGGTGATGCCAAATGCACATCATCGAACTGGGGTTGCCGCTTTGTTTATGCGGTCCAGGGAGTTTGTCATCAGGAAGCCAACCGCGGGCTTTATACATCCGGAAAAACGATTGCCAGAGGCGGTGTCGGCGGATATTGGCTGACAGGTCCGGTATTCGGGACCTATGGCGGCGGATGGACCGTCTGCAAGACCGCCTGCTGGTTGTGGTGGTAGTTCATCATACGTAACATAAGCGCTTATTGAAAAAACCTTCCTTTGTATGAACAGATTGCAAACTATACAAAGGAAGGCTTTTTTTATATCAACCTGTCCCCAAACATTTTCAGGAGAACGATGAAGCCCTGTCATCTAAAGCCGTTTATTCTTTTATCACTTATTTCCCTTATGGTTTTCGGTTGCAACAATCCCGATTCAGCGAATTCCAAAAAGATTGAAAAAAACGTCCCCCGGCTCGTGGGCACCTGGCAGCAAGCAACTATCGGTGAAGAAATAGTCACCGGAATTGTAGTCAAAATAATCTTTTCCGAACATACGCTGACGATGGATGCTCCGGGATGCATGATCATTGGTGACTATACCACCGACAACAACACGCTCACCTATATGGTCACTGCAGTCCAAGGCGAAAGGTGCTCAAAACAACAAATGATCGGGCAAAGCGATATCATAAATTATGCTGTTACGGATGCGCAGTTAACTATGACCCCGCTTTCAGCCGGAAAAGAAAGCCAGGTTGTATATACACGGATTGATGATAACGAATCACACCACTAGATTTTCAACCGATATTTCAATTACAAATTCAATTTTTTCGCAGGTATTTTAAGGATAAAAAAAATGAACAAGCGAAACAGAATCATTTTAGTCGCCTTATTTTTCTTTTCCATGTGCACCCTGGCGCTTGGCTTATATTTATTCCCAGACAAAGAACCGATGGTTGTTGAGCGAAACGATAAAGCCCTGAAGCAAATCTTTCCCCCTCAGCCAGACAACGACCGTTCAGATGACGAGCTGAAAGAGGAACCACCAGAGAGCATAGCTCCTGCTGCTATTAATCCGGCTCAGGCGACACAGACAGATACGGCGGCAGTGGAAACAAACCCTTATGTTTCATATCCTGAATCGTTATTTGAACTTTTGGGGATTGATATGAGCGAACTTGTTATAGAGCGTGACGCATTTAAAAACACTATTATTCATGTCAGCTGGATGGATCACATTAATGAAATTCTTAAAAATCTTGATCCTGAAAAAAAAGAGGCAATCATCAAAAATCATACGTCTCTTCTGTATATAAAAGATAAGCTCAATGAAGCATACCTGACCGGCAAAATTGATCACGAGACGTTTAAAAAAGCCCTCGCCGATTTAATGAAATGGCACCAGAAAACGTATGAATCCCTTTTAATCGAGGCGGAATACGAAGCACTTTTTGAAATCGAACCTGAGGCCGTTGATGACACAATTGACGCATTGATTGATCAAACCCCGGAGTACAGCTTTATTCTCAACCAGAATTTACTGATTGACGAGGTCAAGGAACAGATCCAGGGATATAAACTGGAAGAAGTCAATTCTCATTTTAAACGAATGGTGCTCGACAGAGGTGGCATTGGCAAACAGATCAATGCCGGAAAGATGACGCTTGAGCAGGCCAGAACGGCGTTAAGCCAAAGCGAGCAGGCCTTCATTGCCAAATGCAAAGAGATATTAACCGAAAGTGAAATCAATACGATTTTCGGATCTGTTACTGCATTGGAAACCGGTGCTACACAAACAGAAGCACCGACGGTTTTGGGTAATTCTGATGAGATAGAACTCGGTTTTAAAATTGAAAATCCGGAAACCAGCATAGATAGCATCAAAGAAAAATTTGATAAAAATAAAATTGAGGATATCAAGTTTTTTTACCAGCAAAGGGCAACGGAAAGAGAGGAACTCATCACCCGACTGGACTCCGGTGAAATTACATCCGAAGCGCTCGAAAACATTTCAAGGGAAATGGATGCGGCATTTGAAGAAAACTGCCGGGACACCCTGACAAATGAGGAGTTTCAAATGATCTTCGGAAATCCCGACATCAAAACAGAATTCAGTGATACCGCCCCGGAGATCTCAAAGGAATGAATCGGTCAGGCAGCAACAAACGGAAATGAGGCCGGAGATGAATCATAAAAGCCTATTCGCAGCCTGCATATCCCTCTGGCTGCTGATATTCCCAGTCGGAATAGGTGTTGCTATCACAGCGAACATATCAGATGGCTCCCCAACGATACCCCAACAATCCCTCACTCAAAATAACGGACCAGCATCGGATGCCCGGCCGGGCATTGATACCGGCACTTCAAAAGAATCCGCTTTTTTTTATCCTGACCCGCTCCTTCAAAAACTAAAGATAAATTCATATGATATTATTAATAATCAATCGAGATTTAGAAACGACCCTATTCATATTGAGTGGATGGATCATGTTCACTCCGCACTCCCGGACATTTGCAGTCAAAAAGAAGAAACGATTATCAAAACGCATACATCACTTCTTTTCGTAAAAAGCAGATTGGACAAAGACTATTTCAGCGGTAAAATCAGTAAACAGGAATTTGCAAACCAGCTTACCGGACTGATGAAATGGTTTCAGGAAGCCAACCGGTCTGTTTTAAGCATTAAAGAATACAATGCCCTGTTCGGAATATCAGATCAGGATGAGGCTCCGGCACAGGCTTTGGATGGCGAACTCGGCTTTCCGATCAGGAATCCGAATACAACCATCGATAAAGTCAAAGAAGCGTTTGATGATCAAGAGATCATTTCTCTCACACGTTTCTACCAAGAGCAGGCACGGGAATTTCATGACATCAAAAATATTTATGATACTGAAAACATTCATGGGGTTGAAAAAGAGCAAATCAAAAAGGATATGGAGAGAATAGAAAGAGAATTACAGACCGCCTTTATGAACTACTGCCGTGACAGATTATCGGATGAGAAATTTAAACTGCTTTTCGGCAGCCAGATAAACGAGTAACCCGCTTTCCCCGGTTCAAAACCGATCACAAAACGATCACAACGGAGCAGACTAAACGATGAAATTAAAAACAGCTCTTCACATTATTGCCTTAATGTGTTTCTGGATCATTATTCCCAATAATGACATCGGTGCGACCGAGCCGAATCCGTCTCCTGCGGCGGTAATTGAAAAAACCACATTTGAGTTTTCTCCGGTTATTGCAGGAAGCGAAGTGACGCATCGATTCGGCATACACAATAAAGGGGACACGCCTTTAAACATTCCCGGCGTATATGCCGGTTGAGGCTGCTTAGCGGTCTCATACTCGAGACAAATCCCTCCCGGCGGGACGGGTGAAATAACATTAAAGGTTAAAACCGATGGTGAGGCAGGCAAAAAAATCAGTCAAAAAGCAACCGTATACACAGATGACCCTGACAATGCGATATTTGAGCTGATACTGACCGGAGAAGTACTTTCTCCGGCAGATATCGACCCGAAGACCGCCCGGTTGATCGGTTCTGCAGGTTCACCGATCCGTGCCGAAATCAAAATCACCCCCCCTGCCCCCAATCCCTTTGACATCGTAGATGCGAAAGCGGCCGACGGTGAAAACATCAACTTCTATCTGGAAAAAAAATCCGAATCCGATATCCATTATTTTATCCTTTATATTTCAAACAAAAAAAAGGAGCCCAGCCGGTATTCGGATAAAATCATTTTAACCACCACCAGCAGCATCAGTCCGGAGCTGATAGTCCGGGTGTACGGGATTATAAGGAAAAATTGAGGCATGTGACATACCAACACTCTCAAAAACCAAATTATTGCCCGGCAGGGAATCCTGCATATAGCAAGGCAGAACCCTTAAACCATATGCATCAAATCGACATATCAATATGAATAAAGCAATGAAAGCGTTAACCCAAACGGTACAGGCCGCACTTTGTGCGTTGCAATAAAAAGAGCAGCCGGATCAATTAAACAGCAATATATTTAGAAACTCTATTTACAAAATTTCATTTTTCGGACTTTTTTTCACTGTCGGTTTCACTGTCGGTTTCACTGTCCGGCTTTGGGGGGCTAAAAAACTGTTTGAAAAATGACTGCAGGGGATTCTCAGCCGCGAAAGGCGATTGTGTCCCGCCGGCAATCGTTGATCCCATTTCCAACCATTTATTAAACTGTTCATCGGCAACGTTTTTGTAAGTTAAATAGCTCTTGATCATCTTCTCTAGGTATTTGCCGAAAAAATCCGACAGCACAGTATCACCGTATCGAATCACAAGATGCAGCAGAGGCACCGGAAGCAATGTATTTTTCTTTTTGGCCTCTTCCATGACGATTTGTGTCAGGGTAAACGCCGTCACATCTTCCCCGCTGTCAACATCCGTTACTTCAACCCACCGCCCCTGTTTTACCATTTCAGCCACTTCACTTAAAGTAACGTACACACTCTTTTCCGTATCATAAAGCCGACGGTTGGAGTATTTCTTAAGATATATTTTATTGGATGTATCCGACATGAGCCACTCCATTTCAATAAATGCTATAATGCAAAATTAATTTCAAATATCAAATTTTAAAATTCTGATAACAACGTATATAAATACTTAATTTTTATTATCTTAATCAAATTACACAAAAAATAGCAAGAAAATATTTTTTTTGTGCAACGCAATAAAAGATTCTTGACAGTTTTTATTTCTGTTTTATTATCTTTATAAAAGGCTTGTGATTAAAAATCAGAACGATTTGTAAACAAAAAAAACATCCGCGTAATTTACAATAAACTATTTATTAATAAAAAATCTGAAAATATGATATAAATGGAGGCCTGAAATGACTGCTAAAGAAATCATCAAAGAGACAATTATTGATACCGGAAAAACAGCTTATAACCTCAGCTTCGATGTTTTAAACGCTGTTCAGGACCAGGGCGAAAAGACACTTAATGCCGTTCTTGACCGGACGACCTGGATTAACGGAGACAACAGAAAAGCCGTCGACACATGGATTGAATCGGTAAAAAACAGTCAGAACAATGTAAAGACAGTGCTTGATGAAAATTTCAAAACATTTGAACGTTTGCTGGGCGGATTATAACATACGAATTGTAAAATTTGGAACTCAGTAAAGCATAGAGTGTTACGAATCCCTATGTCAATTTTGATAAAAATGATTTTTCATACACCTTATAAATAAGGAGACAGTCATGGACAACAAGCAGATACTTGGCCAGATGATTAAGTTTAACAAAACTATTTTTGACAATGCATTTAAAGCAATGCAAATGGCCCAGGAGCAGGGAGAAAAAATGATAAATTCCCTGATTGCTCAGGCTTCATGGCTGCCTGACGACGGAAAAAAAACGATCACTGACTGGGTTAAATCCTACCAGAAAGGGTGTAGCGATTTTAAGGAAAATGTAGATCAGCAATACCGAAAAGTGGAAGATTTTTTTACAAAATCATGAGCTGTTATTTACGACTCAAATCCTGCTGTCTCATATTTTAAAGACGACCAGATAATACCATGCGGGGTAAAAACCCAGCCACCCTTCATGGTAGACTTCAGACAAATATTCAAGCAATCTTATCGGTGAATGGAGATTCTAATGACTGAATCAACAGATGCATCGACCGCTCCAGCTCCCCTGTTCGATACATGGATGAAATCCGTTAACGATCTCTGGGCAAGCATGGCCACTCCGTTTCCGCTGTCGGGTAAGACTGATGATACAAAAGAATCCGGAAAAGAAAAAACCAGGGATGCCGATTTCCTGAAAACCGGCAACCGATCGCTGATACAGGTGATTTCATGGAAAAAGCAGGCCTTCCGGTTGATCTGATTATATCTAAAATAGCTGATAATGCGGCAAAAACTCCATCCCGCACACAAAAAGCTTCTGAAATACTGATAGGACCTCTTGAAACAGAGATTGCCCAGACTCCCTATGATGTCGTCTTTGAAGAAGATCGCGTAAAGTTAAAATATTATCAGCCTGCGAAGCGTCCAAACGGGCACTTAAAAACCCCGCGGCTGATGAGTTATGCACTGATCAACCGGGAGAGAATGCGGGATCTGCAACCCGGAAGAAGTGTGGCGAAAAACTTTTTAGATAACGGCATTGACCTGTATATGGCTGACTGGGGCTACCCCACGGGAAAAGACAAGTTCCTTACCATAGACGATCATGTAAACGGCTACACTGACGATATGGTGGATGTCATCCGCAAACGCCACGATGTCGGGACAATCAATATCATGGGCATCTGCATGGGCGGCACCATGAGCGTTATTTACGCATCATTTCACCCTGAAAAAGTCAAAAAACTGGTCGCCACCGTAACCCCGTCAAATTTTAACACGGACAAGGGACTGCTCCATGTATGGACGAAACAAGTGGATGCCGACGAACTGGTGGATGCCTGAGGAAACATTTCCGGAGATTTCATGAATTTCGGATTCCTGCTTTTAAATCCGGCGCGCCTGATGCTTGATAAATATGTCGGATTCATGGAGCATGTGGATAACAAGGAATTTGTTGAAAACTTCATGCGCATGAAAAAATGGATTTTCGACAGCCCGGATATTCCCGGTGAAACATTTCGACAGTTTATCCAGTACTGTTACCAGAAAAACCTGTTGATCCGGAGCAAGATGAAAGTCGGCGACCGCCTCGTGAATTTAAAAAATATCACCATGCCGCGGCTGAACATATATGGGAGATTTGATCATCTGGTCCCGCCGGAAGCATGCGACCAGTTGACCGGCCGGGTCGGAAGCAAAGATACCGAAAACGCCTGTCTTGAAACCGGGCATATTGGCATTTATGTGAGCTCAAAAATCCAAAAGGAATTTGTCCCCAAAATCGTCGAGTGTTTAAAAAAACGGGATCTTGCAACCAGTGAGCCTGAACAAGGGGAAGGATTTTTATCATGGCAAATGAGATGCTCTATTTTAAAAGCATTTGTAACGTCAGCCGGGCCTTTGCCAGCAACTTGAAAAAATTTGAAAGACGATATGTGGAGTCATCGCTCCTGGTTCTGATGATGCATTCACTGACTGCGTTATTCAGGAATCGCTGGAGCGAACTACAGCTTCATCCTGAAAGCCTTGTCAGTAAATGCATCATCAAGATACAAAGCTAAAGCAATAATTACAATGAGGTAACTATGAACAGTAAAACCATTGAAGAAATGAAAGTCGGCGATACCGCCCAATTTGCCAAAACCGTTTCAGAGAGCGACATCTATCAGTATGCCGGAATTACCGGCGATTTTAACCCGGCCCATATCAATGAAGACTATGCGTCTAAAACCTTTTTTAAAACCCGGATCGCACACGGCATGCTGTCTGCCGGATTTATCTCGAATGTACTCGGCAACCAGCTGCCCGGCCCTGGCGCGGTCTACATCCGCCAGAACCTGAGCTTCCTGGCACCGGTCCGCATCGGCGACACCATCACAGCGGTTGCCGAAGTAATTGATGTGAATACGGTTAAAAACCGGATCACCTTAAAAACCAGTTGTCATAATCAAGAGGGAACAGTCGTTATTGACGGAGAAGCGGTTCTAAGCCCAGCCAAAAAGCGTTAACAGATCATCCTTTGACTACAAATTAATAAATTCGGGCCGATAAATACATTATTTTATCATGATCCGGAACCTTGTTTAACAAGACCGATAGATATTTATCTTGACTCTAAGCGAGATAAATATCAAAATTTTAAATTTTCAATTCAATAGCTCTGAACATTTTCTAAAAATGCGATTATTACTTTTCGGTTAAAATGGACTTTAAAGAATCCAGCTTCGAAATCATCAAAAATCACAATTGCCCGCTTTACCAGAACGGCGACGAATTTACAGTCGTCGGCCGATCAATTTCCCTGATAGGTAAACCCACCTGCCTGACCTTGATGAGCGATGTAACGGCAGCTTTGGTAAAAAGCCAGGGCACCCGGACAATAAAAAACCCCGTAAATACTGAGCATGTTTTCAACTGCAGCGGTTATCAAACCGGCTGCCCGGGAACAATCCGGCTCAAATATCACCAGACGATAAAATCAGCGAATGCCCCTATACCTCAAATAGACAGTGAACTGTCAGCCATTTCTGATGAATTAAATAATTTTTCAATCTTCAAGACGTTAAGCGATCAGGAAGTCAAAGAAATTGTTTCCTATTTTAAAATACAGAACTTAAAAAAAGGACAAATTATTTTAAGAAAGGGCGATCGCGGTGAAAAACTGTTTATCATCCTGTCCGGCGAAATTGAAATAATCGGTGACTACGGGATTGCGATCGCAAAACTGGGACGCGGAGAAATATTCGGTGAAATGAGTCTTCTGACCGGAAACCCGGTGAGCACCAAAGTGAAAGTCGTTGAAGACACCAAAACCATGTGTATGTCCGGAAACTATTTCAGAATGATCCTCAACCGCTTTTCTCCGCTTCAGATGTATTTTACGCGACTTTTGGTTCGCCGGCTTGCCAAATCAAATATTGAACGTTCAAAACAAATTTCATCCGGGATATCCGGAAACCTGTCCGAAATCACTACCACAGAACTTTTGCAGGCTTTGAACATGACCCAGAAAACAGGCATTTTAAACCTGAATTCACCAAAAGGAGATTCCCGAATTTCATTAAGGGATGGCAATATCGTACATGCAGAATTCAAGGAAATAACCGGCGTAGAGGCTTTTTTTGAAATTGTGAAACAAAAACGCGGGAATTTCAAATTTAAACCCGGCCTGCCCCCAAAAGAAATGAATGCCAAAAAAATTGCAGATTTTATGTACCTCATAATGGAAGCAATGAACCGCATTGACGAGGAAGCATGCCCGTCTGACGATTCTGAGATAGACCTTTAAGCGCAATAAAGAATTCTATTTTTTTCAGCCAAAAAACGGCTTTCCGTTGTCTTGCCCCCTCTTTTTCCTTAAATCATATCACCACCCTGAAACAGACCCTTTCTAAGTTTATACATAAACTTTTTATACAAACACTGTACCCTCCCCCCTGATCCGGCCAACTTTATTTTACCAATACTCCAGCCGCTTATTATTTTTTGAATAAAAACGATCCGGTTCAAGACGCTGAAACCAATAGGTACTAATTATATCATGATTTAATTAATACTTTTATGATTAAAAATATCTTGAATTATTTAAATCTAAAATGTAATATATTTATTAATTTTCAATGTTATTTATAGTACCCATTAACTGTTTCTTAAAGGGGGAAAAATGAATTTTGAATTAAACAAAGAATATAAATTTATTGTGTCCCGAATTCCGGTTTATGAAACCAGTGATGGGGCAAAGACTCGAAAAACAATTAAACGAATCAAGATTGTCGCTTTTCCCTTAAAAGGCGAAGCAGTGATCGAGCTTATCGGGGTTGCGAGGCTTTACCAGGGATTACAACTACCGGTCAGGGGGCGACTTTTTATAAGCAGCGGAACACCGCGCTATATGCTGACGGACAATAAAAAATATGATGTAATGAAAGTTTTATAAAATTCCCGGAACAGGCAATACCTTAAAATCGGAAAGCATGATAAAATTTACAGACAAACAAAAACAGTACTTCAAGCTGAAACACAGACCGCCGTTGACCCTGGGCTACATTCGCGTCAGTCCTGAAATCCGGGATACTGAAAAGTTCTCACAAACGGCAAATCGCTTTGAACATGATGAGGAAAGTGAAATTTTTGCTGTTTTGACCGAAACCGTCAGCGGCATGACTGGCTGGAAAAACCGCAAACAGCTTAAATGGCTGGCCGACGGACTAATGAGCGGCGACCGCCTGGTCGTTTACGGGTTCAGCCAGTTGGGACGGAGTACATCCGATGTTATCACCCTTCTGTCGGGCTTTCATCATCGAGGGGTAAAAATCCAGGACATAAAAAACGGCTGGCTCATAGATAACCGTGTTTCAATAAAAACGTTGAAAATGCTTCAGGAAATTTCAGCTCAGGTCGATCATGAAGTGATTTCAATGAGGGTCACAGAGGGGTTGGCAGCACGCCGGGCCAAAGGCCTGCCGATCGGACGCAAAAAAGGAGCAGTGGCCAAATCAAAACTTGATGCACACAAAAACGAGATTATCTCATTATTAAAAGCCGGATCCACCAAGGCGTATATTATCAAAAAATTCGAAACATCAAAAACAAACCTGTATCACTGGCTGAAACGAAATGACCTGGAAAACACAACCCCAGAGTATAACGCCGGCAATACACCTGAACAATAAGTCTTACTCATTATCACCTAAATACCGTAAAATCCGGCAAGGCTATTCATCATTTTTACAAAATTCTCATTCTGGGATTTCAAAAAATTTATTCTTGACATTTTATTGAAACACGGATACTTTTCCATCAAACGCTGGAAGCGTATTTTGGTACCAAATGATGGGGTTGTGGATCGGTATTGAAAAAAATTCTGATCCTGGCGGCGCCTCGCACAAAGAGCCTTGGCACACCCAACCGGAGCCGCCCGCCCTCTTAATCATTCAGGAGACAGTTTCATATGGATTTTAAACTCAACAAGTCACAAAAGGAAATTCAAAAAGCCGCATGGGAATTTGCCAGGGGAGAATTTGACAAGGAAATCATTATTGAACTGTCAAAAGAACAGAACATCCCTGACAATATCGTTAAAAAATCAGGCGATCTCGGCTTTATCGGCATACATTATTCAGAAGATGTTGACGGCGGCGGCATGGGGTTATTCGAACATGTTCTTGTGTGTGAAACTTTCTGCCGAAAGGATTCTACACTGGGGACGGCTCTTATGTTTTCCGGGTATGCAGCAGAATGCATTCTCAGAAACGGTGAAAAAAGTCTAAAAGAAAAATTCCTGCCGCAGATAGTGGATGGTCAGCTCACATCCACCGGGGCCTTCTTGGAACCGAAGCAGGGATATGATCTCACAAAAGTTTCAACAACAGCCGTTACGGACGGTGATGACTGGGTGATTAACGGCAAAAAAATACTGGTTCCATGCGGCAATACCGCTGGCGTTTATGTGGTCCTGTGCCAAACAGAAGCACAGACAGAAGCACGGACAGATGCGGTTTCGGATTCTTCTATCCGGGGGATGTCCCTGATACTTGTAGAAGCCGGGTGTGAAGGAATATCAATCGATAATGTCAGCCAGAAACTGGGCGGCCGCATGATGCCGTTTGCCGACATTACGTTTGAAAATGTGCGTGTTCCCAAATCAAATCTGATCGGTAAACAGGGAAGCGGCTATGGCCTGACGCAGAATTTTTTCATGGAAAACAGGATACAGATCGCCGGGCAGGCTTTGGGAACCGCCCAGGGAGCTTTTGACCGGGCTCTGGATTATGTCAGACAAAGAGAGCAATTCGGAAAAAAACTGGCCCAGTTTCAGATTACCCGTCACAAACTGGCGGATATGGCATCAAAAATCGAAGCTGCCCGTTACATGACATATCATGCGGCCTGGTGCTATGATAACAACAAAATTGAGCCACCGCTTGCGTCCATGGCTAAAATGACCGCTGCCCGGACTGCCATGGAAGTCGCAGACGAGGCGATCCAGTTACTGGGCGGTTATGGATACATGACCGAATATGAAGTGGAACACTTTTTCAGGGATGCCAAGCAGGCAGAAATTTTCCAGGGACCGCCGGGCATACAAAAGGATATTATTGCAGACGGTATTATCGGTAAACTGAAATAGCCCAAATCATTGACGGAGTAAATACAATGGATATTTTACAATATACGGATAAACATCATGCGTTCAGACAACGTTTGAGAACCTTTCTGGCAAAAGAAGTCACTCCCAATGTGGATCAATGGGAAAAAGACCATATCGTTCCCAAAGAGGCCTGGCAAAAAATGGGCCGTGAAGGATTTCTCTGCACATGGGCGTCCGAAGAATATGGCGGAATGGGCGGTGATTTTCTGTATTCCGTGATTGCCACCGAAGAGATGGCGAAAACCAATCATACCGGCCTGGCAGCCATGCTCCACAGTGATATTATTGTCCCCTATATCAATTCATTTGGTTCAGATGCGCAGAAAAAGAAATTCCTCCCCGGATGCATTTCCGGCGATATCATTACTGCTGTTGCCATGACCGAACCGGACGCCGGCAGTGATCTTGCGGGCATGCAGGCAACCGCGGAAACAGACGAAGATAAAATCGTCATCAACGGCTCCAAAACATTTATTTCAAACGGCATCAACGCGGATCTTGTCATTGTTGCCGCAAAAAATCCTGCCGAAGAAAACCCTTATCAAAGCATGTCTCTTTACCTGGTTGAAGACGGCACCCCGGGTTTCAAACGAGGACGTCAGCTCGATAAAATGGGATTTCACAGCCAGGATACCGCTGAGCTGTTCTTTTCCAACTGCCGGATTCCCAAAGAAAATATCCTGGGCCAGCAGGGCATGGGGTTCATGATGCTGATGGAAAAACTTCAGCAGGAACGGCTGATGTGCGCCATCGGTGGCCAGGCGGCAGCCGAATTAATGCTGGAATGGACGATTGATTACTGTAAGACCCATACCGATGCTGCCGGAAAACCAATATCAAAATCCCAGGCCGTTCAATTTGCCATCGTGGAAATGATGACCGAGATTAAGGTGAGCAGAGCATTTTTAGACAAACTCATAGCCGAGCATGCGGCCGGGGAAAATGTCGTGGTTGAAACATCCATGGCCAAATACTGGATTACCGATCTGGATAATAAAATTGCTTCCCGGTGCCTTGACCTTTTCGGTGATTTCGGTTTAACCGAAGACTGTCCTATTGCCCGAGGATTAAGAGACGTGCGGGTCATGTCAATCTTTGCCGGAACCAATGAAATCATGAAGGGTATTGCAGCAAAATTCATGGGCCTATAAAAAAGATGTTGAAAACTATTGCGCTTGACCATGCTGCGTTAAAATTTGACTCAAAGTGCTCATTTATAGGAATAAACTCCGCTTTTTCGTCAAATTTTGCCTTGCCTGGTCTTCACTCATGACGTTTTCAATCATCTTTTTACGTTTCAATTAACCTTCGTAACAAAGGACTTCTATGATGAAAAAAGCATTAGTGACCGGCGCTGCCGGTTTCATCGGATCCCATGTGGTTGTTCAGCTGCTTGAGAAAAACGTTGAGGTGCGTGCTTTTGTCAAGCCCAAGGAAAATACGGCAAATATCAAGGGCCTTGATATTGAAATTATGGAAGGGGATATCTTAAACAAACGGAAAGTGGCTGAAGCAATCAAAGGGGTGGATACGATTTTTCACCTGGCAGCCATTTATGCCATATGGATGGAAGACTGGAAATGGATCTATGAAGTCAATCTTGCGGGCAGCCGGAATGTTTTATGGTCCGCCCTAAAAGCCGACCACATCGACCGGGTGGTTTACACCAGTTCCATTGCCGCCATCGGCACGACCCCGGGCAAAAAGCCGAGCAATGAAGACACCCCGTTCAACCAGTACGATCTGGGCAGCCATTATGTGCTGACCAAATATCTCTCCCAGCAGGAGGCTCTCGGCTTTGCGCAGAACGGGCTTGACCTGGTGGTGGTAAACCCGGCTTTCCCTTTCGGCGTCAATGATATCGGCCCCACCCCGACAGGGAAAATGATCATTGATATTTTATCCGGTATCAACCGCACGTCATTTAAAGGCGGAATCAATATCGTGGATGTTCAGGATGTGGCAAAAGGACATATTTTAGCCGCTGAAAAAGGCAAAACAGGCGAAAAATACATCCTGGGTAATCGGAATGTCACCATCGCAGAATTCATGAAAATGGTTTACAACGCAGACGGCAGAAAAAGTTCTTTTATTCCGATGGTTCCGAAACATGTTTTAAAAAGCGGTACATTTGCCTTGTCTTTATGGTCTGACTACGTCAGCAAAAAACCGCCGTTATCGACACCGGTAGAAGTCAATTACGCATCCAATCACCTGTATGTGGATAACACCAAGGCAAAACAAGCACTGGGGTTAAAATTCAAACCTGTTGAAAATTCTTTAAAAGAATCGATCGCCTGGTTTAGAAAGAATAATATGGCATAAAAAGGGATTTGACATGTCTGAAAAAACAGTTCTGATCAGCAGAAACAACAAGATATGCACATTGACGTTAAACCGGCCAAAGGTGATGAACGCTTTAAACCAGGATGTAAGTCATGAACTCATGGACGCCTTTGAACAAATCGGTTCAGATGATGCTATTCAAGTAATCATCCTGCAGGGGTCGGGCGGAAACTTCAGTACGGGTGCTGATTTTTCTCTCTTTGATAAAAACCATTCCGTAACTGAATGGTTAGAAGGCATGCGGTTTCTCAGTCGCCTGGTCTGCAAAATCAGGGAGGTTCCTCAGCCGGTCATTGCCAAACTGAATGGGGCGGCATACGGGGGTGGATCGAACCTGGCGCTGGCCGCGGACTTTGTTATTGCGGCACACGATGCCCGGTTCTGTGAGAACTTCGTTCATATCGGAACTATTTTAGATACCGGCGGGACCTATTTTCTTCCCCGCCTTGTCGGCCTTGTCAAGGCAAGGGAAATAGCATTATTGGGAGAAGAGATAACCGGAAAAGCCGCTGCAGCAATGGGGCTGATTTATAAATCGGTTTTAAGCGATGAACTCGACAACGAAGTCATGACACTTGCTGAAAAACTGGCCCAAAAACCCTTAACAGCAATGGCGCTGATCAAACAGGGGCTTGAAACCAGCTATGACAACTCCTTAAAAGAAATCATGGACTGGGAGGCGGCACATCAGGCCATCATGCTCCAGTCACCGGAGCATAAAGCCATTGTCCAAATGTTTTTGGATGTCAAAAAACAGCGCAAAGAAAAAGAGAAAAAATAAACTGCTTTTAAACGGCATAGTGCCGGAGAAATACCCTGGTGCGGATTCCCGCCGGCACACCCGATTTCCGGACGGACACTAGTTATTTACCAATGTTATTAACTTAAAAGTCCTTTAATCCCCTTCTCCCTGCATGGGAGAAGGTCGGGATGAGGGTGAAATGCCTTAAGTTAATGACATTGAGTTATTTACTGAAAACACCACCTTTCGGATGGCCGCTGCAATCTCATCCGGCGCTTCTTCCTGAATAAAATGACCAGCCGTCGTCCGGGTGACACCGGCATCAGGAAGCAGCGCGTGAACCCTTTTGAACACCCGCCCGAGAACAGGGTCCTTATCACCCCAGACAATTTCAGAAGGTCCCTTAAATGATTCTGCAAATGCCTGACATTTTCGCAAAGGTGCAACCGACGGATGCGTCATGGCGTTGGGCACCATCCGTGCCAGTGCGAGGGGGGCAACGTTATCCCTGAATTTTCTCAATGGATACTGGTAGGCCCTTGCCGTATTGCCGCTGATGCTGGCCGGATTGCCCTGGGTCCGGTGGAGCATGTTCTGGGGAAAGCCGAACCAGCGGAAAACAATATTGCTGACAACGGGCATCTGGCTGAATTTATGAAACAGAGTCGGTTTAAAACCCTGTTTTGGCGGCGCAATAGCGGTGTTTAAAATCACCAGCCCTTTTAACAGGTGCGGCCGGTCTGCCAGCGCCCGAAGTCCGATAGGCCCGCCCCAGTCCTGACCAACAAAAATCAATCCTTCCACGTCCAACTGATCGATCAAAGACCCGAGCCAGCGCGCATGGTTCTCAAGCGTGTGTTCATTGATTGACCGGGGTCTGCTCGAAAATCCGAGCCCGATTAAATCAGGTGCAATGCAGCGGACCTCCGCATCCGCGAGCCGGTCCATGATCCGGCGATATAATATCCCCCATGTGGGATTGCCGTGCAGCATCAACACCGGAAAGCCCTGCCCGGACTCCATTACATGCATGTTCTGGGAATCATCCACATTAACGGAATACCGGATATTGTTTTTCGGCAGCATTTTACTGATCCAAAGAGGCATATCCGGAGGCAGCATAAGGGTCATGGATTTTCCTTTCTTTCTGAAATTGATTTAATTATTGTACAAGGGGTTTTCTATGCTTTCGAAGATTGATATGATACAACAATATGAATAAAAATTTAAGAAAAATTTAAGAAAAATTTAAAACTGTTAAAGGAGAAAATCATTGCAGTCAAAATGGCAGGTAAAAGATCTGATTGACCTGGAATATTTTCTACACCAGGCATCTGCTGAACTTTCAAAAGCCGATTTACCAGATGAGCTATCATCAGACCGCAGACTCTACCTGTCCTATGAGAAATCTCACGAACCGCAGTTTTCCCGCCGGAATCTGATTAAGTACTGGCTGGATGAAAAACGAAAAACAGAAAAAAAGGCATTTGCCGAAACCCATCGGCTGCCGGGACAGGGATTAGCAGAAACCGTCAGCCTCCTGCGAAGCCTTATCATCATCTCTTCCCTGTTTTCCGGTGCGGCGCTTGCCTGGTCACTCCTGTCATACGGCGGCAGGGCTCCCATTAATATATTTACCTGCATCTGGGTGCTGATTGTTCCCCAGTTTATTCTGCTTATATTTCTGGGCATATCCATGGTCCTTTCCCGATTAGGGTTAACCAAATCTTTTAAAGGAATCTACCCGCTGATTTCCTCACTCATCCAACGTCTGACCATGCGCACAAAACTTGCCGGTAAAAATTCCTTACCAGCCGTTCAACGAAACCGACTATATGCCATGGCCGGGTTAATCGGCCGGCAGAAAACACTTTACGGGTTTGTTTTCTTCTGGCCGGTATTTATCCTGGCCCAGGTCTTCGGTGTCTGTTTTAATTTGGGGCTCCTATGTGCCGCGTTCCTTAAACTGGCAATCACCGATCTTGCCTTTGGCTGGCAATCCACCCTGCATCCGGACCCGGAAACGGTTTACCGCATAGTTGATGCTTTTTCCCTGCCCTGGTCCTGGTTTTCATCCGCTCACCCCACCATCGCACAAATTGAGGGAAGCCGGATGATCTTAAAGGACGGCATGATTCATCTGGCCACGCCGGACCTGATTTCGTGGTGGCCGTTTTTATGCTTTTCCATTCTTTTTTACGGACTGCTCCCGCGCCTGATACTCCTGGCAACAGGACTCTGGCAGCAGAACCGAGCCCTTGGCCGCGTCAGTTTTGCAACCAGTGCCTGCGACCAACTGATTCAGCGGATGCGGACGCCCCAGGTACGGAGTGCCGGGCGGGCATATGCGTCCTCGCATGCTCATAAAATACCCCCCCGGCAGCCGGATAAAGCTGTCATCCCGGCTGAAATCAAAACCGCCATCGCTTCAGATCCGGCGATTGTTTTTGTTCCTGAAGACATTGACGGGCAATTCAATAATGAGGATTTAAATGAACGCATCGCCCATATCCTGGGCCTGAAAGTTATCAACCGGATCCGGATTGAACTGGATCCGGCAAAGGACATGGCCGCGCTTGAAACCATGCTTTCCAGGACCCCCGCCGCCCCGGGGTCGTCCCGCATTGTTATACTCATGGAAGCCTGGCAGCCGCCCATCCGGGAAACCATATCATGGCTGAGGAGCCTGCGAAATACAGTTGAAAAAGATACCGGCCTGATCGTTGCCTTGATCGGAAAACCTGTAAACCGCCAGATTTTTACATCTGCTGACAATACGGACCGGGTAATATGGGAACAGGCGGTCAACGGGCTGGGAGATCCGTTTATACGTGTCGAAAATCTGGGAGGCTGTTAATGGATAATACTGTCATTCCAACCTTTGCCATCCTCGGGCATCCCAATGAGGGAAAATCTTCTGTTGTCTCCACCCTGGCCGAAGATGACAGTGTGCGCATCAGCCCGGTTCCGGGCGAAACCCGCAGATGCCGTGAATATCCGGTCTTTGTGGACAAAAAAGAGATCATCCGTTTTATCGACACCCCGGGCTTTCAGCAGCCCCGGCAGTCCCTTAAATGGCTGGCCGGCTATTCCGGACCGGACCGGGAGATGCTTTCCGATTTTATTACCGCACACCGGTCAGACCCGGACTTTGCCGATGAATGTGAACTATTTTTTCCCCTGGCAGACGGTGCCGGGATCATTTTTGTCGTGGACGGCTCACGTCCTGTGCGGCGAATTGATAAAATGGAAATGGAAATCCTGCGTCTGACCGGTCTGCCAAGAATGGCTGTTATCAACACCAAGGAAAAGAACCGGGCGGAATTTATCGAAGACTGGAAGTCCGAGGCCCGTAAACATTTTAACACCATCCGCCTGTTCGATGCCCACCGGGCCACCTACGCGGAACGGATTAATCTTTTAGAAAGCCTCAAGAACATTGACCAGGAGTGGCAGCCCCAGCTGGAAGATGTCATTTCCGCTTTCAAACAGGACTGGCAGCACCGCATTGATGATACGGTCAGCATCATGATGGATCTACTCTTAAACACGTGCGGACATACGGTGAAAAAAACCTGCCAGGATGAATCCCAGGTTCCGGTAATCAAAAAACAACTTCAGGAGCAATACAAAAAAGATATTGACCGATTTGAAAAATCGGCACATAAAAATATCCGCAAACGATTCAAACATAATATTTTTAATTATGAATTGCCGCCGCATTCAATTATCCATGAAGACCTGTTTTCAAAAAAATCATGGCGGGTGTTAGGGCTCAAACAATGGCAGCTGGCAGCCGCAGGGGCCGCAGGCGGCAGCGCAATCGGCGTAAAAATTGACATAGCGCTGGCGGGCCTTAGCTTTGGGGTCTTTACCGCCATCGGCGGCCTGTTGGGCGGCGGATCAGCCGCATTCGGCGCAAAACAGGCTACCGGGGCGAAAGTCAAAGGACTGCCTCTGGGGCGCATGAAAATCAAGGTGGGACCGATAAAAAATGAACAAATTCTTTATATTTTGATCGACCGGGCCCTGATCTATTTTTCCCATGTCATCAACTGGGCTCACAGCCGCCGGGACCAGCCGGAGTCGCTTGGATTAAGATCAGATCCTCAAAAAAAAGGCTTTTCCTCGCATTGGAATGCATCTGTGAAAAAACTTTTCAGCCATTTTTTTAAAGCTGCTCAAAAAGGCGACTGGGTAAAAGTTACAGCTGAAAAACAGCAGTTAACGGATTTTCTTGTCAGCGCACTCAAAGACATCTCAAAATTAAAGCAGCCGATTGAATAATGCTACACTGTAATTTTCCAGCACCGGTGGATTGTTTTCTTTTTGCTGATATAGTCTTCCGGAATTGTAAGAGACGTAATTTCCCTCACATCCTTAATCTCCAGCGCCTCCATCCTTGGTTGAAAGTCCTGATGGTTTGTAGAAAAAAAGATCAATGCCCCGGGTCTCATTAATTCCAGGACCCCGGAAAGCAGTTTCGGATGATCCCGTAATATGTCAAAATCAACTTTCCGGTTTCGGGTAGTGGAATAAGACGGCGGGTCCACCACCGCCAGATCATACATTTGGTTTTCTTTTTTCGCCTGTTTCAGAAAATCGAATGTATGGGCCTGAATCAGAGTATTTTCCTGCACAGGAATTCCGTTTAAGTCCATGTTTTCCCGAACCCAGGTGATGGCGGTTTCAGACCGGTCCACGGAGGTGGTGGTCCGGGCCCCGCCCTTTGCCGCATAGCAGGAAAAAGACCCCGTATAACAGTAAAGATTCAAAAAATCTTTTCCTTCAGCGATCTCCCGGATCATCTGCCGGGTATTTCGATGATCTGAAAAAAGCCCGGTATCAATATAATCATAGGGGTTGACATAAAACTTCAAATCCCTTTCACGCATAATAATCTTTTTGTTGGTGGTATCAATCCGTTCGTAGCGCATCCCATCCTGCTTGCCCGCACGCCGCTCTTTCAAATGCACATTTTCCTGCGGCACATCAAGAATCTCAGCAACCGCCGCACCCATCATGGGCAGCCACTCAGGAACGGACTGCTTGCGTGTGTATTCGGCAATCACCAGGTGACCGGCATACCAGTCCACTGCCGCGCGTATTTCCGGGATATCCCAGTCATAAAGCCGGAACACCTCGATGTCCTGACGGGCAAACCGCTTCTTTAAGTGTTTATATGTCTTTTTTACTTTATTGGCCAGCATATGGGACTGGTTTTCAAATTTTGCCGCAAGTTTCGAATCAAGCATTGATATGTAACACCCCTGATATAATTTCGTATTGACTTTTATCTAAATTAAACTCAACCCAGATTTTATTATCGAAATACTGTCATATTTGATTCTGATATCAAGAAAATTCGTATTCACTCAGCAGGGCTTTCCTCCCCTTTTCATCGAAAATGAATAAATTTTCATCGGAAATGAATAAAATGGATAAAGCAGATATCATTTTTTACCCTAAAGTTCTAAAACTTTAGTTTGAAACCAGGTAAGAGCAAACAAAACTTTTCTTGTTAAAAACCATCCTAACGGCCAATTGTTTTTCAACTGAAATCATATAATAGTCTACAATGACATATATTTATTTTCAAAACTGTGTGTTGATATTTCAAAACTGATCGACATTCCACATGGTAAATCTAATCCCAAATTTAAGGAGTACGATTATGAAACGACTGGCATCAATTTTTGTAATGCTCTTTACCTGTTCCTTGCTTTTAGCTGCCAGCGCTGTTGCGGCAGACAACGTCCTGAACCTGACGAATATCCAAACTGACAAAATATTTAAAACACAGACGATTTCGGATCTTGAAGCCAAAAAAATCCAGGAAAAATCAAAAAAATTTCTGGATAAGCGGGAAATCAGTATTGTAACCCTGAGCGGAAAAATCAACCATTTCGGTTATGACATTACTCAGGTTCCTCCGCGACCGATAAACTATCACGCCACAGTGGCAGGGGTTTCCGTATGGATTGCCGAGTATCCGTTTACCCGGTACCTGAATTTCCAGTCCGATAACACCGGCTGGTGGACGATAACGATCATCAAGTTCAAAAATCATGACCTGAATTTTTCCTTTGTTTATGAAAAACAGGGTTGGGTCACCACGAAAAGCAACGTGATCAACGTGACAGATGAAGACAACCTTGATATCGCCATCCAGTTTATTGATCCATTATATTATTACGGATTTCTGAGGGGTGCAGTTGAAGCAATGATCGGGACTCCGATTGTCAACGCCATGGTGGTGACCGTCGGCAAATCCTGGGGCAGCATGCATAGCGACCTCCTGCCCCATGGTGATCCCGGGGCAACGGTTTCAAGCATACCGGTCCTGACGTATCCGGAAACCGTCGGCCCGATATATTTCAACGAATATGTCCAGCCGGACCCTTCTTATCCGTATACCTCTGTTGACGGCGGCGTAACCTGGATCAATGTGCCGTTAAACTCCTATTGTGTGACCGCGCACAAGGACGAAGTCAATTATGAAACCGTAAAATTCCGTGTTACCCGCCAGGATGTAAAAACCGGCGTTGAACTGTATATCGCATCCCCGCCGGATTCCGTTCAGGGAGACAATGATTCCGATCCCGGTGAATGGTAAAAAACACCTTTTAATTTAATCAATTTTCAGACTGCCGGAAGGTTTTACGGTTTTAAACCTTCCGGCAGTTTCTTTGTAACTGTCTTTCTTCGATTATCCTGCATGATACATCAAATATTTACTCTTTCTTTGCACCCGCACATAATTTCTTGATATTTTTTGCCTGATTTTTTAATCTGGATTCATTCAGATCTGAAACACCCCTGATTTTCTTTTATACTTTCAAGTGCCAAATCCCCAATTCCAACTGTCAGATTTATCATCATTGTTGATTGTTTGTTTTAAACAAATGAATCCGGTCCAATCATATATCAGGAAAAGATTATGAAACCGCTGCATTTCATTTTTTTACCGGTCCTTTTTTTTACATTTATAACTTTTGCCAACATGGAAAAGGAGGCATGTCAAACCATGGAATTAATATCACCAAACTTTGAAAACCAGGCAGAGATCCCTAAAAAACATACCTGTGACGGGGGCGACATTTCCCCGGCACTCCACTGGTCGAATGTCCCGGATGGCACCAGAAGTTTTGCGCTGATCGTGGATGACCCGGATGCGCCGGATCCTGCCAATCCCAAAATGACCTGGGTGCACTGGGTGATTTACAACATCCCGGTCTCAAACTCCTCATTGCCGGAAGGCGATTCGGGTAATGGCCTTCCGGAAGGCACGTTAAACGGAATCAATGACTGGAAACGGACCGGGTACGGCGGCCCCTGCCCGCCCATCGGAACACACCGATACTTTCACAAGCTGTATGCCTTAGATGTTGTTCTGCAGGACCTTAAAAACCCAACTAAAAAAGACCTGGAACGATCAATGGACGGGCATGTGCTGGGAAAAACCGAGCTGGTGGGTTTATATCATCGATGAAAAAAAATATTTTTTTAACCGGTGCCCCCTCTTCCGGAAAAACCACGGTGATTAAAAAGGTTATCGCTCGCCTGCCGTGTCCGGCCAATGGATTTTATACCCAAGAGGAAAAAAAAGATGACCGAAGAATCGGTTTTCTGATGAAAACACTCGATGGCAGGCAGGGCTGGCTGGCGCATCAGGACATAACATCTGACTTTCATATCCGCCGCTACGGGGTGAGCATCGAAAACATTGAAACCCTGGCCGTGCCTTCCATTGCGCCTGTTGGCAACCAAATCATTATTTTAGACGAAATCGGTAAAATGGAGTGCTTTTCGTTAAAATTCCGAACCGCCGCCATCTCCGCCCTGGATTCGGATAATATTGTCATCGGCACCATCACCCTGGGCCGTGATGACTTTATTTTAAGCATAAAAGTCCGAAAAGACATTGAAATCCACGAAGTCACACCGAAAAGCAGAAATACCCTGCCGGATTTTATACTTCAGGTGATCTCAAACCTCGGGTTGAACGGATGAAGCCGCTATGATTCAGAAAGTTTGTTAACCGTATTGCTCATAAACGTAACTGTTTTAAAACAAAATGCAGCATGCATTATTTGCCGATGCGGCGTTTCAGTGTTCAGGTTTGAGTATCCGTCCAATTCCTGACACCCGAAACCTGACACCTGTTTCTAAAGCAGTCATCAAAGGTTCCACCCCTTATCTGCTCTCTTCAAACATACCAAAGAAGCTATTGACCCAAATAACTGTTTCCCATATACAAAATCCATTATGGAAATCACACAGCAAATAAAAAATGCCCTGCTCGATGTGGAGCGGGTGTACGATAAAACAATTGCCGATGCCTTTGAAATCGGGATTAAAAACAACTGGCTTAAAGTGACCATTGAAGACGATGTCCTGATATGGGAAGGGATCGGGCCGGGGGCGATGATATTTGATGAGATTGAAAAGGGATCCAACAAGATAGTAATGAAAAAAACGATCTCGAATTTCTCATGAAAAAAAACAGTATCCGCATTTGGCGGCGTACAATACAAACAGGGGTGGCTGTTTTTTTTATTATGCTTCCCATACTGAACGCCAAAGGGTTCAGTTTTATCTGGGGGAATTTTTTAAACATCCATGTCGGCAGTTTGACATTTTCAGATCCTCTTGCTGTATTACAGATGATCGTTAAGAACCGGTACCTTCCGGTCGGGCTCCTGATCAGCGCCGGCACGGTGCTGGCCATTGCATTTTGTCTGGGGACTGTTTTCTGTTCCTGGATTTGTCCCTTTGGATTGTTGTCGGAACTGGTCAATCGTCTCGCATGCCGGGTCTGGCCGCAAAAATCCTGTCTTTGTAAAATTCCCCAAAACGGGTTTGCGGTTAAAGCGGTTATTTTTTGTGCAGGATTTTTGATCGTCAGCTTTTTTTGCAGCTCACCGGCTTTAAACCGCATATCCCTGCCGTATCAGTATTCGAATGTTTTTCAGTATGTTTTTATTCAAAAATATCTGGCCCCCGCAACCTGGCTTATCGGGGCCATTTTGCTGGCGGAATTTTTACTTCGTACCCGGTTGTGGTGCCGCTGGATTTGCCCGCAATCCGTTCTTCTGACGGCTGCCGGGCGGTTCAACCCCTTTCGGCTTAAAGTCGTTTTTGAAAAAGAGAAATGTGTTGGAAGCAGGGGGCCATGTCCATGCCAAAAAACCTGTTCCCTTGATCTGGACCCCAGGCGTTTAAATAGCAGAATTGAAGCCCAGTGTACCAATTGCGGCGATTGTGTAGATGCCTGCAGAAAAACGGGCGGAGCGCTTAGTTTGGGGTTTGGCCAACATAAAAAGGGGCAGTGAGAGGAAAACAAGTCCTGTCCTGAATTGTTCGTTGATACAGGAAGAGCCGTAAAATCAGGAGTATTTATTTTTTTGACAAAGCAGGTATGCCCCCCGAGTCAAAATTGCAGGCCAATTTAGTGTTTTTCATTATTTATTTAAGAATAATGTTCAGGACTTGTTTAACCGGATTGACTGATCCGGGAAATCTTCTCTTGATAGGTTGTCAGCAGATCCTCTTCAAATTGTTCATTCGAGTCATAACTCCGCCCGAAAACCGGCTGCCATAAATCGATATGTTCCATACACATATAAAAGAAAACAGCGTCTTTCCAGGAATCAGGGAAAGCCTGATAAACAGTGGAAAAAAGCTCTTTTTTGATGTCAAAGGGGTAGCTCAGTTTTCCGGCACAATCTTCCATCGGCATTTGTAAAATGGAACTGTCGGGCATCCGCTCCCGGACTCTCTTCAGAACCGGTTTGATAAAGGTCAGCGTCCCAAGTGAAACCATGACCACTTCTTCCGGTTGAAAACTATCTGCCAGCCTGGAAACCAGAGCCCGATAATCCTCCTGCCACCCCTGGTACCAAACGATGGGGTGAAGATGAAAGCCCACCGGAATGCCTTGATCTGCCAGTTTTCGCGCGCTTTCCAACCGTTTATCCAGGCTGGCCGTTCCCTTCTCCTCATGCTGAATCACCGTGGGACTGTTGAGGGACCAGGTAAAAACCATATTGGCAGGGACCCTGTTTTTCAGAAAATAATCTATCCGGCCGCTTTTGGATTTCATCTCAAGGATCACATTCGGATGCCATGAGGCAAACCGGCAAAGAGAGTCCAGGAGTCCAAACCGGTTTCCCCACATCAAAGAATCAGAAGATTGCCCGGTTCCAATGTGATAACTTTTTGCAGGATCCAGTTCCAGGGATTCCAGGTGTGATAGCAGATTCCGGATGAAACGGACCTGATTCCCATGGTAAAAAGATTGAATGGAACAATAACTGCAATCAAAACCGCATTGCTGTACAGCATCCAGGGTTTTCAGGTTACAACAGCGGGTTTTTTCAGAGGCAACCGGACATTGCCCCATAATGGTTCCCTGGAGCTGCACCTCCACCATCTGATCTTCCGGGAATTTCTGTTCACCGGCGGAGAACCGGCTTTCTTCCGAATACCTCTTCTGCCCGTTTTTCAGCGTTTCATACCCTTCCCGAAACTGTTGAAAAACCTTTCCCGTTGCCTGTTTCCCCCTTGCCTGCCCCACCGCTTCCGGGTGGTAAAATTGCTCCAATGATCCGGCCTTCCAGCAGATCAGGTCCGCGCTGTATTCAACCATCATCTTCAGCTGCTGAAAGGAAAAAGCATGGGTTTCCGACATGGAGAGCAGCCACTGCTGCTGATCAGCAGGAAGCTTATGAAAAAGTGTGATTTGTGAAAGTTTATTTGATGTCATTGCGTTTCTATATCGTACAAAACAGAATCAGTCCAGTACCCGGAGTCAGCGATCCTGCAAATTTTCTACATGGTACCTATCGTCCCTGTCATAAAAGCCTGTTCGGATCCCGATGGGGGCGAGCCAAAGCAGCAATCCATAGCACAGTCCCGGATTTCTATCAAGATCCAGGCTTTTAATGGGTGCCCCCAGGTTCCCTGCCATTTAAAATAATAAAATATGCCCGTCCGCCAGCCCCGTGCGGTTACCCTGAAGTCTGTTAACTTGACAATTCCCTTTGAAGGGCCTAAAAAAGGCATCAATAATTATTTTTTGATAATAAAAAAATTGTTTTTTGATAATAAAAATCTGAAAACGGTTATTGGAATTTCAAATAAAGGTTTTGGTTAACCAGTGGTTGAACGAAAAGTCTCAAAATTGCTCCTTTTCTGTCATTGCGAGGGAGGTACGACCGAAGCAATCTCCTTACCGACAGGGGATTACTTTGTTGTTCGTTCCTCACTCCGCGTAATGACAACCTTGATTTAGAGGTTTTCGTTCAGGCACTAAATAGTTTCCATTCAGAAACAGAATCATTTGTTCAGGTTCAAGGACGACGAATTCACCATTTATGGATGGGCACTGGCGATCAAAGCGGATTCAAATTTTAGTACCCGTTCACGGGGTCGAAATTATCAATTTTTCGTAAACTGTTGTTCTGTAAGCGTTTACAGGGTACCGCAGATGCGAGGCGCCGGGCACGAAGACGTACTCGTCGTACTTCAAGTGCCCGGGAACAAAGCAGGTGCAGTGCCCTGTGAACGCTTACGAATTTTAAACTGGAGGCACATTAAAGTATTTAGATATGGACTTAACACATATAATCGAACCGAAAACGATTGCTTTGTTCGGTATTTCAAAAAGCAATCCGAACAATCCCGCCAATATTATTTATCATAAAAATATCCATCGTCACTGTACGAAAATTTTTGGAATCAATCCCTCTGGCGGTGAATATCACGGCTCACCAATTTATCGATCAGTAGCCGATATTCCGGAGCCTATAGACTGTGCCGTGTTTGCCATCAAGGCGGAATATGTTCCTCAGGCCATGCATGACTGTATCCGTGCCGGTGTCAAAGGCGGTCTGGTTATTTCAGGCGGTTTTGCAGAAGCCGGCAACCATGCCCTGCAGGATGAAATTGCTGACATCTCCCGTCAGCACGATTTCCCGATTATCGGACCCAATGGCCTGGGCGTCTATTCAGTACCGGAAATCAATACCTTTTTCTTTCCTGATGAACGATTTGTGAAACCGCTTAAAGGCGCGATTGGGCTGGCAAGCCAGAGCGGCGGAATCCTGGTTGACTTAATGATCCGGTTTACCCATGAACAGATCGGCATCTCACGCGCCTTGAGCATCGGGAATAAAGCGGTGGTGGATGAAGTAGAGGCGCTGCGGTTTTTTCGTGATGACGAACGCACATCGGTGATCGGTATATATTTCGAAGGGCTGGATGAAGGACGGGGCCGGGTTTTGATCGAAGAAATTAAAAAAACGTCTAAACCGGTCGTGTTGTTCAAAACAGGAAAAACACCTGCCAGCCAGAAGGCGATTTCATCTCATACGGCTTCAATGGCCGGGGATTACAAAGTTTTTAATGAAGTGATCAAACAAACCGAAGCATTGGAAGTGCAGAGCGAACCCAGATTTTTAACCGCCTGTGAAGCCCTGGTATGTTTTGGAAAACGGAAAATCGATACAACGGCGATTATTACAATGAGCGGCGGCCACGGGGTTATTGCTTCTGATTTTTGCTATCAGCAGGGCATTCACGTCCCTTCCTTTCAGGAAACAGATGGCCAAAAATTAAAATCCGGTGTTTCCAAAAATATTCAGAACATTGCTTCGTTTATGAATCCCATCGATCTTACCGGCAGTGCGGTTGATGATGATTATCTTGCTTGTACCCGTTTTGCCTTAGAGCGTGATGATATCGACAGTGTTTTGCTTCTTTTTCTGCCGTTTATCCCTGCCATCACATCCGCTTTGCCGCCGCAACTGGGATACCTTCAAAAATTATACGACAAACCGATTGTTTGCTACGTCCCTTATTTGCCGAAATTCGGCATTTTTATTGAAGGTTTTGAGATGCACGGCATCCCGGCAACCCATTCCATTGATCAGGCAGTGTTTATGCTGACAGCCATCAAAAGGAGGCATATATGAACCAGGCCGCAATGCATATCCCGGAAATGATCCGGCGATCAAAACCGTTTGGCTGGATTCTTGAGCCTGAGGCAAAAAAGCTCTTACAATCATATTCCATTCCCACCACCAACTTCGTGTGGATCAAAGAGAGGGAAAGCATTACCAAGGCAATGGCGGCACTCACCTATCCGGTGGTATGCAAAGTTGTGTCACCGCTGATTCTTCACAAAACCGAAGTAGATGGTGTCATTGTCGGGATATCCGATGAAACTTCCGTTTTTGAGGCATTTGACCGTTTCTCCGTTTTAGATCAGTTTCA
>JAQYVU010000148.1 GCA_030145385.1 Desulfococcaceae bacterium
ACAAAATACGTCGGTAAACGATTTTATAGAATTGTTCAACAAGCCGTAAATACCATGCCTTTCAATCGTGGAAGCATAATTTTATGAAATATCAGCCAGATAGTAGTAAATTAGTCAACTTGAGCGAACCGGATAAGCAGATAAAAAAAATATAATCAGCTCTGACCTATGTATGAATGCATCTTAAAATACAGTTATTCAGGATAAGATTTTTTTAAGACAGCTTTATTGCGATTCTACTGTTCGCCGGGCAGACATACGCGTTTTTTAAGGCGAACATGGATATGCTTAATTGCCGTTGCCACGATCTCATTTTTTTCATTTCTGATATCCACCGGAAGCACGGCGACATATTTATCGCAGGCGCCGGTCTCTTGTTTTATTTGTTCAATCTGCGTTTCATTCAACGTGAATGCAGCTGTTACCGTCCCTTTGCCGGGCGCAATAAAATCAATGCTGGCAAATTTATCCCATACGATATAATCGTCGCCCAGAATATTCATGAGCATGAGCATGTAGAAAGGGTCCACCATGGCGTATAAACTCCCGCCAAAATGGGAACCGACAATGTTTTTATTAAACCATTTTTGCCGCAGGGCTACCTCGATCTCCCGGTAGTCATCTGTAATGCGTAAAATTTTTATCCCCGCACCCAGCAACGGCGGCCAGAAGTTCATTAAATTTTTTAACAGGTTTGCTTTCATTCAAGGTTCCTCTGTTAGGAATAGCGTTGTTAAAATCGACAAATACCAGAATCGGAATTAATTTACTTTTAAATGATTTTAATGCTAACAACCACGCATAAGAAAATCAAACTGATGCGGAATCGCTTGGACGATCATTCATTTTATGATATCAGGATTGTCATATTTAAACCCGAGTTGAGTGGTTTAAATTTTGAAACTTAAAACTGGATACCACCCTAAACTTAGAATGAATTCAAAGCCGGAAAAGTGCCGGCTTTTTACAGAAAAAACCGTTTAACCGGTTATTATAAGGCGCATATCAAAATGTTCAACAAAGTGATCCCCGGTATTTCCTGCCCCGAGTGCGATGCAACGGTTGCATTGAAAAGAACCTGACAGCAAACCCGTGTGTTCTGCAGGTCCTGTGGAAAAGAATTTGCCCTGGAACAATTTTCAGACCGGATCGACGATGCCATAGAGGAGATGCTGGCCCGGATTCCATGTAATCGTATATAACAGGATGTTGAAAAACATCATCACGCGTTCCCATGCTCCTGCGTGGGAACGCGTATAATGGACCTATTCCGATTTCATTCGATGTTCGATGTTCGTCTTTTGACCTTCCCTTCCGCCGTCTGCCTGCCGTAAAGGACAGTTGGCCTGGGCCAATCCCATTTCAAACGAACCACCGGTGTTTTGACTTACATATTGATGACTTTATCAGCTGTTTCCTTGCCGAGTTTCAATTTTAACAGCCATTTGACCACGCCATAGGGCACGAAACCCTGCAGCTGCCCTCTTTCTTTTGCCAGGGCGATATTCATGGTCAAGGCATTTTCCGGCACATCCGGCAACACTTCCTTAGGTTGCATGGAGATGGCCTGCTGGGGACAAACAGCCACACAAAGACCGCATCCGATGCATCGGTCCGAATCGATTTCATGGATTTTTGCTTTTTTACCGGCTTGAACGTCTGTAGCGACAACGGCATCGATCTGGCATTTTTTGGTACATTTTTTACAGCCATTGCATAATTCTGCATCAATTGCTGCTGAAAAAGCCGCATGCACTTGCTGGGCAGGCTTTTCAAGTTTACGCAAATTGCGGAAAATCTGGCAGGAGTCCTTGTCGCACATGCACATATTGACTATTTTCTGTGAATTTGTGCCAAATGGTACCAAAGACGCCTTTTCACATTCTGTCAATTTTTGCATGAGCTCGTCTTCGGTCAGTTCTTTGCCGATACCGTTTTCAATATAATACTGGGCAACCATGCCGAATGTGAGGCAGGTATCCATGGGACGATTGACTTCATTTCCTTTTTTCACCTGCTCCACCCTGCAGATGCAGGGGGCGGCGGCATACGGCCCGTTTCCCGTACCGCGGACAAGCTCACGGATCATGTCATATCCCCGAACCGTATCTTTATGTTCAATTGATGTATCAACCGGCACAACACGCAGCTGCTTGGTTTTCCGATTTTTCCAGTGATGCTCAAAAAGGCCGTCATATACATCATCTGCTTTTTCGGCAATTTCCCGGTCAACCGTATTCACATGCCATTCATAAATACCCATGATAAAATTGGGCTGCATATACAAAGGCGCTTCAAGGGTATGAACCCTGAATAAAAGCCCTTCTCTGGCCATTTTTTCCAGGCTTTCTCCGGCCTTCTTCTCATCTATTTTTAATTTTTTTGCTATTTTTACCGCCGGTTCCGGAATAGTGGTCATTTTCAATGCAATCTTCGCCTGTTCAGGCGTATAAAAACGTTTGAGAATATCGATTGCCGAGCCGTTTTTAGTTTCCGGGAACCCTGCCGGCTGTTTGTCCAGATGTTTTCTCAATTGACTATATAAATCTTTGTTCATAAATCCCTCCCTGATGTCTGTCAATCTTAGGGGTCTGTGAAACGGGTCTCCCATTAAAAGCCCGGCACACCTGCATGGCAGGTGAACCAGGCCCGAATTCCTATTCTATTGCGTGAAAATGCATATCTAACCTTATTCCCAAGTTGAGCGTTTTAAGTTTTGAAATTTAAAACGCGCAATTTAGGTTATTCATTCATCGTGTACTGCCCTTTCATGGCAAACGCATAAGTTTCCCAAATTTTATTAAACCGTTGCTCATTGGGAATGGGCGCTTTGATCATGGCCATGGAAAGTTCTTTTTGCTTTTCGGAACTGCTTGGTTTGGTGTGGATGTTCAGGGCGAAGCGGGAGAAATCTCGAATCATGAAATCAAAGATCTCTTCGATAAGATCATCTTCTACCTCAAAAATATCTTTGTTTTCTAAAATCAGCTGGCCGTAAGCAACCATCGTGAAACAATCGCCAAGCGCCAGGAGGTAGTCGATGTCCCGGGACTGTTTTTTGTCCGGAGTGGCTTCCGCAAGAAAACGCTTGAATCCGTCAATCTGTTCTTTGAAGAGATTGACATTGGGCAGATCAATCTTGTTGTAGGCGATGTTGTAATCATGAAACTGAATTTTGCCAAGACCGCTGGTGGGTCCCTGGTTGAACATGAAGGTGTCGTCCGCCCCATCATCGCGTTTGGGTATTTCCGGGAATTCCGCCGGATTGAAAAAGTAATTCTGCATAAATTTTACAATCAGCGCCATGTTCACATGTACGGTGCCTTCCAGTTTGGGAAGCATGCGGATATCAGTAGCCGCTACTTCAAAGAAAGGCTCTTTTTCAAATCCCTTGGCAGCAATGATATCCCAGAGCATGTTGATCACCTCTTCACCCTGCGAGGTGACTTTCATTTTAACCATAGGATTAAAGAGCAGGTAGCGTCTGTCGTTTTGCGATGCCGACCGCATGTAGTCAATGGCCCGTTCGGAAAAAAGTTTCATTGCAGCAAGACGGCAGTAGGCATCGGTAAACAAACGGCGCACATGGGGGAAATCCGTCACGTATTGTCCGTATACGTAACGGCCGGCCGCATGGTCAATGGATTCGTAAAAGGCGTGTGTGCAAATACCGATAGCGCCCCAGCCCAGGTTGAATTTACAGATGTTGATGGTGTTGAGCATGTTGTGCCACGCTTTGTCGCCTTCTTCCATGATGTCGGCTTCGGTGATGGGGTAATCGTGAAGTGCGTATTCAGAGACGTAATTCTGCTGGTTGACGGTGTTTTTGATCAATTCATACTTTTCGTGCTGAGAGTCGACAGCAAACCAGACGTATTTGCCGGAATCCGCAATTTTGGCAAAAGTGGAAACCAGCGCGGCTTCATTGCCGTTGCCGATGTAGTATTTGTCGCCATTGGCTTTGTACGTCCCGTCTTCCTGGGGATACAGCATCATATCGGTGGAGTAGATGTCTGCCCCATGCTCTTTTTCTGACAGACCGAAGGCAAAAACTTTGCCGTCTTTGAGGAGTTGGGCTGTCTTATGCTTCACTTCTTCATTGCTGCCCAGCCATACCGGTCCAAGACCCAGCATGGAAACCTGGTATGTGTACCAGTAGGTGATCCCGTAAAATCCGGTGATCTCGGCAAACGCGGAATTCCTGTAGGTATCCCAACGCGAATCTTCTGCCCCGTAACCTTCCGGCGTCATGAGTGTTGCAAAAACCTGGTTTTCTTTCATAAATTCAACAAAATCATGGTTCCAGACTTTGTCATGCCAGTCTTTTTTAAGATTCTTCAGCCCTTTATTTTCCAGAAAATCGATTGTTTTCTGCATAAGGTCACGGGTTTTTTCATCCGTATACTTTCGGTTATGAAGCTTGGGATTGAACAGAAGCATGGCATCTCCTTGGCGGTTAATTTTTGAGGTCAGTTATATTGATTTTGAGTTTGATTGATAGTACCTAAGTGGATCGTAGAGATATGTTTATCAGCCTGTTATATGCCACACAAACACGATGCGTGCAATTACAAAATAAAGCCGTCTGAATCCGTATCTGCCTTAAAACAACCGGAGATTCCGCACAAATGGCCGGATACTTTTTTATTATCTATTCGGTTTTCGGCATACGACGGCATATGATACCTGGGATTTGACAGAGAATTAAAGAGAAAGAAAGAATTTGGCCCCATACCCGCCTGCTCCCGTAAAAAAATCTTTCCTCATAGAATTTCTCAATCAGAGATAACATTTCCATCAATATTTTCAATTGGTATTTACGCAAATCTCCGTGTTATCTTCATCCAAAGGCAAACGAAATATATTTTGACAAAAGGTCTGAAAAATTCAGGAGAAAAACCATGACAGCAATCAACCATACATCCATGTGGGAAACATTAAACCTTGATATTCCGGCTCACGACGGACTTCTGGAAGTACTCGGCAAATTTTATAATGATATTTACCTGTCCCAGGAAGGGCGTCTCAAAGGTATGGAGTATCTGGACTTTGTTCTTTCGGAAGTACACGGATTACGGATTAAGGAACTGCAGGATGCCAAAGAATCCGGGAAAAAAGTCATCGGTACATTCTGCGTATTTGTGCCTGAAGAACTGACACTGGCAGCGGATGCCATCCAGGTCGGATTGTGCTCCGGTGCCGATGCCGGCACGGAAGCCGCCGAAAAAATCGTCCCCCGCAACACCTGCGCGCTGATTAAATCATTTGTCGGTTTCAAGCTGGCAAAAATTTGCCCGTACACGGAGTCATGCGATCTGGTGGTGGGAGAAACCACCTGCGACGGCAAAAAGAAAGCATATGAAAGCTTTGCTGAACATGTTCCCATGTATGTCATGGAAGTTCCTCAGCAGAAAAATGCCTGTGACCGGGATTTATGGAAAGCTGAAATCCTGAGATTTAAAGACGAACTGGAAACGCTGACAGGCAATAAAATAACGGCAGAACGTCTGAAAGAAGCTATCAAAACCGTCAATGACCGGCGCCGGGCACTGCAGCGCTTGAATAAGCTCCGTGCGGCCGTTCCGGTGCCGATTTCCGGGCGGGATGTGCTGCTGATCAACCAGGTGAGCTTCTATGATGATCCGGTGCGTTTTACCACAAGCATCAACACGTTATGCGATGAAATCGAAAGCCGGGTACAGAAAAAACAGGGAGTTGCAGAAAGCAGCGTTCCCCGCCTGCTGTTATCCGGATGTCCCATGGCAGTGCCCAACTGGAAGCTTCCGTTTGTGATTGAAGGTTCCAATGCCGTGGTCGTGGGCGAAGAATCCTGTATCGGAACACGGAATACCCGGGATCTGGTGGATGAATCCGCAGATACGGTAGACGACATGATCGATGCAATCTGCGACCGGTATTTAAAAATCGACTGTGCCTGTTTTACACCCAATACCGAACGTTTAGAAAACATCACTGCCATGGCAAAAGATCTCAACGTGGACGGCGTGATTCATTACGCACTCATGTTTTGCCAGCCCTATGCCAACGAGGCGTTAAAGGTTGAAAGAATCATGAAAAAAGAAGGCGTTCCAATGCTTTCCATTGAAACGGATTACAGCATGGATGACCTCGAACAATTAAAAACACGGGTCGGCGCGTTTATTGAAATGATCGGCAGCCGGGAAAATTAAAATTTTGAAGCTTGACTTGCGAAACGATTCCTGAGAATAATTTCAAATAATCAACGGCTTTCTCCTTTCAATGTCCTCCTTATTGTGTGATTTAAAAACCGGCAAAAACTGATAATGGGCCGCATTTGATGTTCCGCTCATTCAACCTAATTTTCTTTCAGATCCGGAAGATCTTCAAACCTTTTTTATGGGTACGCAAAAGGACTTTGACGTGGTCAGTGCGAATGGTTTTTCCGCTTACCGGAAGTCTCTTATTGCGCCGGCGGATGGTTCCGAAAATCGCATTGTTGAACATCTTATCCGGTCCGTAGAAATTGTTTGTCATCCGGTCGGTACCTGCAAAAGGGGAAATGATCCGCCTGCCGTTGTAAACGATCGATTCAGGCATTCATTTTATAAGATCAGCGGTTGCAATGCCTTTCCGCGCAGGCGCATGGGAACGAGAAATAATTAAGTGTGATTTTTCCTGAATTTTAAAAGCGTCCGATTTGCAGGATGCGGTAAAGGAGGATTATCATGAGTAAAAAAGACAAAAAAATCATTTTAGTGGCGCAGTGCTTAATCAATCCATACTGCCGGGTGCATGTGCTCGGACAGAATTTTCCGTTGTCACATGAATTAATGGATTATTTAATGAAATTACGGGTAGGCATTATCCAGTATCCCTGTCCGGAAACAACGGCAATGGGGTTGCAGCGCAATCCCCAGGGAAGACAGCAGTATGATAATATTTTTTTCCGCAGCCACTGCAAAGACCTTCTGGAGACGCCATTTCTTATGGTCGAGGAATTTCTGAAAAACGGCTACCGCCTGGCTGGCTACATCGGCCTGCGCAACAGCCCGACCTGCGGCATCAACTGGGGAAAACACAAGGTGAACAGATACAACACGGAATCCCCCATGCCGGTGGATACCCCTGATCCGGACGAGCCGGTGCTGATGGGTATTATGGCAGAGATTTTGTCTGAGAAATTTCATGCCCTGAATATGGATGTTCCCTTTCTGGAATTGCCGATTCAGCAGCCGGCTGGTTCGGCAGAAAGGGCCCGTTTCTGGCTTGACTTAAAACAACAGGTGGAACCACACAATCCTGAATATAAGCAGCAGAGCGGCGGGGATGGTGTTAAATCCTGAAAAATCGAATCGGATAAAAAACAATAAATCGGCACATCAGTCCAGGGGGGGGGGATCCCGTGCAGGCGTTAAAGCCGATTGCTTGAAGGGTATCCACCCCGTCCGGATGATCGTTGCAGAACAGGGACCCGCAGCTGTATACAGGCTCACCTTTTCCTAAAGCAAAGAAAATGTCCTTTGCAGGTGCCGGATGCCTGGTCCTGGTCTTACCGGAATTCAGAATAAATGCCTCCGATATCATTTATTTAACCGGTTTTTATCTTTCCCTGCGAAGCTCTTTTATAATCAATCGAATGACGTGAAAACTGTATAAAAGATAAATATGACCGTGAAACGGTACGTTGATGTTTTTGGCATCAGCGCCCAGGTGGGATGAATCCTGGGGGATGATAAAATTATCAAAATCAGAATAAATGGAAACATAATGCGTGTCTCCGCAGGTCATGCCATCGCATGCCAGATCTGTCATAAACGCGCTTTTATAAGCCATCTGGAGGGTGTTTTTGCCCATGGGTACAAAAGCCGCCACACGGCTTCCCATGTGCGGGCCGCCAAGGGCTATGAGTTTTTCCACTTTTCCGTCCGCCCCCCCGTTTTTAATGGCATAACGTGTCAGCACACCGCCCATGCTGTGTGAAATCACGTTGATTTTGGAAGCCCCTGTTTTTTCCCGGACAAAATCAATTTTTTCAGCCACCTGATCAGCCAGTTTTCGGACATCAGCAAAAATCGGGCGGTAGGTCATGAAATACATATTTTTAAATCCCTGCTTTTTTAATAACAGGTAAATGATCAGAAACGCATGGCTTCCGGAACCCCAGCCGTGAACAAAAAGAATCGGCGGGCGTGAATCCGGCACTGCTGTTTTCGGAATCCGGTCAAGATAAAACCGGAGCGGTGTGGTGATGAGTTTAAAAAACAGGCACAGGGATTCGATAACAATGCCTTTGAAAATAGAGAATAATTGGATGCCCTTACGCCACTGGCCTTCTTCGGTTCTGGTTCGAAGATTGACCGCATCATACCATACGACAATATATAGCGAAGTGGTTACCCAGAAAGTAATCAATAAAACAGTGATAAAAAAATATACGATAAACAAAAGAATCCTCCGGATCGGTCATTATAACCGATGTTATAAGATTGTTCAATTATGGATCATGGTATCCGATCGTGAATTATGTTTTAATTCATGTATCATCCAACGTCTTAATTCACAATTCATGATTTGACAACGGTTTCTATCTATTTGTTCATGATTCATGGCAATAATCAGAAAAACAATGATAAATACCCAATAGCCTGCAAAAAAGCCTGTATTATTTCTTAATCCATTCAGGACCCGATGGGAGATGAGTGTTTTGATAAAATAGAATGTTTAAAGGGTTTTTGATAAGCCCACTTCAGAATTTGTCTGTCAATGTTTAAAAAGATATTCCATAAGTCAATTTAAAGCAGAACACGAGCATTAGCGGTCACTGAAAGTGGTCCGGGCGATGCATCATCTAACGTCGGACCAGGCGAACCTTTTTGATATCAGCCTCTTCCGGTTAAAAATCTGTATTATAACCATTGAAAATTTTGAAGCCTTTTGCGGTAAAGACTCAGGTGGGATCAAAAAAAATAAAGATTTGCTTAGCTATATTTTATCATTCTTTTTAAGCTTTCAGGTAACTCTTTCAAATCAACTTGAATCGTGTCCCACAATATTTTATCACTTACGACGAAATATTAATGGACCACGAAGTTTCTCATGCCGCGCATTTCATACCATGGAATTTCCGGATACTTTTGGCAAATCTCTTCCGGCATATGAGAAGCTGCCTCTCCAATGACTATCAGATTGCGTATAACTGCGTCGACTGTTCGCCGATCTGATTTAAATGACGAAAAATCCATTTCTTTTGTATAACTTTGAATCGAATTAACAGCAGTTAATATATCATGAATTCTAATTTCCCAATTTCTATGCGGCACGGAAAGATTCCTTAAGGATATGATTTTTCAACTCTTGATGTAATGCATCTCTTGTTGTCAAATCGACAGAACAATCAAGAATTTCTGACAGCATTTTCTGCAACCTTACAAGTTTAAAAAAGCCAACTTCTGATCCGGGTTCAAAATCAACGATAAAATCTACATCACTATCAGCACCAGCTTCATTTCTCGCAACAGACCCGAACAGATATAACTCTTTTACCTGGTAAGCAGTCAACTTATCTTGATTCTGTTTTAATCTGGTTATTACTTCCTGTTTTTTTATCATTAACCATCCCTTATATTCAATATGGCTTTAATAACGAAAAATGCATCACCAATAAAACTGACATTAAGATAAAATATACCATTATTTTCTTTTACAATCAATTCTAATACAACAATCATGATTTAACGCTTCAATCTTAAAGCACAATTACACCATAATGCCCCCCAGTACGTAAATGGTTGTTGAAAGCCCGATGCCTCAGGTGTCGTGGTAGGTAATAGTTCCAATGATTTCCTCTGTGCTCTGCAATAAAAAAGATTCTATGGTGTCTTTGAAGTAAAGATTGCAAACAGGTGGAAGGTTGAAGGCTTACGACTGAAGGGAAGGACAAAATATTCACAATGGCACAAGTAAAGAAGATCCTTTCGCGCGCAGCCGAGCGCTGCTGAATCTGCCGATTTTAAAACCATTCTTCCGGAATATTTCTCAACGTGTGATCATGATTTCCAAAATCACCATTAAAGATATCAATGGTTTCGATAAACACTTCGAGCAGCGTTGCTTTTTCCCGCTTGAAAATCAGTGTCGGCTTCTGATAAATCATTTCGGCTTTCTGAATATCGCGGTTTAAGCGGACGTTGTTGGCCAGAAGTGCCGTGATACCAGTATCATCCAGACTCTGAATGTGTCGCAAGGCTGCTATGTCGTCTTGGGCCTTCTGGAACGAAAAAAACGTCAGGTCATTTAAAAATCCGTAGCAATGCCTGATCATATGCCACCCCTCGAACATGTCGTCCCATAGAATCATGGCGCGGATGGTCTCATAATCCGTTTCCAGGAGTTCGTTTTTGTGAAATTTGCCCTCCATCGTGCAGCCGGACT
>JAQYVU010000029.1 GCA_030145385.1 Desulfococcaceae bacterium
TGCTCAGACGGGATTTCACGTTTGACCAGTTTGTCGTCGGCAACAATAGTGACTTTGCTTATATGGCAGCGCTTTCACTGGCTTCCCAGAAAAAACCGTCACAGAATTCATTGTTATTGTTTTCGCCGCCGGGTATGGGGAAGAGTCATTTGTCCCAGGCTGCCGGACATCAGATTCTTTCAGCACTTCCGAATGAACGGATTTTTTATATCACGGCTGAAGATTTTACCAATGAGATGGTTATGGCGTTTAAAGGCAATTCCATTGATGAATTTAAAAAGAAATACAGATCCTGCTGCGATGTGCTTTTGCTGGAAGATATTCATGTGCTGTCCGGGCGGACGCGAACCCAGGAAGAACTTGCATTAACGCTGGATTATTTAAACGAGACCGGTAAGAAAATAATCTATTCAAGCAGTATTCCGCTGGCACAAATTCCCAAGATGAGTGAGCAGTTAAAATCCAGAATCGCATTGAGCCTGATTTCGGAAATTGAACCGCCGGATTTCCGGACACGGGTTAAAATCCTGCGGCATAAAGCTAAGCATAAAGCCCTGCGTGTGCCGTCCGAAGTCATTGAGTTTATGGCAAGCGAATTAAAGCAAAACGTACGAGTCCTGGAAAGCGGACTGATTGGCGTGACCACAAAATCCTGTCTTCTTGGAATGCCGGTTGATCTGGCACTGGCCGAAAGCATTGTTAAAAATATTATTTCCACCCAGAAACATATCACCATTGAAGTCATCAAGAATCTTGTGTGCCGGGAGTTTGGTATTACCGTTAAGGATATGATTTCCAAATCCCGAAAACAGGCTGTTACCCGGCCGAGACAAATCGCCATTTTTCTGTCCCGACGGCATACGAAACAGACCATTCAATCCATTGGAAAAAACTTTAACCGATATCATGCCACCGTCATCCATTCTATCAATGCGGTTGAAAAGCAATTAAAGGAAAAAGGTGAAATGAAAAGACAGGTGGATATCATCGAGCAGAAGTTGAATTCCGGAAAGTTCTGATTCATACCAATGGCTTTTTCACATAAGGTTTTCAAAAAAATCGAAAACATCGTTGGCAAGTCCAACTGTTCGAATAAAAAAGAAGATATCCTCTGTTATTCCTATGATACATCACCGGATGCTTATTATCCGGACGCCGTTGTTTTTCCCAAAAATTCACTGGAAGTTTCTTCTGTTTTAAAGCTCGCCAATCAATATGGATTCAGCGTCACTCCCCGGGGGGCCGGGTCGGGAATGACCGGCGGGTCATTGCCGCTTAAAGGCGGTGTCGTTATGGCAATGACACGGTTAAACCGAATTATTGACATTGACAGGGATAACCTGGTAGCAGTTGCCGAACCCGGAGTGGTGACCGGTGATCTTCACAAAGCGGTTGAAGCTCACGGTCTTTTTTATCCTCCGGATCCGTCCAGTTCTGATTTTTCAACACTTGGCGGCAATGCGGCCGAGTGCGCGGGCGGACCCAAAGCGGTCAAATACGGTGTGACGCGTGATTATGTCCTGGGGCTGGAGGTAGTTCTGGCCACCGGTGAAATTGTTAAAACCGGGGTTCAGACGGCCAAAGGCGTGGTCGGTTATGATCTGACGCGCCTGATGGTGGGCTCGGAGGGAACGCTTGGGATAATTACCCAGCTTACCCTTCGCCTGCTCCCGCTGCCGGATTCGGTACAAACCATAACCGTGGTTTATGATGAAATCGAAACAGCGGCAGAAACAGTATCTGAGATTATTCGTCAGGGAATCATTCCGAGATCCATTGAATATATGGATAATGCGTCCATTCGGTGCGCTGAAGACTATATGAATGCCGGACTTCCGACGGATGCGGAAGCCATACTGATCATCGAGGTCGACGGTACTGAAAATGAAGTATCGCATGCTGTAAATCGTGTACTAGCGGTTTGTGAAAAATCCGGTGCCAGACAAATTAAAACAGCTGAGAACAGACAGGATGCCCAGATTTTGTGGAAAGCCCGGAAATCCGTTTCCCCGGCACTTTTTAAATATGGACCGGATAAGATCAACGAGGATATTGTGGTTCCCCGAAGCAAAATCCCGGATATGGTAAAAAAGATAAAATCGTTAAGCTGCGAGACCGGGCTGACAATGGTCAGTTTCGGCCATGCCGGTGACGGAAATATCCATTTCAATATCATGCTGGATAAAAAACAGACAGCCCAGCTGCATAAGGCCAACCAGGCGGTAGATGAAATATTTGACTATACGCTGGCACTCGGCGGCACCATATCGGGCGAGCATGGTGTAGGCATTACAAAATCCGCTTATATGACAAAAGAAATCAGCGCTGATTCCATTTCATTAATGAGAAGGATTAAAGCAGCATTTGATCCGGCGGGAATCTTAAATCCCGGAAAGATGATGGTATAGTAAGGGGGTTTAGACTGAAGGCCGAAGACTGAAGGGAAAACCAGTTCCTTCCTTATCGATATTTTTTACCTTCAGTCTTCAGTCTTCAGCCTATTTCATTTACTGTACCTTTAGCGGAACCTCCTGAACATTGATGAGGTCTTCAAGCTGTACCAGCCGGTTCTGCTCAATAAGTTCAATCGCACATTTTAACCGCAATGCGCAATACTTGCGGCAGACAGGGTCTTTTAAATTAAGATCTCCGAAACATTCAAGATAATTATCAACGAGTTTGGCTTTTAATAGGTCACGCATAATATATTTTTTATATCTCCAGTGTTAATTTCATTTGATTATGAATATGGCGGTTGGTTGCCAGTATTTCTTTTTTTTCCAGGGTGTACGGTGCACTTGAAAAATCAGTGACCAATGCACCTGCTTCTTCGGCAATGAGCCATCCGGCAGCCGTATCCCAGGGTTTTAAGTTTTCTTCCCAGAAGCCCTCAAATCTTCCGCAGGCAACAAAGCATAAGTCAAGGGCTGCAGACCCCAGGCGCCGGATTCCACGGGACGCGGCAACACATTGTTTAAACCTGAGCATGACCGGGTCGAGCATTTGTTTCACATCATACGGAAAACCCGTTACCAGCAGGCTTTCTGATATGTCCTTTTCTTCTGAAACCTTTATGCTTTTACCGTTTAAGGCTGCACCCTGACCGCGAACAGCCGTAAAAAGTTCACCGGTCACCGGGTTGAGCACAATGCCGACCTTGATTTCACTGTTCACTGCAAAGGCGATGGATACAGCGAAAATAGGGATTTGATGGGCAAAATTAGTTGTACCGTCCAAAGGATCGATGATCCACTGACAGGTTGAATCGCCGGTTTTATTCAAACCGCTTTCTTCCGCCAGAATTTCGTGGTCCGGAAACCGCGATCGAATGGTTTTGATAATATTTTTTTCCGATGCAATATCTGCTTCAGTGACCAGGTCAATCGGTCCTTTTTTAGTGACGTGCGTCAGCTTCCCTAAATAATTATTTATGATTTCAGCGCTCTTATATGCCGCGCCAATACCGGTAATTTTTATTAGATTAAAATCCATATCCATATAAATATATCAAATTACTCAACTGCGTCAATATTATTCATTTGTTTTGTTCGTATGCTTTTTCAGCTGAAATGATACAGTTTAATGAGAAATATATGGTTTAGGCGCCAGGACAAAAGAATGCATTTTATCAATCAGCGGCTGAAGCGTGGATGCCTTTTTGGCTGAAATTGCGATGCCGCCGGTTTCTTCTATAATGCCTGGCATGATGTCCGCGCTGACAAGATCCATTTTGTTCAGCACATTGATTGTTTGGATACGATTGATATTTAAGTCTTCAAGGATTTTATTCACCGAGTTAATCTGCGAGGGATAGTCCGGATTGCTGCAGTCAATGACATGGAGCAGCAGATCCGCACTTTCAAGTTCTTCCAGTGTTGCCTGAAATGCCACCTTAAGTTCCTTGGGAAGGTCCTGGATAAATCCGACAGTGTCGGTGATAATGACCTCCGTGTCTTTCGGGAATTTCATTCGCCGGCTGGACGGGTCCAGTGTTGCAAAAAGACGGCTTTCCGCTAAAACTTTGCTTTTTGTCAGTGTGTTGAGCAGGGTTGATTTTCCAGCATTGGTGTAACCGATAATAGAAATTACCGGCAATCCTCTTTTTTCACGTTTTGATTTTTGAAGCCGGCGTTGTTTTTTTACCTGTTTGAGTCCTTTTTCAATGCGCGTAATCCTGTCACGAATCCTGCGGCGGTCGACTTCAAGCTTGGTTTCTCCGGGTCCCCGGCCGCCGATACCGCCGGCCAGCCTCGACAGGGCCGTGTTTTGTTTAATCAGTCGCGGCATCATATATTTGAGCTGTGCCAGTTCCACCTGCAGCTTTCCTTCTCTGGTCTGGGCCCGCCGGGCAAAAATGTCTAAAATAAGCTGGGTTCGGTCGATCACCTTGAGATCGACCTTGTCGGTGATGGATTTTATCTGAGAGGGATTAAGTTCCTGGTCAAAAACGATCAGCGTCGCGCCTTTCTGCATGGCAAGAATGCTTAAATCTTCTATTTTACCCCGTCCGAGAAGAAACCGGGGGTCAATTTTTTTTTTGTGCTGTATAACCGAATCCAGTACAAAGATATCACTCGATCGAGCCAGTTCCTTGAGTTCGGTAATGGAGGCTTCAGCTCGCATTTTTGATGATGTGGTGACACTGATGAGAATTGCGCGTTCGACTCCGGGGTCAACATCATGCAGGCCGCTGATTTTTGACAATTCAGTCTCTATTGACTCGATCAGCTGCAGGCAGTTGATGTCCAGTTTTTCCGGGTCAATCGGCGGATGAATCTGGTAAGGAACTTCAGCGGATTGATTCGGGAAAATGGTTGCCAAATGCACCTGATAAGCCAGGCCATTGCTTGACACGGTAATGGCAGCGATCAAATCGAGCCTTAACAGGGTAAGGTCCGTGAGATCATCGTGTGTTAACGCTTCATCTTTGATGTGTGTATGGATATACCGCAGGCCTTTCAGGCGTCCGGGGGGGGTGCGGTAATTGCTCGTATCCGGGAGCATGATCGTTTTGTGATCACCGATCACAACGGATATTATTTTTCCCGAACGGTTCACCAGCAGTCCGATTTGCCGGCTGATTTCGAAAGACAGAGCGCTGAGTGTTTCTGTCATCTGGGACGATATGACCGCTTCAGGCGGGATCCGGTAGGTGTAAAGATTTTCAATCCGGCGGATTTGATTTGCTTTAAGGCCGGTTGTATTTCCGAAAAGTTTTTTCATTAATAAAAAGGTGTTTCCATATAAGCATTCGGTTTTTAGAAATGATATTTAGTGCTTGACCGAAAACCTGAGAATTTTTACAAGTTCAAGGCGCGCGAAAATTTTAACCGGAGGAATACATTTAGTATTTTGAGGATTAAAATTTGAGCCCAACGCAGAAATTGGAAAAATGAGCGGTTTTCGGTCGGCCACTATTTAGTTGTAATCGGGTTCGCCAGGCGGTTCATATCCTTCATACCCGTAAGCAATATTTTCAAATCGGGTATATGAATCCATAAACTGGAGCTGCTGAACTCCGGTGGGGCCGCTACGATGCTTCGCAATGATGATTTCCGCATTTCCTTTATTCGGATTGTTTTCATCTTTATTATAGACTTCGTCCCGGTAAATAAACATGACAATATCCGCATCCTGTTCAAGTGCGCCGGATTCCCTTAAATCTGAGAGCTGGGGCCGCTTGTCACTTCTTTCCTCCAGTCGCCGGTTCAGCTGGGAAAGGGCAATAATGGGAATGTTCAGTTCTTTGGCCAGGGCTTTTAATGACCGGGACATTTCAGAAATTTCCAGGTCCCGCCGATCCGATGATGTTCTTGCTTTCATGAGCTGGAGATAATCAATAATAATCAGCCCGATATTCTTTTCAAGTTTCAGCCGCCGTGCTTTTGTTTTTACATCCAGAGACGTCAACTCAGAGGAATCGTCTAAGAAAATAGGTGCTTCGGATAAAACATCCGCCGCATCCGTCAGTTTGCTCCAGTCGTCATCACTGAAGAAACCGCTTCGTACGGAGGTCGAATCAATCCGTGCTTCGGAGCAGAGAAGCCTCATGGAGAGCTGTTCTTTTGACATTTCCAGGGAAAAGAAAACAACCGGGACTTCAGCATCCACTGCGATATTGCGGGCAAGGTTTAAGGAAAAAGCCGTTTTCCCCATACCCGGCCGGGCAGCCAGGATGATGAGATCCGACCCCTGAAGCCCCGAGGTTAAAGTGTCGAGTTTTTTATACCCGGTGGATATGCCGCTGATCAGGGACTTGTTGCCCCGCCGTTCAACCAAAGCATCGATGTTCGAATCAATGGCCTGGCTGAGTGGGTAGTATGATTGCCTGCTTTTATTATCCGCAATATTGAAAATGGTGCTTTGTGCAAAATCGATTACATCATCAACCGTTGAGGTGTTGTCAAAACACTGGTTTGAAATATCACTGGCCGCTGAGATCATTCGTCGTAATGACGCATGGTCGCGTATGATTTTGGCGTATTCCACAGCATTGGCGGGAATCGGCGCCGTATCCATGAGTTTCGCCAGATAAACGGCACCGCCGATATCATCCAGCTGATTATTGCTTTTCAGCGCATTTGCCAGGGTGACCAGGTCAATGGGCTCTCCCTTGTGGGACATTTCAGTGATGGTTTTAAAAATTTTCTGGTGTGCGGTCCGATAAAAATCTTCCGCTGAAAGGATATCCAGAATGTTCAGCAACGTGTAGTTATCCAGCAGAATGGCGCTGATAATTGATTCTTCTGCGTCAATATTTTGAGGCGGCAGGTTGCTGGCAGGCGGCATACTTTTTTTAGTCTTGTTATAGCTCATGGTCAAAGAAATCTGAGGGTAAAAAGGGTGAATGATACAGGTCGGCCAAAGAAAAAATGGCGAAACAACGGCAACGAAAAAAAATTAAATCAATATGTTCCGTTACCGCTGTTAAAGAACGCTTAAAGCACCGTCAAGCGGTGTTATTGCAGATCGTTTTCAAAAATATGAAAACGATCTGCATATGGGATACTTAATTCTAAGAACTTTTGCTGCGACTTACGAGCTGATCGTTTACAAGCGCATCAACTCTGACATATCTTATTCTGCTTCCACCTCAAGGGTGATTTCAGGTTCAATATCCTTGTATACGCGGATGGGGATTTTGTAAGAACCGATGTCTTTAATCGGGTCTTTTAGTAAAATCATTCGTTTGACCACATCGATATTCTGTGCGGTCAGGGCATCCATGATTTCACGGTTTGTAATCGACCCATATAAACGGCCTTCGTCGGCAACTTTCGCAGTTATCTTGCAGACAACCCCTTCAAGTTTTTTAGCCATTGCTTCTGCAGTTTCACGTTCTTTGGCAATCTGCAGATCCAGCTTTGCTTTTTCCTGTGCCATTACGTTTCGGTTCTGCGGGGTTGCAAAAACTGCTTTTCCCTGAGGGATAAGATAATTGCGTGCAAATCCTTTTTTGACATCAACTTCTGAACCGATGATACCCAAGGGTTCTATTGTTTGTTTTAGTATTACTTTCATTTTTCAATCTCCGCAAGCATAAAAGCCATAAGTTTTTTGTTAAAAAAATTATGAAGACAGAGGAATCTGTTTGTCGTTGTTATTACTGCCCAGTTTTCTGAAATTCAGCCATACATCAAAAAAACCGATTCCGGCAATCGCAAGTATAAATATCTGCTGAATGATGATCGTGCCGTATAATAATACTTTGATTGCCAAGGGAATTTTCTTTTTTTCAAGATAAAAAGATATAATCGCAATTCCCTGAAAAAAATAGATGATCGTTAAAACAACCATGCCGTTTAATCCCAGCATTTTTAAAAAACTGCCGGGCAGCAGCAGTATCAGGGCGCACCCGATAACTCCCCAGACAAGAAAGTCCGGCGTCTTCCATGCGTTTAGCTGAACAAACGCCTGATAAGCAAATTTTTCCGTTCTGAGTATTATTTTTGCCAGTAAAAGATTCAGCCATGCTGCAAACAAAAGACCGGCAGCGCACAGAGACGGAAGAATCCTTACCAGTACATACGTGATCTGCTCCATTGAATTTGAAAGCATCAGGATGCTTTCTTCAGGCATTCCCATGCTTTTATATAAAGCAAGCGTCAGCTCAAGGTTTTTGACGATATAGTCGGAAACCAACCGGATCAGGCCAAGATTTGATATATTACCGTATAATGCCAGCCCGAATGTAGCTGCAAATAAAACAACTCCGCATGCGTAGCCAATTATCTTTTCAACCGGCAGGTTTTTTTCAACAAATTCTCCCATGGAGAATCCGAGCAATAACATGCCGGCAATAAAATACAGGTCAGCAGACAGTCCTCCGGAAAAAAATATTAAAAATATCAATGCGCAAAAAGTGACAATAGCCGCTTTTTTTGTTCCCAGGTTAATCCGATAGTAGAATATCGGAAGCGGTATGATAAGGAAACAGATGAAGCCAAGAATCGGAATGGAAATTGACAGAGCGCAAATCAGCGACGTAATCGCAATGCCGCTTAATAAAACTTTATGACTTTTGTTTTGATTTGCGGTTTCCACCCCCCTTTCACTCCTTGCCTGTATTTTTAATAACCAAAAAGTTTGTTTTTACGTATCCAGTGTGCCGACATACGGCAGCAGGGCGATGGATCTGCTCCGTTTTATTGCTCTGGCAAGTTCCCGCTGATGATTGGCGCAGGTACCGGAAATACGTCTTGGAATTATTTTAGCCCGTTCCGAAATGAAGTATCGCAGCATATTGACGTCTTTATAGTTAATTACCAGACTGCTGTCAGCACAGAAACGGCAAACTTTTCGTCGGTGAAAAAATCTTCTTTTTTGTGGTCCAGCCATTATATTTACTCCTCTGTTGCTGATTCAGTTTCTGTGGTTTCGGTTTCCACGGCTTCATCAGATGCCTCTTCAGTAGAAGATGTATCTTCAGTTTCCTTTGTTTCCGGTTTTGCTTCCGGTGTGGCTTCCGGTTCATCTTCTACTACCACTAATGACTCGGGATCCACGTCTTTGGCAAGCAGTACGGTCATAAACTTCAGAATCCGGTAATCCAGGCGGAAAAGCCGTTCAATCTCATCCACTAAAACACCTTCTCCGCAATAATCCAGACGGACAAAACGTCCCTGTTTCTTTTTCCGGATTTCATAGGCAAATTTTCTGGTGCCCCAGTCATCAAACATGATCAGTTTGCCGGCTTCTGAAATCATCGATTTCAGCTTTTCAAAAATAGAATCCTGATCCGTTTCCGGCGTGTCAGGACCGACAATGAATATTGTCTCGTAATGGTTCATGTGTCCTCCTTTTGGGTGTGAAAGCCCTGTTTTTGTAACAGAGCAAGGATAAAAATAAATATCTATAAAAACTATCTTTTTTAACAACATCCGTAACCGCTGTCAAGCAGTTTCGAAGTTGCAAAATATATCAAAAAATAAATAAAAAAAGGGTTTTAAGCGATATCGCTTAAAAGCCCCAGTGGTGTGTATTGGTGGGCCGTGAAGGAATCGAACCTTCAACCTACTGATTAAGAGTCAGGTGCTCTGCCTAATTGAGCTAACGGCCCATATATGCAAACTGCAATGAATCAAAAAAAACATCATTTAACAATTTGTGTTTTGAATGTCAAATTGTTTTTATCGATAAAAAACCTCCCAAAATTTTTATCGATAAAAACCTCCCAAAAATTGACAGCTTCACTGAGAGGAGGATTACTGGTCCGGCCAGGAGTGCTTTTTTTCTCTCCGCATCCGTTTTTTATTGTTTTTCCAGCTGGCGTCTTTTTCTTTCTTTTTGTCATTGAACTTTTTTCCAGCCGGTTTTTCCCCAGGCGGCTTATTCAAGGATAAGGTAAAGGTTCCGGCCTGTGCCTCTTTTTTATAGGCCTCGATGGCGTCTTTCTTTTTATCTGGTTTTTTAACGGCCGGCATTTGTTTTGGCAGTGGCGGCCCGGTAAAACAATCTGGGGGAATAAAGTCTGTAAGGTACAGCATGTCTCCTGCATGAAGGAATTCATATCCCTGTTTCAGCATGTTGCGGACATGGACAGTCAATAAGATGGGCTGATTATCCCTGCGCCGGCCGATCAGTTTTGCCATTTTCTGGTCTTTGCTGCAAATAACGCTGGCATGCACGGTGGGGCGGATCCCTTTATCCAGCACGGATATATACGATTTATGCTTGATGCAGGCATATAATAATTTTGGCGGATTATCACATTTAATATAATGATCCAGCCGGCTTCGGTCTATGGCCCGGATGCGGTTTTGATCAACTTCAACGGGCGGGTTATCAAGCATCAGCAGCATATCATTAATATGGCTGTTGCGAATATGCCGCCAGCCATCCGTCTCAGTGACTGCCTGGATAAATTCCTTGATTTTGATATAACCGTTATCATTCAAAACCAGACCGAATTCATCCGGGTGCCGGCCGAGCACATATGCTGAAAATTTTGCAAACTGCTCTATTTGTTTTTGTCGGTTTATAACCATAATTTAACCAGGTAAAATAGATGTCGTTATACCAAACAGCCCCTTGACCACAGGTGCACCCTCTGATATCGTGACTATCTCTAAAATATTGTTTATGTCAACCAGTTTCGATGGCTTTGTCGTCTGAACCTGGCTTGTTTCAGGATTAAAAATAGGGAGAAAAGATTTATGAAATCATATCAGAAATCAGGCAATCTGTTCGAGCGTGCCAAATTATATATTCCGGGAGGTGTCAACAGTCCGGTGCGTGCCTGCCGGTCCGTGGGAACGGACCCGTTATTTATAGAAAAGGCTTTGGGTTCAAAACTTATCGATGCCGATGGCAACGAATATGTTGATTATATTGGTTCCTGGGGTCCGATGATTCTGGGGCACTCTCACCCATCAGTAATAAGCGCTATAGAACAGGTTTTAAAACGGGGAACCAGTTTTGGCGCGCCGGTGGACCTTGAAGTGGAAATTGCGGAAATGATAATTAATGCAGTTCCTGCAATCGAAAAAGTCCGTATGGTCAATTCCGGGACAGAAGCGACCATGAGCGCTATTCGCGTGGCCCGGGGAGTTACCGGCAGAAACACCATTGTAAAATTCGACGGATGTTATCACGGACATGCGGATTCATTTCTGGTTGCTGCCGGATCAGGGGTGGCTACCCTTGGGATTGCCGGAAGTCCGGGAGTTCCGGAAGCGGTAATCCAGCACACCATGTCTTTGCCATACAATGATATAGAGACTTTTGCATCCGTGATGGATAAATCCGGTGATGCGATTGCAGCCGTTATTGTTGAACCGGTGGCCGGAAATATGGGACTGGTGCCCCCGGCAAAAGGATTTCTTGAAAGTTTGCGCAAAGAAACAGCAAAGCACGGCAGTCTGCTGATTTTTGATGAAGTGATGACCGGATTCAGGGTTTCTTCCGGCGGTGCCCAGAAATTGTACAATATTGAACCGGACATGTCCTGTTTTGGAAAAATTGTCGGCGGCGGTCTGCCCGTGGGTGCATATGGCGGCAGGAAAGATATCATGTCCCAGGTCGCGCCGGAAGGACCTGTCTATCAGGCCGGAACACTTTCTGGAAACCCGCTTGCTATGGCTGCGGGGATTGCCACGCTCAGGGAAATCGGGAAACCGGGTTTTTATGAAGCTTTGGAAAAATCTTCCGCCCGCCTGGCGAACGGCCTTGAGCAGGCAGCTGTCAATGCCGGGGCAAAGGCAGTGGTCAACCGTGTCGGGTCGATGGTTGGAATTTTCCTTACCGATCAGCCGGTTAAAAATTTTAACGATGCCAAAACTTCGGATCTGGACAAGTTTGCCGCATATTATCGGAAGATGCTTGAACGGGGAATATATCTGGCGCCGTCCCAGTTTGAATCCCTGTTTGTCTCAGCCGCGCATTCTGACCAGGATATTGATGATACTGTTTCGGCGGCAGAATCCGTATTAAAAGAACTGAGTGCTTCATAGCGGTTTTTAGATGAAATCATATAATTACAATTAGGATACGCAGCCAACGATATGACCAGTCATAATTTGATACCGGAAAATGTAAGAACCATTCATTTGATTGCGGTTTGCGGAACAGGGATGGGCGCGCTTGCCTGTATGCTCAAAGATCTGGGCTATGCGGTGACCGGTTCTGATGCCAATGTTTATCCTCCCATGAGCACGTTTTTGCTGGGCAAGGGGGTTTCTGTTTTTGAAGGTTTTGACGCGCAAAACCTGGCATACAAACCGGATCTTGTGGTTGTCGGCAATGCGGTTCGCAAGGACAACCCGGAGGCGGTAAAGCTCAACGAGATGGCGTTGAATTTCTGCTCCATGCCCCAGGCGCTGAATCATTTTGTTGTGGCTGGCAAGAAAGCATTGCTGGTAACCGGGACCCACGGCAAAACAACTACATCATCCATGCTGGCCTGGATTCTATATGTAGCCGGTCTGGATCCGTCATTTATGATCGGCGGCATCCTTCTTGATTTTGACGGCAACTACCGGCTGGGAAACGGCGGGTATGTGGTACTCGAAGGGGATGAATATGATACGGCCTATTTTGACAAGCAGTCAAAATTTTTACACTTTGATCCCCATGTTGCCATATTGACCAGCGTCGAGTTCGACCATGCGGATATTTTTAATGATTTGTCGCATGTTAAAAAAACATTTGATCGTTTTATCAATAATATGTCAAAGCAGAATCACCTGATCGCCTATGATCAGGATGAAAATATTGATGAGCTGCTGGCTGGTAAGAATACCAATATTGATCGATACGGTCAGCAGGACGGTTCGCAGTGGCGGATCAGCCGTGCAGAGGTGCAGCTGCCCTGGAACTGGTTTGAAATTATGCAAAACGGCAAGGTGTATGGTGAATTTAAGATGAAAATGCCCGGGGCGCATAACCGCTTAAACGCCCTTGCGGCCGCTGCAGCAGCCCATCAGCTGGGGATTTCACCGGATGTAATCGCCAAGGCGTTTGAAACCTATTCCGGAGTGAAGCGGCGGCAGGAAGTCCGGGGCGTTAAAAATGGCGTGACCGTGATCGATGATTTTGCCCATCATCCCACGGCGGTGAAGGAAACCATCAAGGCGATCCGGCCGTTTTATCCGGGAGGCCGCCTGATTGCCGTATTTGAACCCAGGACCAATACCAGTATGCGCGATATTTTTCAGGATGAATATTCCAACGCTTTTGATATGGCGGATATCGTCTGTATCAGAAAGCCGCCTTTGCTTGAAAAAATTCCTGTAAACTGCCGGTTTTCTTCGCAAAAGCTGGTTGATGATCTCAAAAGAAAAGAAATAGATGCGGCTTATTTCCCGGATACGGATTCGATTATTGATTTTGTGGCAGCATCAGCGCAAGGCGGGGATGTGGTGCTGGTAATGTCAAACGGGGGGTTTGATAATATCCACGAAAGGCTGCTGGAAGAATTATAACTATTTATTTAAATGTCGAAAACCTGGTCCTTTGGGCCAGGTCAGAGATATTGGGCTCTGCCCTGAGCGATGATTTGGTTAAATTCTTAATCGTAATCTTTCTCTTAATCATAATCTTTTGGGCGAAAGTCTTTCCTCAAAAGACGGATTAAGATTATGATGATGATTAGGATTATGAAAATTGAGTATTGGTATCATCAATTTAGTAGACCATGCCCTTTGGGCTTAACCCAATGCCTGGCCCTCTGGGTCAGGCATTTTTATTTTTTGAAATTTCGGCTTTTGCGTCCATCAGTTCTTCAGTGGTTTGTTTCAGCCGGTTGGCCAGGATTTCTGCAAAACCCCTGTATAGCACGTATTTAAATGTCAGCCGGTTTTCTTCATTCAGGGTGTCAATTTGTGAAGTCCTGACGATCAGGCAGGTCGTTGGGCCGGATGCAAAGACGGAAGCAGACCTTGCAATGCCGGTTACCACACCGATTTCTCCGAAAACGTCGCCGGTTCGGCGCAGGATAATCAGTTCCCGGCCTTTTTTTATGACTTTTGCTTTGCCGGTGATCAAATAAAATACCCGGTCATCCAGGCTGTCTTCTTCAATAATCATTTCATTTTCCTTGTATGTTCTGACCTCGCTGAATCTCATAAAGGTTTCAAGATCCCGCTCGTTAAAACATTCAAGCGCCGGAATTTTCTTTAAGTATTGAATGGTTTCCTGGTTATCATTAATGAATCCGGTATCAGTCATCGGTTTGCCCCTTTGTTGATTTTATATGATATATTTTGGTTTAATATAGTAAAATTAGATTTTAATCAAGGGAATTTAAGATAAGCGACTCTTTTTATGGATAAAAAAAAGCATGGCCGTAAATCGGCCATGCTTTTTTTAAAATAGAAATTCAGATGATTAGAATTTTAAATTTGTTTCAATAAAAACTTCGTATGCATCATCATCAGTTAAAAAGGCGTCGCCCGGATCGATCATCGCGGCATAGACTGCAAAAGACAGATTCTTTGAGTATCCGTATTTGGCCTGAAGTTGATAATAGTCACCGAAATCATCGTCATTTTTAACTTTTAACCCGGTAGCAGGATCAATATAATCCGGTTCTTCAACAGTGAGCAGCCCATAGGTAAATTTTGCCGACAGGTTGCTTGTCAGCTGGGCACCAATGCCGGCGCTAGCCATGGATATGTTGGAATACGCGGCTTCGCCTGTTACGCTGCTGCCTTCAGCCCAGTTAGGATCATAGCTATTGATTGCGTTATACCCAGGAGCGACAGCTTCAAGCTGAACATATTTCCAGGCAAGCAGATCGCCGAACTGGGGCCATCCGCCGTAAAATACATCCCATCTTTCCTTGTCGTCAGTATCCGGGTCATCACCTTCCAGGGCCATATAGCCGCAGAAAAGTCGTGGGGTCATCGGCGCATCTTTTAAGGTGAACCCGGCATCCAGTTTGTACCCCATGGAATCCTGGTCAATATTGGCATCATCATTGAAATAACCCATCTGATAGGCAAATTCACCGGAATAGTCCAGGCCGTTTTCGAATTTGTCTGACAGGCGAAGGCCGACCATCCAGATGTCTTTGCTGAGGGCTTCATCGCGGCGATTCAATGTGTAAATTTCCTGTTTCCCTTTTTCAGAACCCATCACCGGGCAGTGAGCTGTAAGGTAAACACCGCCTAAAGTGATGTCATCTTCAGATCTGTCGTCTCTTGAATTTTCCTCGTCTTTAACATAAAATGTATCCAGAACAGCTTTGTCGCCAAGGGGAATGGACAGTTTGGCACCGTCAAAATAAAGGCTGGTGGATGCAAACTGGGAATTGCCGTCAAAAAGGACAAATCCGGACCCGTACATCAGGTTCATTCGACCGGCCTGGAATGTCATATTGGATCCAAAGAAATCTTTTACTGTGATGAAGGCATTGTCAACAAAGACTTTATTGCTGGTATTGTCTCCCGCATCAGAAATACCATTTCCATAGGTCTGATTGGACAGGCGGACAAACCCGGAGATATCATCACTGACTTTTGCTTTGGCAAAAATCCGGGTCCGCAGACGAAATGTCTCCCAATTATCTACATCAACTTTGTCGTTAAAATCCCACATATTGTTCATCTGGTACCATCTGAACCGCACGTCACCACCCATTTCAAGGTTGTCCGTCCAATTTGCGGCAACCGCAGGTGTGCATAAAAACAGCACTAAAAATAAAATCATCAACTTCTTCATTCGTTTCCCTCCATTTTCTTGGTTAGTAAAATGCTTACAGTATTAAAAAAACATTATGTTTGCTTGTTTAATCCTATGCATCGGGCGGATAGCCCCTTTGAATCGGTGATTTGAATAAATTGCGGGCGGGAATGGGCGGCAGAAAGTTAAGATCATTTGTCAGAAAAAAAATCAAAAACATCATTTTGGCAATGCCTCCCCCCTGGAGGATTTTAGATCACAAGGTGTAATGAGTTATGTGTATTTTTTTATTGATAACTGATGCCAAAAAAAAGATTGGATACTGGCTCCAATCCTTTTTAAGTTTAACCGGCGTTTAATTTTATTTTCAATTTACTTCCAGTTGCCTGTGTCGTATCTGTCTGAAATATTAATATAATACAACTCTATCGATTTTAGGATATATTAAATTTATTGTTATTTAGCATAATTAAATTAAATTGTCAAACGGAGACTTGACCCCTATCTGCTTTTTGATTTTTGTTGCAAGCGGTATGTGGTGGCTTTTAATAATGATGGCTTCGTAAAAAGTCCAAATTCTGTGTTGCGCTTCATTCTTCGTTTCTTCATGGTACGCTAAGTACAAATCATCACTCAGAATTTGCGCGCCTTGCCAATTTTATAAGAATGGTGGAGCTTTTTTCTTTGCCATCGGAATCTGACTTTTTACGAGACCGTCAATAATGCAGCTTGCAGAACTTTCTCAGGGCGTGAAATCGATTGGCCGCATTATAGCCGGAAGCATCTGATATGTGAAAAAACAGGAATCTATTTACTATTTTCCCAAATCCTCATCTCTTAATACCCTTCGAAGTACCTTGCCAATGGGCGAAACCGGCAGTTCATCGCGGAATTCTATAAATTTAGGCCGTTTATAACCTGTCATGTGCTGCTTGCAGAAATCAGCGATTTCCGGCTCGGTTGCTGTCTTCCCGGGTTTGAGCTGCAGATACGCTTTAACCGTTTCTCCGCTTGTGATGTCCGGGATACCCACGACTGCCGCCATCGCGACTTTTGGGTGCTGAAAAAGGATGTCTTCCACATCTCTGGGGTACACATTAAATCCACCCACCAGGATAAGATCTTTTTTCCGGTCGGTGATGATAATATAACCGTCTTCATTGATATGGCCGATATCGCCGGTTAAAAAATACCTATTGTTTTTAATTTTCCGAAATACCGCATTGTTTTCTTCGGGTTTATTCCAATAGCCTTTCATGACCTGCGGTCCGCTGATTGCGATTTCACCGTCTTTGCCTTTCGGCATTTCATTGATTCCGGTTTCAAGGTCCAGGATCTTGATGTCCGTGCCGGGAATGGGAAAACCGATGGAGCCGATTTTTCGAATAGACTTGTCCGTCGGGTTTGCGCTTGCCACCGGTGCGGTTTCGCTTAATCCATAGCCTTCGAAAATTACGGCGCCGCTTTTTGTCTCAAATTGTTTGCATACTTCCGGGGGCAGCGGGGCACCGCCGGAAAAACAGCCCATCAAAGATGTAATGTCATATTTATTTAAATTCGGATGGTTGATAAACGCGACAAATATTGTCGGAACCGCCGGCATGATTGTCGCTTTGTATTTTTCGACTGCTTTGAGTGTTTCCGTGAACGGCGGATCTCCGGCCCGGGGATCCGGCAGGCATACCAGTCGGTTTCCGGAAGCGCAGGCCGTCATCAGGCATGTGGTCATCCCAAAGCTGTGATACCAGGGAAGAACACCCAAAAACGTATGAAATCCTCCCCGCCTGATCATTTCAAACTTTCCGTCGGGAGTGTGGGGAAGTCTTGTCCATTCTTCAAGAGCACGCAGATTATATGTGAAATTAGAATGGGTGAGGGCAGCGCCTTTCGGAACGCCTGTGGTTCCGCCGGTATATATTATTAGTGCCAGGTCTTTGTCGGCAGTGATCTGAATGTCAGGCGTTTTTGGCAGGTAGCATTCAATGATCTGGTCAAAAAATAAATGGTTGGGCTCATGCTGATCCGCTTTGGGAATTTTGCCTAAAAGACTTCCGAGGATGGCCTTCCATTTGGGCAGGTATGATTTAACATTGCAAATGACCGTGGTTTTAACATCTGTTCCTTTAATGGCTTCTGCGGCTGTCGGGTAGAATTGATCGTGATCCATACAGAAGACGGCTTTAGCGCCGGAATCCTTGAGCTGATAGTTTAGCTCGGAAGAGGTATACAGCGGATTGCAGGTCACGCAAACTGCTCCGATTTTAAGAATACCGAAAAAAATTGCCGGATAATGGGGGATGTTTGGTAAAAAAATCGCCACCCGATCGCCTTTTTTAATGCCTTTTGAAACCAGAAAATTTGCAATGCGGTCGGCAGTGTCTTTTACCTGAGCGAATGTTTTGGTGCCGCCGTTAAAAATAGTAAATACGTTATCCGGATAGTCACGGGCGGATTCATCCAGGATTTCAAACAGCGGCCTGTTGTAATCGAAAATTTTATGGGAAACGCCCACAGGCCATTTGCTGGTTGGCCATTGATCGAATGCCATACGGGTACTCCTGCTGTATTTTGGACATTGATTCATTCATAGGGTCGAGATAATTGACTGAAAGTTACTGAAGACGTCTTTAATAGTCAATATGGATTTAATCGGGTTTACAGATAAACGATTTGCGGATTTGAATATGCCCGTTCTTTTTTGTAAACTGGCCATCAGTAAGCTGTCAAGGAAGGTATTGTTTGTGTGAAGGTAAAGTTCCCTCTTGATTTTTTTACTTACCCGGTTATTAATCTTGTTGAATTTAGGCAGTTGCAGATAGATTTTTTTATGAGAATTGCGGGTTTGGAGGGGGTAATGAAGAATAAAGGATACATGGGTAAGGTGCTGCATGTCGATTTGACATCCGGAGAAATCCGGGAAGAGATCATACCGGATAACGTGTATGAAAAATACCTGGCCGGGATGGGGCTTGGCGCCTACATATTGTACAACAACATCCCGGCGGGCGCGGACCCGTTGGGCCCGGCTAATATTCTGGGATTCCTTCCGGGGCTGCTCACCGGAACCGGCAGTTTGTTTACCGGGCGGTGGATGGTGGTGGGAAAGTCGCCCCTTACCGGTGGATGGGGAGATGCCAATTGCGGCGGAACTTTTTCGCCGGCCATTAAGCGGTGCGGGTATGACGGGATATTCGTTAAAGGCATCAGTGAAAAGCCGGTTTATCTCTATGTTGATGATCGGGTTAAAGAGCTGAGAGATGCTTCTGACGTCTGGGGGATGGACACGGTTGAAACAGAGGCGTATCTTTCAAAGCGTTCTGAAGAAAGAGGGCAAAAAGGGAAAAAACCGAAAGTCGCCTGTATCGGACCGGCGGGTGAATCGGTTTCGCTGATTTCCGGAATTTCTACGGATAACGGCCGGATGGCGGCACGTTCGGGGCTTGGGGCGGTAATGGGGGCCAAGCGGCTGAAGGCGGTTGTCCTGGCGGGATCAAAGCGAATAACCGCGCACGACCCGGATGAGATGAAGCAGCTCAGCCAAAAATGCAACAAATGGGTCCAGTTTCAGCCGCCGATTGTGAGCGGGCCGCTGACTGCATTTGTGGGTGCGCTGATGCGGATTATGCCGACGGTTCTTACCATGGACGGAATGCTGTATAAAATTCTGCTGAAAAAATGGGGAACGGTTTCCATGAACCAGATGTCGCCTGAAATGGGTGATTCGCCGATTAAAAACTGGAAAGGCAGCAGCAGGGACTGGGGGATGAAAAAGAGTTTGTCATCCAACCCGGATGTGTTCACCGATTGTGAAAAGGTAAAATATCATTGTTATTCATGCCCGTTGGGATGCGGCGGTATTTGCACAACAGAAGGCAAATACAGCGAAACCCATAAACCGGAATATGAAACCGTGCTGTCTCTGGGCGGTTTATGCATGAATGAAGACGTGGATGCCATATTTTACTTAAATGAACTCCTGAACCGGGCGGGCATGGATACGATATCCGCCGGCCATGCGGTGGCCTTTGCCATGGAGTGTTATGAAAAAGGGGTGATTACAAACACCGATACTGACGGCCTTGGGTTGACCTGGGGGAATTCCGAAGCGGTTGTCGCGCTTGTTGAAAAAATGGTGAAACGCGAAGGATTCGGCCATGTACTGGCTGATGGCGTAAAACAGGCGGTTGAACGAATCGGGAAAAAAGCTGAGCCATATGCCGTGCATGCCGGGGGCCAGGAACCGGCCATGCATGATTCAAGAAATGATCCCGGTTTTGCGCTTCATTACAGTGTGGAGCCTACACCCGGACGGCATACGCTGGGGTCGCATTTGTATTATGAAATGTATCAATTGTGGAAAGTGGTTAAAGGCATTCCAAAAATACCGCCCATGTACTGGAAAGGCAGTAAATACAAAAATATTGACAAACATGCCGAGATCGGTGCGGTAAACAGCAAGTATATGACAATTATTAACTCAGCGGGTGCCTGTATGTTCGGCGCCTTTATCGGTGCCAAACGCATTCGCATTTTTGACTGGATGAATGCGGCATGCGGTTGGGATTTTACACCGGAACAATACCTGGATAAGGCGGCGGATATTCATACCCTAAAACAGTCGTTTAACGTAAAGCACGGCCTGGATCCGAAGCGTATTAAAATCAGTGAGCGGGCGCTGGGTCGGCCGGTCCAGACGGAAGGGGCTAACAAGGGGCGATCGATTGACATCGAAGCCATGATGAGCCGGTACTGGGAGCAGTTCGGGTGGGACGGCAATACGGGCCGGCCATTGGCTGAACAGTCGAAAACAGACGTTTAACAATGTATTGGCCATCGCAATACTTTTTCAACGGGTTCAATCCCCGGGTTAAAGCAGAAAGATAAAATAATCAGGAGAAGTTTAAATGGCGTATTCTATAACGGAAGATGAGTGTAACGGGTGTACTTCGTGCGCCACTATCTGCCCGACCGGCGCGGCATCGGGTGAAAAAAAACAACCGCACCGGATTGACGAAGCGGTGTGTATTGAATGCGGGGCATGCGGAAAGCTGTGTCCGCAAGGTGCTGTAAAAGACGCGTCCGGTCGTGTACCGCAAAGGGTAAAACGAAAATTTTGGGAAAAACCGATTTTTGATAAGCAAAAATGCGTTGGGTGTGCCATCTGTCTTGATGTATGCCCCACTGACTGTATTACGCTTGGGGAACCGAGTGCAAAAGATTCCAATGCGTACCCGGAAGTTGCTGGTGCCAATGCAAAGAAATGTATTGGCTGCGGTTTTTGTGCGCAATCGTGCCCGGTGGATGCCATTGAAATGTGTACCGAAGATATTGCAGAAGAAAAAGTTGAACAGCAGAAAATGAAACAGGAGAAAAGTATGGTCTGGAGTTTAAAGAAAGGGTTCTATCGGGTTTTCCAAATGATTATGAGATTCTTTGCTATGATTTTACCCTTTTCCGTGCCTGTCCTGCTGACCGGTTCGGGAAGTGTAAAAAAACTGGCTGAAAATATCAAAGCGCGGGGAATTAAAAATGTGCTGGTGGTAACAGACAAGGTGTTGATGGATTTAAAACTCCTTGACGGGCTTTTGGCGTCTTTGTCGGAAAAAAATATCAATTATACTGTTTTTGATGATGTGCAGCCCAATCCGACGATTGAAAATGTCGAGGCCGGCAGAATAATTTACAAACACAGCAAATGCAAGGCAATCATTGCGTTTGGCGGGGGATCACCCATTGATTGTGCTAAAGTTATCGGCGCCAGGATCAGAAATCCTTATCTGCCCGTGCGCTTTATGAAGGGGCTTTTCCGGGTAATTATACCGATTCCGCCTTTGTTCTGTATCCCGACGACCGCCGGGACCGGTTCTGAGACAACGGTTGCCGCCGTGATTACCAATGCAGATACCCACGAGAAATTTGCGATCAATGATTTAAAACTAATTCCCAAAATCGCTGTTTTAGATCCTGAGCTTATGGTCGGACTGCCTCCCCACATTACATCAACCACAGGTATGGATGCATTGACCCATGCAGTGGAAGCCTATATCGGGCAAAGCGGCAATGCCTACACTGATGAAAGTGCGGAATATGCGGCAAAACTTATTTTTGAGAATCTTGAAAAAGTCTATAATGACGGCTCAGACTTAGAGGCACGCAGCAATATGGCAATTGCCTCTTTTTATGCCGGAGCCGCATTCACAAGGGCTTATATCGGCTATGTCCATGCCGTCGCCCATAATATGGGCGGCCTTTACGGGGTTCCCCACGGGCTGGCAAATGCCATTATTCTGCCGTATGTTTTGGAATTCTGCCGGAAAGATGCGGAAAAAAAGCTGGCAAGCCTGGCGGTTGCCGGTGGTCTTGGCATTAACGGCGATTCGGACGAAACGCTTGCCAGCCGGTTCATCGAGAAAGTCAAAACCATGAACAAGAATATGAATATCCCGACATGTATTAAAGAGCTTAAAGAAAGTGATATTCCCTTGATCGCCGAACGGGCATTAAAAGAAGCGCATCCGCTCTATCCGGTACCAAAAATTATGACACTTCAGGAATGTGAGGAGCTGGTGAGAAGGCTCCTGGCTTAACCAAAATTTAAGAGGCTGTTTGAAAAGACCTCTTTTTGACAAACTTCTTTATCAGGCTCAGATTATATTCCCGAAATACAATTGTATGATCGGGATTATAATCTGAGCCTTTGAATTTGTCTTAACTGCCGATATTTTTAATCTGTATTGCATCCAGGGGGCAGGCGTCCATACAGTCCCAGCAACCCTGGCAAAGGTTTTGATTGATCATCGGTTGTTCAAAAACACCGTCAATCTGGTAGATTACTTTATGGGCGCAGGCTGCCACGGCCGCACAAACTCCGTTTTCCGGGTCACATCGGCCCGGATCACAGTCTTTAAAATTTAAAATGGCAAATGTCTTCTTTGTTTGTATGCTCATTTTCAGTCCTTTGAATGATTTTCTTTCCTTCCTTTTCCTTAGCGCCCTGGCAGGGTTTTTTACCTGTACGAAATACAAAACAGCATCATTATCATTTGGAAAACAATGCCACAATAATTTTATATGGTTTTCCACTTCACTCAAGTTGGACGTACTGAGCCGTTAAAATCGAAAGACTATTTTTCTGGATGTCCGCCTTCGCGGGTATGACGAAGGACGGTTCTTTGATTATAAGTAGAGGTTATGTCATTCCCGGGTAGTCGGGATTCCAGTGCAACAGTATCAGGGTATCAGGGGGTCGCGTATCAGGGGGTCGGACCGCGCTAACCTCTTTGATATCAGGCCTCTTTCTCTAAAGATGGTGGTTTTGAGGGGCTATATCGCGCTTTTCAGCATCAAAACGGGCGATATAGGATTCCATTTCCTCACGGAGTTGAAAAATCCGGACCTTTTATTTGTTTGTTTGCTCTTGCTGTCTTTTCCCTGTCTCCACCAATATTGTTCTTTTGGTGCCTGAATAGTTCATTATTGCCACGTTTTTTATTGCCTTTTCACTGCCAATGGGAAAAATTTTAAACCATATTTTTCGGAGGAGTATAATCATCTTTTTTTGATAATTAGCTTACAAGTTCAAACGTTCTATAAGGACCAGCCTTCACATCTTTACCTACCAGATAAAAAAAAATAACGTAATATATTTTTTTAAAAAGCGTAGTCTATTGTATTTTTGATCATCTCTGAATCAATGGGTGTAAAAAAGCCTTCCTGTATCATCAAATCTATAGTATGTTTACATTTCTTCTAAAAATCATAATCTCAAGTTAGCGTCATATCGAAAAGTACGATAGTTTTTCAATGGCTTGTTAAATTCTGGGAGTGCAACATGAGAGGGAAGAATCTGGTTCAACTGATTAAAACCCTGAGCCTCTTATCGAGGCCCCAGGGTGCGACCCGGAAAGAACTTGCCGAGACATTAAGCATTTCGGAACGTTCAGTCTCTCGCAGTCTGAATACAATCGAAGATCTGGGCATTCCCATCTATGATGAAAGTATTCCCCTTGAAAAAGAAAAACGATGGCGCATTGAATCCTCATACCTTGAGCGCCTGCCCAACCTGAGTCTGCCGAAACTGGCACTCAGCTATCCGGAAATTATTTCCCTGTGCATGATGGCCGGTGAATCCGTAGTGTTTCAAAAAACGGAAATCGATTGCCACATCAGCACTGCCATTGCCAAACTCATGGTTTTTGTTCCGGAAAAAACCCGGAAAGAACTGACAAAACTCAAACGGATTTTTATTTCAAAAACCATTGCTAGCAAAAATTATGCAGGTAAAGAAACCGTTATTAAGATTCTGACAGAGTCCATCTTAAACCGCACAGCCTGCCGGATCACGTATCACGCATTTTATAAGGACAAGATCGAAGACAAGGAAATCGGCCCGCTTCATTTTTATGAACACAACGGCGGCCTGTATGTGTTTGCAGTAAAGATTAAAGACAAAATCGTCCGCAGTTATGCGGTTGAACGGATTAAAAGCATTAAACCGCTCAATTGTGACATCAAATATCCTGGCAATTTTGACCCGGTTGAAAAACTCAATTCCGCTTTTGACCTGACCCACGGCGAACCTGTCACCGTAAAAATCCGTTTTTCGAAAAACGAAGCCCGATACATCAAAGAAAAAAACTGGTCCGCCGACCAGCGCATTACTGACAACCCCGACGGCTCCGTCACCCTTTCCATGACCACTTCCGGCTACCGCGATGTCAAACGCTGGGTCATGTCGTTTGGAAAAGAAGCGCAGCTATTGGAACCGGGAGAGATGAGAAAAGAAATTGAGGTGGAATTGAAGGAAGTTTTGGAGATGATGAGATAAAAATAAAATGAGTAGGACCGGTTTTGACATGGGTGGGGGGTATTAAAAAGATAAATTCAGGGGATTTTTTTAGATGGAAGAAAAATATTACGCACATAGCATAGAGAATGAAATTCCGGACAAGTGGCAGTCGCTTGAGGAGCATCTATATAATGTTGGGGAACTGGCAGGACTATTTGCTGCTACTTTCAATTCTTCTTTTTGGGCAAAAACAACCGGCGAAAACCATGATATTGGTAAAGGCTTAAGAGGATGGCAGGCATGGTTGCGGCGGGTTAATGATGTTAAAGATGGATTTTCTGAATTCTATACCGGGCATGTCAATCACGCAATTCATGGAGCCAAGAGATTATTTGAATTTTCGCCGCAGGCAGGAAAACTTCTATCATATTGTATTGCTGGGCATCATGGCGGACTTTCCAACTGGTCGGAAGATAAACAAACAAGCCTGAAGTCCAGACTTGAAGAACAATTGCCTGAGATAAAATTTCCCCTTAAAAATCCAAAACTTGAAAACAGTCTCCCGTTAAAAAAGATCGAAGCAGAACGTTTTGGCTTCCAACTTCAGTTTTTTGTCAGAATGATTTTCTCATGTCTTGTTGATGCGGATTACCTGGATACTGAGGCCTTTTTAGATAATGAAAAATCTGCCTGGCGATTAACGTATCCATCAATAATGGATTTATATGATCGGTTTTTTAAAAATTTTACTGAAATGCGCAATAATTCAGAGAATACGCATGTAAATCGCCAGCGTGAAATTGTATTAAAAGATTGTTTAGAAGCAGCAAAAAGCAGTTCCGGTCTGTTCTCTTTAACGGTCCCGACCGGCGGAGGAAAAACGCTGTCTTCACTTGCTTTTGCATTAGAGCATGCCAGGCTTTCAAAATTTAAAAAGCGAAGAATTATTTATGTAATTCCTTTCACCAGCATCATAGAACAGAATGCTTCTGTTTTTCGAGATATTCTTGGAGAAGATGCGGTGCTGGAGCATCATTGCAACTTCATACCGGATGATTCTGATTGGAAAACCCGGCTTGCATCTGAAAATTGGGATGCGCCTGTCATCGTAACCACAAATGTTCAGTTTTTTAATTCTTTTTATGCCCGAAAGCCTTCAAAATGTCGGAAGCTTCATAATGTGGCTGAAAGCATCATCATATTTGATGAAGTACAAACCATTCCGGTGGAAAAACTGAAACCCTGTCTGGAAGTTTTAAAAGAACTAACTTTAAATTACGGTGTCACTGCTGTGCTATGCACTGCAACGCAACCGGCAATTAAATATTCTGAAAATTTTAAATCCGGTCTAAAAAACGTAACCGAAATAGTTAAAGATATTCCTGAGCTGTTTGGCGCATTGAAACGCACCCAAGAGGATTTTATCGGTAAATCCGATGAACCGGATATTGCAAATCAATTAATAAATCATGATCAGGTTCTTTGTATTGTTAACACGCGCAGACAGGCATCCAATCTATTTGAGTTGCTTCCTGAACAAGAAGGAAATTTCCATTTAAGCGCATTAATGTACCCCAAGCACCGATCCAATAAATTATCTGAAATCAGGGATCGCTTAAAACAAAAATTACCATGTCGGGTAATCAGCACTCAATTGATTGAAGCCGGGGTTGATATCGATTTTCCAGTTGTGTACCGCGCTATCGCCGGATTGGATTCCATTGCCCAGGCAGCAGGTCGCTGTAATAGAGAAGGAAAAATCAAACAAGGGCAAGTGAAAATTTTTAAGTTTGAAGACGAACCCTCACATAGTTTTTTCAGGCAGACATCACAATGTGCAGAGGAATTGCTGAGCAGGTTTTCCGGGCAACTGCTTGAACCGGAATGTATCCACGAATATTTTCTCAATTACTATTGGCACAATGAACATCGCATGGATAAGGGTGAAATTGTCGAAAAATGCCTCCATGGATTCAGAGGGGATATCCAGTTTAAGGATATTTCAAAATTTCAGATGATTGAAACAGAATCCATCCCCATTATTATTGCGATAGAAGACAAGGCCATAGACCTGGTGAAACAACTGGAATTCATAGAATATGGCACTTTAGTTTTTAGAAAGCTCCAGCAATATACCGTTCAAATATATCCTTATCAAATAGATGCATTGACAGGCTGGCTTGAAACACCAAAACCGGGCATCTTTGTGCTGAGTTCTCCGGAACTCTATTCCGATGAAACCGGTCTGATATCTGAGCCGCCGGAAGGTGAAGCCTTTGTCGTTTAATATCAAGGAGGTCAAACATGAGCTATGGAATTAAACTCCGCGTGTGGGGTGATTACGCCCTGTTTTCAAGGCCGGAAATGAAAGTAGAGCGTGTCAGTTATGATGTCATGACACCATCTGCTGCACGTGGAATCCTGGAAGCAATTTACTGGAAACCGGCCATTCGGTGGATAGTGGACCGCATTCACGTCTTAAATAAGGTCCGATTTGAAAATATTCGCCGCAATGAGCTGTCAAACAAGGCGTCGATTTCGGGAAATATAATCAGAGAAGGGAATACACTTGTTTGCCAGTACATTGAAAAAGATCGGCAACAGAGGGCATCCATGGTTTTAAAAAATGTGAATTACATTATTGAGGCCCATTTTGAACTGAAAGGTAATGAAGATTCTGACCCAGGCAAACATCTGGCAATTTTTGAACGGCGAGTTAAAAAAGGACAGTGTTTTCATCGTCCCTACTTTGGATGCAGGGAGTTTCCTGTTCATTTTGAGTGGTGCGATGATATCCCAAAATCTCAATTAACGGGAGAACAAGATTTAGGTTATATGCTTCATGACATTGATTTTCAGGATAATATGACTCCACATTTTTTTCGTGCGATAATGAATGACGGTATCATCGATTGTAATCAGGAGGTGGTTTCATGATTTTTCCTTCCTTGATTTCATACTATGATCGTTTGCTCCAACAGGGTGATGTCCCACCTTTTGGTTTCAGTGTTGAAGATATCGGTTTTGCTATTGTCCTTAATAGAAATGGGCAGATTGTAGGAGACCCAAAAGATTTGCGCATAAAGGTCAATGCAAATGCCTATGATTTTAAACCATCAACCGTGCCTTATTCTAATAAAGTAAACGTCCGTTCTGGTAATGCGGCTACAGTACCCAATTTTATGGTCGACAAAGCAGATTATATATTTGGAATGTCAGGAACTTCCCCCAAAAAAATACATCATGAATCGTTCAAAGCAATAATTGAAGAGGTCTGCACTGACTCCAATGATCCAGGTATTCTTGCAGTCAGTGCTTTTTTAAAACACTGGAAGGCCATAGACTCAGTTGATCTCCCATTCTGGAAAGAAATAAGCGGAACCCATGGCAAATGGATTGCTTTTCAACTTGAAGGGGAAAACGGATTTATCCATGAACGAGAAGCCGTCAAAAAAACTTGGACAACTTATATTGAAAAAGAAAATTATGATAAAGGTATCAATTTTATTGACGGGAAAATACAACCCATCCAGCCTCAATATTCCCAGTTTAAATTTGGGTCTGGTGCGTCTCTGGTATCTTTTAATGAAAAAGCCTATGAATCTTATGGGAAAAATAGAGGTGCAAATGCCCCCATTAGTGTTGATGCTGAATTTAAGAGTGCAACTGCACTGAAATTTTTGCTTCGCAGTAGATCTCAGCGTGTCAAAATCGGTGACGCAACCACAGTCTTCTGGACAGAGAGAGCATCCCCCATTGAATCATTTATGGGCGTTATCCTTAACCCACAAAGCAACGGAACTGACAATGTTCAACTTCAAAAGTTTCTTGAAGCTGTCCAGAAAGGCGCCAATCCGGATGATCCTGATGGAGATATTAAAACTTACATTTTAGGACTTTCCTTAAATAAGGCCCGTCTTGCCGTCCGCTTCTGGCATGTCCGTTCTGTTTTCCAGTTAAAAAAACAACTTGGACGTCACTTCAATGATCTTCAAATTGAGAGATATTCAGATCAAGATATTCAATTTCCGGGCCTCTGGCATCTATTGAATGAAACTGCGCGTGAATCCAAAAACATCTCACCTGTTTTAAGCGGTGCGTTAATGCGTTCGATTCTTGAAGGCGTCAATTACCCTTCAAATTTATTTAATGGAGTAATGTATCGTATACGGGCGGATCAGGCGAAAAAGAATAAACAAACCGGGAAACAAATACAAAATGTAAATCATCTAAGATCTTCTATTCTAAAAGCCGTACTGAAACGAAATTATAAAATGGAGGTGCCTATGTCACTGGATACTGAGAACAAAGATATTGCCTATTTGCTGGGGCGTTTGTTTGCAGTGCTTGAAAAAGCACAGCAGGATGCCATACCCGGCGCAAAATCAACAATCAAAGATCGTTTTTATGGTTCAGCCGCCTCTATGCCTGAAAGTGTATTTCCCCGATTACTGTTTCTTGCCCAAAAACATATTGAAAAGGCAGATTCCGGGCATATATCAGATCGAAGAATTGCTAAAATTATGGATGAAATTAAAAATTTTCCTGCCCACTTGAATATGAAGCAACAAGGTCTGTTTGCAATTGCCTATTATCAGCAAAAAAATGCGATCGAGAGCGAAATAAGACAAGCTACCGCTAAAAAGAATTCCAATAATAAAGGAGATGCAAATGAGTGAAGCAATTAAAAACCGATATGAGTTTGTGTTGTTGTTTGATGTAAAAAATGGAAACCCAAACGGTGATCCGGATGCCGGCAACCTTCCACGTATTGATCCTGAGACTGGTAAGGGAATCGTTACAGATGTATGTCTGAAACGTAAGATTAGGAATTATGTCGACTTGGTAAAGAAGAATGTCTCCCCTTTTGAGATTCATGTGCGTGAAGGCGCATTCCTTTCGGAAAATCATAAACGAGCTCATTTAGCAGTTAATAAAGAAAAACTGCATGTACATGTGCCTGCCGATTTGCGTGATGAACTAAAAAATTTTCAGGGATACCCTGATGGTGTTGGGTTTGAAAATGACGGTATTTTTTTGTTACTTAGCACAGATTTAGATAAGGCAAAAAAGGCTGTGATTAAGTTAAAAGGCTTTTCTGATGCTGCCATAGCAAAATTAAAAGAACTTTTTATTGATAGCAAAGATGTTATGGCAAAAAAATGGATGTGCAAAAATTTTTATGATGTCCGGACATTTGGTTCCGTTATGTCAACGGGCGATAAAACCTGTGGGCAGGTCAGGGGGCCAATACAGTTTGGTTTTGCAACGAGTCTTGATTCGATTTTAGGACTTGATATTTCAATGTTCCGTACAGCCGCTGTCAGTGTCGACAAACCGAATGACAAAGGACTGGGTGCTCGAAAATCGATAGTCCCTTATGGCCTGTACGAAGCTCATGGTTTTATTTCAGCCCCGTTGGCAAAACAAACCGGTTTTTCTGAAGAAGATTTAGAGCTATTCTGGAATGCTTTGCAAAGTATGTTCGACCATGATCGCTCGGCCGCACGCGGTGAAATGGCAGCCAGAAAACTTATTATTTTCAAACATGATTCTGAACTCGGGAATGCGCCGGCACATAAATTATTTGACCTGATTAAAGTCAACCGCGCAGGTGATAAAGAAATGCCACCCCGATCATTTAATGATTATGAAGTAACGATAGGTGCCGCGCCTGCCGGTGTTGAAATGATCGAAAAAATTTAAATCAAACGGAGTAGCAATTTTGTCATATCTCCCTGACGACCTGCTCATGCTCTCCGCATTACAACACCTGCTGTTTTGCGAGCGGCAGTGTGCCCTGATTCATATTGAACAGCTTTGGTTTGAAAACCGGTTTACGGCTGAAGGGCGGGTGATGCATGATCGCGTTCATTCCAGCGGCAGGGAATCCAGAGGGGCTGTCAGAATTGAATTCAGTGTGCCGATCCGTTCATTTACCTTGGGCATAACCGGTCAGGCCGATGTGGTGGAGTATCATTTAACTGATATTCAAAACGTAAACGTGTTGAATGAGAATCTGGTGTTGCCGGTAAAGGGAAAACGCCAAAAATGCCGGCTGCCGTTTCCGGTGGAATACAAGCGAGGAAAGCCCAAAAAAGATAATTGTGACAAGGTTCAGCTGTGTGCTCAGGCAATTTGTCTTGAAGAAATGACCGGTATTTCCGTTCCTATTGGTGCGCTTTTTTACGGAAAAAACCGCCGGCGTCAGGAAGTTGTTTTTGATACGGCAATCCGGGAAGAAACAATTGATACGGCCAGAAGACTGCATGATCTTATTCGCTCAGGCCGCACACCCGCGCCGGTATATGCAAAAAAGTGCGATACCTGTTCCTTTTTTGATATCTGCATGCCCAAAGCGGTTACGGCAAAACGTTCCGTGGCCCGATATATTTCTGCAATGGTGAAAGATTGAAAAAATTATTAAACACATTGTTTGTAACAACCCAGGGCGCCTATCTGTCAAAAGAAGGGGAAACGGTTCTGGTAAAGATTGAAAAAGAAGTCCGAATGCGGTTGCCGATCCATAATCTTGGCGGAATCGTGTGTTTCGGTAATGTAGCATGCAGCCCCTTTCTTCTCGGCATGTGCGCCCAACGGGATGTGACAGTGAGCTTTCTGACGGAATACGGACGATTTCTTGCCGCTGTCAGAGGCCCGGTTTCCGGCAATGTGCTGTTAAGAAGAGAACAGTTCCGATGGGCGGACGATTTAGCAAAATCATCAACAATTGCAAGATCAATCCTTATCGGAAAATTTGCCAATTGCCGGGCAGTCGTTCAACGGGCATTAAGGGATCATGGGGAGAAAATTGATGCAGCAGAAGCTACCCGTGTTTCTGAGAAAATCAAAACATCACTGAAGCAGATGCAAACAGATTTGCCGCTGAATATGGTTCGGGGGATTGAAGGCGATACTGCTCGCGCATATTTTCATGCTTTTGATCACCTGATTGTTTCGCAAAAAGAAGATTTTACCTTTAACGGCAGAAACAAGCGGCCGCCCACGGATAGGGTCAATTGTCTTCTTTCTTTTATCTATACCCTTGTAATGCATGATGTGCGTTCGGCAATAGAATCCGTCGGGCTTGATCCGTCGGTTGGGTTTCTTCACCGGGACCGGCCCGGACGTCATGGTCTTGCCCTGGACTTGATGGAGGAATTCCGGCCTTTTATAGCAGACAGGCTGGCGTTATCTTTGATCAACCTTTCCCAGGTGTCAAAAAAAGGATTTAAAAAAACCGAAACAGGAGCGGTTCTGATGGATGATGATACGCGCAAAACACTTTTGGCAGCCTACCAAAAGCGTAAACAGGATGAAATTATGCATCCGTTCATTAAAGAAAAAATTCAGGTCGGGCTTGTCTTTTTTGTTCAGGCCTTGCTGTTTGCCCGCTATCTGCGAGGCGATTTAGACGGTTATCCCGCCTTTATTTGGAAATGATGAGGATCATATGCTTGTTCTTGTGAGTTATGACGTGTCTGAAGAAAAAAAAGGCAAACGGCGTTTAAGGCGGGTTGCAAAAGCCTGCCAGGACTTCGGACAGAGGGTTCAGTATTCCGTGTTTGAGTGCATTGTTGATCCGGCACAATGGACCGAGCTACGAAACCGACTGGTTTCGGAAATCGATCCCGAATATGACAGCCTGAGATTTTATTTTTTAGGATCAAAATGGAAGCGCCGCATAGAACATATCGGGGCAAAACCGGCGGTTGATATGGAAGGAACGCTGATTATCTGAAATAAGTCCGCGAACCTTAAGATATCATAATTTTGCAGGGATGTTCGCATTTGAATTTTTATTAACAGTATCAAAATATTATCGGTCACGTTGTTGTTAGAATTGAGCAGATGACAAAAAGAATCGATGATTCGCGTACGTGGATAATTATTTACTTAAAAACAAAAGACTTAAAATATTAACAGTCGCGCCCCATGCGGGCGCGTGGATTGAAACACGATCATTGAAAATTAAATTATGCGGTAGTCCGTCGCGCCCCATGCGGGCGCGTGGATTGAAACACACCCCAGACGGGCCGGTTATTCTGTAGCCGAAGTCGCGCCCCATGCGGGCGCGTGGATTGAAACGTATAAAAATACACTTTTCGTATTTTATTTCTTGTCGCGCCCCATGCGGGCGCGTGGATTGAAACATACCCTCCAATATATACTGATTTAAAGTTTACCGTCGCGCCCCATGCGGGCGCGTGGATTGAAACGTCCCGATGCTGTACCACTAAGGCCCGTTTCCCGTCGCGCCCCATGCGGGCGCGTGGATTGAAACGCTTTTCGGTTCCTGAACCAGCAACGCGACTTTCACGTCGCGCCCCATGCGGGCGCGTGGATTGAAACAACAGACCCAATGTTTCGTTACAATAACAGGCGTCGTCGCGCCCCATGCGGGCGCGTGGATTGAAACTCCCATAGTAAACCCTCCTGATTGATAACGTTTGTCGCGCCCCATGCGGGCGCGTGGATTGAAACGTTTTTTACTTGCCGGTCTTTTCGGTCGGTTCCGTCGCGCCCCATGCGGGCGCGTGGATTGAAACATCTTAAAATCCTTATAACGCCCCGCATCACCAGGTCGCGCCCCATGCGGGCGCGTGGATTGAAACTGGCTTGATACAAGTCAATAATATCCGACTCTAGTCGCGCCCCATGCGGGCGCGTGGATTGAAACAGTTAAGGACCGTTTACCCGAACCGGACTCAAGGGTCGCGCCCCATGCGGGCGCGTGGATTGAAACAACTGATGGGGTATACGGCGGTTTCCGGTTGTGAGTCGCGCCCCATGCGGGCGCGTGGATTGAAACCAAATCATCAGAGTTGTCATATAACATCGGTCTGGTCGCGCCCCATGCGGGCGCGTGGATTGAAACCTCAATATCACCGCCCGGCCAACCCGGGTGGTAAAGTCGCGCCCCATGCGGGCGCGTGGATTGAAACTTTTTTAGTTGGGACAGTTTTACAGCTCAACCAAGTCGCGCCCCATGCGGGCGCGTGGATTGAAACTCCCCCGGTCTGGGGATTATTAGCTGCTGGATTGGTCGCGCCCCATGCGGGCGCGTGGATTGAAACGCTGAGGGTTACACACATGCCATTTGATTCTATTGTCGCGCCCCATGCGGGCGCGTGGATTGAAACTGTTTTCATTTTCCGGTTGGCCGCGATCGCATCCAGTCGCGCCCCATGCGGGCGCGTGGATTGAAACATCGATTTCCGGATCACCGCCCGCCACCTTTTCGTCGCGCCCCATGCGGGCGCGTGGATTGAAACTGGATAATAACTCCATGACCGCGCCTTCGGCATGGTCGCGCCCCATGCGGGCGCGTGGATTGAAACAGCGATTGCCTTATATGCTATGACCTGACTCCCCGGTCGCGCCCCATGCGGGCGCGTGGATTGAAACTTGCCATCATCGTGGCGAACCTTAGATCGTAAACGTCGCGCCCCATGCGGGCGCGTGGATTGAAACAACAGGATCAGACGTAAACCGCATACCCTGTGCAGTCGCGCCCCATGCGGGCGCGTGGATTGAAACGTTTAAAAAGTTGTAATTGTTTCATATTAATTCGTCGCGCCCCATGCGGGCGCGTGGATTGAAACAAATGTCCGATATCTTAGAAACCGATGTCAAATGTCGCGCCCCATGCGGGCGCGTGGATTGAAACTGGCAGTACCGGCACGGCGGATCACCGAATCCCCGGTCGCGCCCCATGCGGGCGCGTGGATTGAAACTTTTCACAATGTGCTTTTGTGGTGCGGTTTGGTCGTCGCGCCCCATGCGGGCGCGTGGATTGAAACCCGTGAAACACCGAAGAACTGCCCGACTTCGCCCGTCGCGCCCCATGCGGGCGCGTGGATTGAAACGGTCTACCTGGACAATGGCCGGGCGTTTAAATCCGTCGCGCCCCATGCGGGCGCGTGGATTGAAACCGCTCAACCATGGAAAGCTCTTTCGCCATGTCGGTCGCGCCCCATGCGGGCGCGTGGATTGAAACTGATTTCTGATATCCTGGATTGATATTTCTCGTGTCGCGCCCCATGCGGGCGCGTGGATTGAAACAAGTATTCGGTGGTCAATGACGATTTCGAGGCCGTCGCGCCCCATGCGGGCGCGTGGATTGAAACTTTTTTCTCGTATCGTTCGCGCAGGGTTTCCGCGTCGCGCCCCATGCGGGCGCGTGGATTGAAACTGCTTTCCTTTCCATAAAACAAACCTCCCAGGGAGTCGCGCCCCATGCGGGCGCGTGGATTGAAACACGGAAGGCGAACGCCGGCATTTTGAAGAAAAAGGTCGCGCCCCATGCGGGCGCGTGGATTGAAACAAACATATCCATGTAACAATTACACGTTGGTATTGTCGCGCCCCATGCGGGCGCGTGGATTGAAACAAATCGTGTCTTTAGATACCAATAAATTAAAAGAGTCGCGCCCCATGCGGGCGCGTGGATTGAAACATCCATCTAAAATCAAGAAATGGAAGTTTGTTTGTCGCGCCCCATGCGGGCGCGTGGATTGAAACCATTTTCATCATGACTTCAGTCGGGATAACATTAGTCGCGCCCCATGCGGGCGCGTGGATTGAAACGATTCTGACCTGTTCAATCGTCAACTTTTCATCGTCGCGCCCCATGCGGGCGCGTGGATTGAAACCCGTGTCCGGATCAACGGTTCCGGATCCGTATCGTCGCGCCCCATGCGGGCGCGTGGATTGAAACGTTCAATGACCGGGACCGCGTCAATGGGCTGAGGTCGCGCCCCATGCGGGCGCGTGGATTGAAACTGGATCTATCCCAGGCCATGGGCGGGATTGACGGTCGCGCCCCATGCGGGCGCGTGGATTGAAACCCATATTTCGACTTCGCAGTCGGTGCCGTCGGTTGTCGCGCCCCATGCGGGCGCGTGGATTGAAACATAGTCATACTTTTCCGATTTACACTCATTGTGGTCGCGCCCCATGCGGGCGCGTGGATTGAAACCATATAATAGCCGGATAGTTGGGGATATCATCAGGTCGCGCCCCATGCGGGCGCGTGGATTGAAACCACGTCAACGGACGGAATCCGCGTAAATATCTGGGTCGCGCCCCATGCGGGCGCGTGGATTGAAACTTCCATATTATGGAATTTAAGAGCTTTCATTTTGTCGCGCCCCATGCGGGCGCGTGGATTGAAACTCAATATCAATCCATTGTAAATCTTTTTCAGTTGGTCGCGCCCCATGCGGGCGCGTGGATTGAAACATGGAAAACCATTGAGGGGTGGAAAAAAAAGGTTGTCGCGCCCCATGCGGGCGCGTGGATTGAAACTATGTCTGGTTTATTTACATATCATATATCTATGTCGCGCCCCATGCGGGCGCGTGGATTGAAACAGGTATATAGTGGGGACATTCAGGCTGGCGGCTGGTCGCGCCCCATGCGGGCGCGTGGATTGAAACACACGCTGGTTAACCGCCCTCGCTGTTTCCTGCCAGTCGCGCCCCATGCGGGCGTGTGGATTGAAACGGGTTATATTCCCCATCTTTTATCAGGGGGTCGGACCGCGCTAATCTCTTTGATATCAGGCATCTTTCTCTAAAAATGGGGGTTTTGAGGGGCTATATCGCGCTTTTCAGCATCAAAACGGGCGATATAGGATTCCATTTCCTCACGGAGTCGAAAAATCCGGACCTTTTATCTGTTTGTTTGCTCTTACTGTCTTTTCCCTGTCTCCACCGATATTGTTCTTTTGGTGCCTGAAAAGATAAATTATTGCTAATATTTTCATCACTAATTAATTTGCGGATCATTTTTTTGGAAAAGTGATCCGCAAAATTTTTTGTTGCTAAAAAGTGATCCGCAAAACTCGGGTTATTTGAGCGTGAATCTTTATGTGGTGTGGGTTCTTTCGAAATATACTATATACAGGAAAAGAGTAAATCTGGAAATGGAGGCGCTCTATCTGAAAGTTTGAGCGTAATAAAAAGAGTGATGACTAAAAATTGATAGAAATCATTTAGATAACATTTATATTGCACGATAACTTTTATAATGTTATTGTGCAAAAAAAAGTTATCGTTCTTATTATGGAAAATTTAGCCCAACAATTTACAGCATACATTTCTAAAGTGGCTGGTCTGCCTGCCACCTGGGGTACAGTTGTGCCTCGGGCATTGCCTCAATATTTAAGCCAGCAATATGCCTTGCGGGAAGTTATTGTCGGTGGCCGCGCTTTTCTGGGCATCCTGCTCAAGGATGCCCAGAATTTCCGCCCGGCTGTATTTGAAAAGCATCTGCGGCAGATTATGCGAAATGATATATCTTTGGATGCGTATTGTCTGGTTGCTTCTGAGCTGCCGGGATATACCCGTCGTCGCCTGGTCGAGCGGCAAATCCCTTTCGTAGTTCCCGGGCAACAAATGTATTGGCCGGAATTAGGGGTCGCCGCGCAAGCCAGAAAAACAGCAAGAACTTTTGTCAAACCTGAAACGCTTACGCCTGCGGCACAGGCGGTTCTGATCTATGCGTTAAACGGCAATATAAAAGCACCGGTCACGCCCAAGGCGCTGGCCGATCAACTTAGTTACGCCGGTATGTCCATGACCCGGGTGCTGGATGAGATCGAAGCCCGTGGTTTGGGCCGGGTAAGCCGTGAAGGTCGTGAGCGGTTGCTTGATTTCGGCAAAGACCGGCGCATCCTGTGGCAGGAAGCCTTGCCGTATCTGCGTACTCCAGTGCGTAAAACAGTCCGCATAAAAGAGGAACTGTTATCCCCGGACCTGCAAATTAAGGCGGGAGAAACCGCATTGGCGGAACGGAGCATGCTGGTCCCCCCAAGGGAACCGGTCTATGCGTTGGGCCGACGCAACTGGAAAAAACTCGTTAAAAGGGTCGAGCAAATTCCCGTGGAAGACGTGGGGACCTGCCGCATTCAGTTGTGGCGTTATGACCCGGCACTGTTTCTCAAAAACGGTCCCGTTGATCCTTTTTCTCTCTATCTCAGCTTGCAGGATGAAGAAGATGAACGTTTGGAAATGGCTTTAGGGGAAATGATGGAGAAAACAGTATGGTTGTAGGCCTGGGTAAATTTGCCGCCCACTTTGCCGGTTACCAGGATCGCTACATTCTGATCGGTGGTGCAGCGGCCTGGCTGGTGCTGGATGACGCGGGAATTGCACCTCGCGCGACAAAGGACCTGGATATCGTCCTTTGCCTTGAAGCCCTGGACCCGGATTTCGGGAACGCCTTTTGGGAATTCATCAAGGCCGGTGAATATAAATTTCAGGAACAAAGTGATGGTGCAAAAAGCTTTTATCGTTTCCGGAAACCGGCACAACCCGGCTATCCGGTCATGCTGGAGCTGTTCTCACGGGTGCCTGACATATCAATTCTCGGAGAAGACAGCCAGCTGACGCCGATTCCCATTGGTGAAGATGTTTCAAGCCTATCGGCTATTTTAATGGATGAGAACTATTATGACTTTATTCATCAGCACAAACGGGAGATCGGTGGCGTCTCCATCGTCGGTGAAGAATGCCTGATCCCGTTAAAAGCCCGGGCATGGCTGGACTTGACGAAACGAAAGAAAAACGGCGAACACGTTGACAGCAGAGATATCCGAAAACATCGGACCGATGTATTGCGCCTGTATCAGATCTTACCGCCAGATTTAGAAATTGAGTTGGCCCGGCCGATCCAGGATGATGTGCGCGAATTCCTGGAATCCGTTGCGCCTGAGATGGACAGGAGCTTATTGAAAAATATTGGCATACAAGGTGTTGGTGTGGCGGATGTGGTTCAAACGCTAAAGTCCGTATATGGAATTGCCGATAGATAAAGAAGATGCCTATGAGTGAAAAACAAACTGTCTTTAAAACGCTGTGCAAAGAACTCCGAAGCGCTCACTATTTAACTCCGAGAATATTGACGGGGTTATTTCAGCGTTTATCTGGAGGAGAGATAATGAAAAGCTAAGCATCAAAATTTTATCGTGTGTGGGGTATGAAATTTTAAGGCATAAAAAAAGATGAAATCGTAAAAAGTAGCTCGGATGGCAAAGTAAAAAATCCATATACAAGGCGTAGTGGTTTTTCAGGCTCAAGATAATACATGTAGTATATTGAGAGACTGAAAAACCGTTACAACGCAGTAGATGGGACTTTTTACGAAGCCATCAAAAAAAGGGTTACGAAATGAATCGTAACCCTTTATATTATTTTGTGGTAGCGGGGCATGGATTTGAACCATGGACCTTCGGGTTATGAGCCCGACGAGCTACCAGACTGCTCCACCCCGCATCAAAGAATATTCTTATAGCTGTATTGTTGTGATGTTGTCAAGATGTTTTTGTGCTAATCAGTTTTTTAATTTTTTCAATTACCTCGTTATGGGACAGGGTGCCGTTTTGACATTGAATCAGAATATGTTTTTTGCGGCTTGTGTGGCCGGCCGTAATTTCAAAAGCTGATTTGGAAATCCCCGTTATCTTGGAAAGGTATTTAAGGCACAGCTTGTTGGCTGCCCCGTCAACCGGCGGGGCGGTCAGGCGAATCTTTAATGCATCATCATGCAGACCGACAATCGCGTTTTTAGAGGCTTTCGGCTGAACGTAAATTTTGAAACATACGCCGGTGTCGGTTTTTTTGATATCAAACATTTATAAAGCAGGTTGAAGGTAGAAGGTCAAAGGCTGAAGGAAAGGATTGTAAGTCAATTCCTTGAGCCATAAGGTTACTTTGAAGTTGCTTTCGTGATCCATTCTTTTAACTGGCTGTAGTCATCGGTCGGCTGAATTTCCGGGAATTCTTCAATAACATTTGCCGGCGGCCGGAATAAAAAGGATGCATCCGCTTCCTTGAGCATGTTAATATCGTTGTACGAGTCACCAAACGCCAGAACCTGGTAGCTCAGGTTTTTCATCGCCTGGATAACCTTTCGTTTGGCGTCTTGCTGTCTTAAGGTATAGCCGGAGATGGAGCCGTCGGGTTCAACGATCAGGGAGTGGCAAAGCAGTGTGGGCCGGCCCAGTTTTTCCATCAACGGGCTGGCAAATTCCACAAAAGTATCGGAGACGATGATGACCTGGTAATTCTCACGGATCCAGCTCAGGAATTCAACCGCCCCTTCCAGGGGATCAATCTTTTTAATGACTGCCTGGATGTCGCCCAGTTTCAGATTGTGCTCTTTCAGGATGCCGAGGCGTTTTTTCATTAAAACATCATAATCAGAGATATCGCGCGTGGTCAGTCTGAGCTCTTCAATGCCGGTTTTTTTTGCCACATTAATCCAGATTTCAGGCACAAAGACGCCCTCAAGGTCTGAGCAGATGATATACATAAAATTATCCTTGTTGATTTATTTCATTAAAGCGATTGTTGAATTAATTGGACCCTTCAATTCTGATCAAAGAAGGCGCACCCGTAATAATGTCCAATGATGAAATTTTGGACAGGGCTTTTTGTATTTCAGCTTCCTTTGCCCGGTGAGTGAGCATGAAAATCGGAACCGCCCCGTTTAATTTCCGTTCCGTCTGATGGACTGATTTGATGCTGATGCCATGGTCGCCCAGAATCCCGGAGATTTTTGAAAGCACGCCCGGCTGATCAATGGCAGAAAATCTGACATAATAATAGGATGATATTTCATCAATCGGCTGGGTGGGTATTTTTTTGATTTTTTCCATCTGAAACGATAGCATGGGAACTCTTGTATGGGTGCCGTATAGCAGGTCCCGGGCGATATCAATGGTATCGCTGATCGCGGCACTGGCTGTGGGCATCATCCCGGCACCATGACCGTAAAGCATCATGTCGCCGACCGCATCTCCGGAAATGGTCACGGCGTTTAATGACCCGTTGACATTGGACAAAGGGTTGGAAAACGGGATCATGGTCGGGTGAACCCTGGCATCAATGGCATTTTTCGTAAATTTTGTTATGGCAAGCAGCTTGATTTTGTAGCCGCACTGGTTTGCAAACTCGATATCCGTGGCAGTGATATTTGTAATTCCTTCAACATAGATATCGTTGAGATTTATTTGTGTGCCATAGGCAATGGATGAAAGAATCGCCAGTTTGTGCGCTGTGTCAAATCCTTCAATATCTAATGTCGGATCCGCTTCGGCAAATCCTTCTGCCTGGGCTTCGGCCAATGCGTCTTCAAAGCAAACCCCTTCGTTGGTTATCTTGGATAAAATATAGTTGCATGTGCCGTTTAAGATTCCGGAAATGGAGGCAATGCGATTGCCGACCAGGCTTTCCCGTATGGTTTTAATGATCGGCATACACCCGCCGACACTGGGTTCAAACGCAATGGAAACACCTTTTTCGGCGGCTTTTGTAAAGAGCATGTTTCCGGAAGACGCAAGCAGCGCCTTGTTGGCGGTAACAATATGTTTCCCATTATCAATGGCTTTTAAAATGAGATCTTTGGCAATTGTTTCGCCGCCGATCATTTCAAGAACAATATCGATTTCCGGGTCATTGACCACTTCCAGAGGGTCCGCCGTGAGAACGCCGTCCGCAAAGTCGATACCGCGGTCTCTTTCAAGGTCAATGTCGGCTGCTTTTTTCAGTGTCAGCGCAGCCCCCAGCCTGGATGTGATCAGCTCCGCATTGTCATATATGATTTTTGCGATTCCGGTGCCGACGGTTCCCAAGCCAAGTATGCCGATTTTAATTTCTTTCATAAAAGTCTTTCCTTTATCGAAGGCCCCGCGTTACAAAATCTTTTTAATGCCCCTGACTGCCTGGTTGATGCGCATGTTGTTTTCAATCAGGGCAAACCTCACATACTCATCACCATAATCACCAAAACCGACACCCGGAGAAACCGCAACTCCGGCTTCCCGGATCAGCATTTTGGAAAATTCTACAGAGCCCAGATCTATGTATTGTTCCGGAATTTTGGCCCAGACAAACATGGTGGCCTTCGGAGGCGTTATTTCCCAACCGGCACGGCTTAAACCATTGCACAGAGCGTCTCTCCTGCTTTTATACGTATCGCAGATTTCTGAAACACATTCCTGGGGGCCATTTAAAGCGATAATTGACGCAATCTGGATCGGCTGAAAAATACCATAGTCCAGATAGCTCTTGATCCGTCTTAACGCGCCAACCGTTTCCGCATTGCCCACACAGAATCCCACGCGCCAGCCGGCCATATTGTAACTTTTGGACAAGGAGAAAAATTCCACACCCACATCTTTGGCGCCTTTGGCCTGGAGGAAACTGGGCGGTTTGTATCCGTCAAAAACAATGTCTGCATAAGCAAAGTCATGGATGACTAAAATATCATGTTCTTTGGCAAATGCGACTACCTTTTCAAAAAAATCCAGTTCCACGGTTACCGTGGTCGGGTTATGCGGAAAGCAGAGGATAAGCATTTTGGGTTTGGGCCAGCACTGTTTGGTGGTGGCGATCAGATTTTCAAAAAAATCCGTGTCCGGTCCCAGCGGCACATAACGGACATCTGCCCCGGAAATTATCGATGCATAGGGATGAATAGGATAGGTCGGGTTCGGGGACAAAACCACATCGCCCGGCCCGGTGGCAACCAGCATTAAATGGGAAATGCCTTCTTTGGCGCCGATGGTGACAATTGCTTCGTTTTCCGGATCAATATCAATGTCGTACCGCCGTTTGTACCAGTCCGCAATGGCCATTCTCAGTTTTCTGATTCCCATCGAGGCCGAATATCTGTGGTTATGAGGCTTTTGCGCTGCCTCTGTCAATTTATCGACGATGTGCTGGGGAGTACCTAAATCCGGGTTTCCCATTCCCAGATCCACGATATCTTCACCGGCATGCCGGGCATCCATTTTAATTTTGTTTACAGCAGCAAAAACATATTTTGGGAGTCGGTTCAGCCTTGCGAAAGATTTCATGTTCAACCTCTTATCTGTTTACTTATAGCTTATAATAAATAATGTTGTGTTTAATTACACCACTAAACTGTTTATGTCAAAAAAATTGTTTTGACTTTTAGAGCAAATTACGTTACCAAATCTATTTTTTTAGTAAATGAAAAAATTAATTCAGGGCGAATATATCCAATGAGTAATCCAAAAGATTCATTAACCTATGCCGATGCCGGTGTTGATATTGATAAGGCAAACGTATTTGTGGATGCAATAAAGAAAATTGCATCAAAAACGCCCCGTTCCGGGGTTATGGGAGAGATCGGCGGGTTTGGCGGTCTATTCTCATTAAATACGGCTGATTATAAACGACCGGTGCTTGTCAGTGCAACGGACGGCGTGGGCACAAAATTAAAAATTGCTTTTCTGATGGACAAGCACGATACCATTGGTATTGATCTGGTGGCCATGTGTGTGAATGATGTGGTGGTTCAGGGAGCCAAGCCGCTTTTTTTTCTGGACTATCTTTCAATGGGAGAATTGAATCCCCGTGTCGCCGCTGATATCGTTAAAGGCGTTGCCGAGGGATGCTGCCAGTCTCAATGTGCTCTGATCGGCGGAGAGACGGCCGAAATGCCCGGTCTTTACAACAATAATGAATACGACATGGCCGGGTTTTCCGTCGGGATCGTTGATAATGATAAAATCGTGGACAGCTCCGAAATCCGGGTCGGTCACAAGCTTGTCGGCATCGCGTCATCCGGTCTTCACAGCAATGGATATTCCCTGGTCCGCAAAGTCTGTTTTGATGTTTTAAAACTGAAAGTGGATGCTTATATCCCGGAATTTGGAAAAACCCTGGGTGAAGAACTGATTACCCCCACCAAGATATATACGGAAGTTATTTTGCGCCTGATCAAGGATCTGCCGATTCACGGTCTGGCCCATATTACCGGCGGCGGCATTGAGGAGAATATCATCAGGGTCCTGCCGTCATCCGTTAACGTGGAAATTACAAGCGGCTCATGGGACATTCCGCCGGTTTTCGGCTTTCTAAAGGATGCCGGAAATATCAAAGATTCGGAGATGTGGCGGACGTTTAACAACGGTATCGGGATGATCGCTGTTGTCCCGGCAGATGCCGCCCAGGATGTTGTTGAGCGCGTTGCGGGAATGAATGAAAAAGCCTATATCATCGGTGAGGTCGTCCAGGCGAAAAAAACAGACGATAAGCGGGTCTGTTGGGTGTAAGCGGTGAAGCGGTGGGTTTGAAAAAAGATAAGATGGTTTCGACGCATCAGGTGCCGAAGCCTGTTGAAAACAGAATTCGCACGGCATACCTGAATTTACTGGACTGGATCGCGAAGGGTAACCGCAAAGCGGGCGGCTGCAAGTCATGAGTCCCCGGAAAAACCTCTCACCCGTCGGGTGGATCTGACAAGCGGGTTTATTAAAAATAAAATTTAAGCGTAAGTTTTGCTCCAAGCCGGGATGACAGCATGGAATCAACTTTTGAGTTGATGCTGGTCGCTGGCTTTTTTTATTTTAAAAGACGGTCTCTTTTAAAGGCAATGTGTTAATCTTTTGGTATTATAATGAAAATTCTTGGAATTGAAAGTTCCTGTGATGAAACGGCCGCCGCAATAGTTGAAGACGGTGTTACTGTTTTGTCGTCGGTTGTGTCTTCCCAGGTGGAAATTCATCATCCTTACGGCGGTGTGGTACCTGAACTTGCCTCACGCAAGCACATTGAGATGATCGTGCCCGTGGTCAGCGAAGCACTTCAGATGGCAGGACTTGATGCGAATCAGGTGGATGCCGTTGCGGTCACTCAGGGACCGGGCCTCATCGGTGCACTGCTGGTTGGGTTTTGCTTTGGAAAATCGTTTGCCTATGCTTTGGATATCCCCTGGGTGGGGATGGATCATCTTGAAGGACATATCAACTCAGTCTTTTTAGAATCTCCGTCACCGGAGTTCCCTTATATTGCACTTTTGGCATCCGGCGGGCACACGAATCTCTATTATGTAACATCGCATACCCAGGTCGAATGCCTGGGGCAGACGTTTGATGATGCGGCTGGTGAAGCCTTTGATAAAGTCGCAAAAATGCTTGGTCTGGGGTATCCGGGCGGAAATGTCATTTCAGATCTGGCAAAAAGCGGTGATCCGGAAAAAATCAAATTTCCCCGACCGTATCTGGATAAAAACGAGTTTAATTTCAGCTTCAGCGGATTAAAAAGCGCAGTCAATCGATATATCCAGACCCATCCGGATGAGTATCAAAACCAGACCGCCGATATCGCAGCTGCGTTCCAGGAGTCAGTCGTGGATGTGCTGACATATAAGATTATTCGGGCGGCCAGAGAAAAAAAGTGCCGCCATGTGGCGTTGGTCGGTGGTGTGGCAGCCAACCAGCGGCTGAGGGATAACGTGACGGTATCTGCACAAAAGTATGGCCTGACTGTTTTTTTGCCGTCCATTGAATTGTGCGGAGATAATGCCGCTATGATTGCCGCGACCGGTTACTATTATTTGAAAGATCCGGACAGGCCGGCCGGAGAACTTGATATGGATGTTTATTCCCGGGCGCCAAACAGGTTGAAGGCCTAAGGTAGAAGGCTGAAGAAATCTGATTTTTTTCACCTTTGCGCATTCACTCCCTCACGGTCGCGGCTCTGATTGCTTTCTCCTTTACCCTTCAGTCTTCAGTCTAAATACCTTCAGCCTAACGCCTCAACTGATATTTTCTCACCGCCCGGTTGTGTTCTGCAAGGGTGGAAGAAAAATAATGGGTTTTGTCGCGTTTTGCTACAAAGTATAAATATTTTGTTTCTGCCGGATAAAGCGCTGCTTTAATTGATTCTGATCCCGGGTTTGCGATGGGGCCGGGGGGCAGGCCGGCAATCATGTAAGTGTTATATGGCGTGTAAGTGTTCAGGTCTTTTTTGGTGATGTTCCCGTTAAAATTTTTTATCCCGTAAATAACCGTCGGATCAGTGGCAAGCCGCATTTTTTGTTTGAGGCGATTGTGAAAAACCGATGAAATAATCGGCCGTTCGGTCGCCACCCCGGTTTCTTTTTCAATAATCGATGCCAGGGTAATAATCTCATTGACTGAAAATCCCATTTCCTGTGCCCGGACTTTCCATTCAGGCAGCAATACTTCATGAAACCGGGCAACCATGGCAGCAATAATCTGCTGCGGCGAGACATCTTTTGAAAAATAATAGGTGTCCGGGAACAGGAAGCCTTCAAAGGTTGTCGCGGATATCTTTATTTGCCGGGCAAATTCTTTATCGGTTGCCGCGCTGATAAACGAATTTTTATTGCAAAATCCCGCAGCCTCAACGTTTTCTGCGATCTGACGGATATTAAATCCTTCCGGAACAGACAGCCGGTGAAGCCGGACAGACCCGTCTGTCAATTGTTTCAGGATGGCAAGCGGTGTCATGGCCCTTGAGATTTCATATTCACCGGCAATGATTTTCCGGTCAGATTTTTTAATTCTGGCTATCAGCCTGAATTTTGCCGGAGATGAGATGATTTTTTTGGTGAATAAATCATCCGTGATTTTGCTGAAATTTTGTCCGGGAGAAATTTGAAAAATTACTGTTTGGGGATTTGACAGGTCTGCCGGATGATTTGCAAAAAAATAAATATCCGCACAAAAGTATAGCGGGCAACCAATGATTATCAGTCCGGCAATTACGAGAAAAATGAGTCGTTTTTTCATTTATTTTTGTACAATCAAAATATATGTTTATATTAAATGGTTAAAGCGCAACTCAGGTTATAAAAAAGTCGGACCAATTTACATCGTTTAGCAAGGAGAGCACATATTTATGACTGGTTCAAGGGAAAAAGAAAAAACATACAGCGGATTTGAGCAGGGCCCGATTCGGCCGCCCAGCGAGGCGAACAGTCTTCTGATCCGTATTACCCGGAATTGTCCGTGGAACCGGTGCACGTTTTGTCCGGTTTACAAAGGCGCTTCTTTTTCTTTGCGGTCAGTCGGCCATGTTAAGCAGGATATTGATGACATCAGCCGTCATATCAATGTGCTCAGGCAGATGGGGAATCAGAACGGTCAGATTTCCCGTGAAGACTTAAACAACTATAATGCAAAACTGGACACTTCGGAACGGCCGGCGTTTCATGCCGCTGTAAACTGGTTTGCCTGCGGCATGCAGTCTGTTTTTCTCCAGGATGCCAACAGTCTGATCATCAAGCCAAAAGACCTGATCGAAATACTGCGGCTTTTGATGAAGTGTTTTCCATGGGTGGAACGCATCACTTCCTATGCCAGATCCCACACCATTGCCCGTATTTCGGATGAAGATTTAAAGTCTTTTGCACAAGCCGGACTCAACCGGATTCATATCGGGCTGGAATCCGGTTCGGATGAAGTGTTAAAGCTTGTCAAAAAAGGCGTGGATAAAAAGACCCATATCAGAGCCGGGCAAAAAGTAAAAAATGCCGGCATTGAACTGTCCGAATACGTCATGCCCGGACTGGGAGGCAAAGGGTTGTCTAAAACACATGCTTTAGAAACCGCAAATGCATTGAATCAAATTAATCCGGATTTTATCCGGCTCCGGACCCTGGCAATTCCCAACAGTGTTGAACTCTATGATGAATATGCTTCCGGCCGGTTTGAAAAACTTACCGACGTTGAAACTGCCAGGGAATTATTATTATTTCTGGATAGTTTAGAAGGTGTCACCAGCACCATCAAAAGCGATCATATTTTGAATCTTTTTGAAGAAGTTGAAGGAAAGCTGCCGGAGGATAAAGAAAAAATCACCGGCGTGGTCCGAAAATTTCTTGAAATGGATCCTCACCAGCGGATGCTTTACCAGGTCGGCCGCCGGTTGGGTTTGTTCTCGCGGTTGAATGATATGAATAATTCCCAATTGGTGACCCGGGCGGAAGAAGCATGCCGCCAGAATGGCATTGATCCTGAGAATGTCGATGATGTGATCAGTGAGTTGATGAAAAGGTTTATTTGAAAATTCAATGATGGTTCAGGCAAAAAAACAAAAGGGCGGAATATATATTCATGTGCCGTTTTGTGTCAAAAAATGCGATTACTGTGATTTTTATTCGTGCACGGCTCTGGAAAAAATACCAAATTACGTTGAATCCATAATTGATGAGATGCGTATGGCGGCGGATTTTCCGTTTCATGTTGATACCATTTATATCGGCGGCGGAACCCCCTCCCTGATGGAACCGGAGCAGATTCAGCTTCTGATTGATTCTGCTGCCCATCGGTTTCAGCTATCGGTCAATGCAGAAATCACTATAGAAGCAAACCCCGGAACCGTGACGGCGGAAAAACTGGCAGGCTACCGGCAGGCCGGCGTTAACCGCATCAATATCGGCGTGCAGTCCTTTTCAGATTCTTCCCTTGATTTTCTTTCACGCATTCACACGGCCGACGATGCCATTCAAGCCTTT